>DATKHR010000188.1:0-38204 GCA_035510155.1 Vicinamibacterales bacterium
TGGGCTTGGATGTTCACGATCTGCTGCATGTCCGTTCGTTTCTCGACCACAACCGTCCGTACGTCGCGCCTGCCGGCTATGTGCGCGGGTCGCGCCCAGCCCGATCGACCGGCGCATTTGCCCACCTCGGCGAAGAGATTCGCGCCGATGAGCTGGAACAGAATCTCGTCCAGCACCTGCGCCGCTGGGCGCCGTATGTGGGGCGGTTCGGCCTGCTCGTGTTGGAGCTGCATACGTTGCCTCCGGCGCTGACCGCGGCGAATCTCGAAAAAACGCCGACCGTCGCCTACGACGCGACGCACGGTTTTTCCGATCAATACCTCGTCGAGCTGCCCATCTTTCTCGACTGCGCCGCGGAAGCCGGTTTGCACGCCGTTACGCAATTGCAGGGCAAGTTTCCGCCGTCCGAGTTGGCCACCGTCAGCATCAATTTCTTCAGGACGTCGACGCGACATTGAGTCCGTGATCAACCCGCGGCTTGGGTGAAAAGGAATGCCAGTGAGAATCAAAACCACGGTGGTCGGCAGCTATCCAGTTCCCTCATGGCTGGTTGGCAACACCTCACGATTGGTGTTGCGCGACGCCGTCATGGCGGTGTTGAAGACGCAGGAGCTCGCCGGTCTCGATTTAGTGACCGATGGGGAGCTCATGCGGTTTGATCCCAGCCATCCGGAGACCAACGGCATGGTGGACTATTTCGCCTCGCGAATGGGCGGCATTCGCAAGGAGTTCTCGCTGTCGGACTTTGATCGCTTCCGCTCGGATCGCGCTTCCCTCTATCGCCTCCTCAGCGCAGGCATGGTTGTGAGCACCATCCAGGACGGCACGCTGAACCTGCCGCGCGATTACGAGTTCGCCCGGCCGCTGACGAAGCTGCCGTTCAAGTTCACGTGCACCGGCCCGCACATGCTGGCTCGCGTGTTGACGAATTGCTTTTATACCGACATTGCGGCGCTTGCGATGGATATTGCAGTTGTGCTGCGCCGACAGCTGGAGCTGATCGAGGCGGATGTGATCCAACTGGACGAAGCGTGCATCGCGGGCTTTCCGGAAGACGCGCCCTGGGCAGCCGAGGCGCTGAATTACGTGCTCGATGGAATTCTCAACGAGAAGGCGGTGCACATCTGCTTCGGCAACTATGGCGGACAGCCTCAGCTTCGCGGCTTCTGGCGCGATTTGCTGCCCTTCCTCAATTCATTGCGCGTCGACCATCTGGTGCTCGAATTCGCGCGGCACGGCTACGCCGAGCTCTCGACGTTTGCCGACCTGAACGCGGACATCCGTCTTGGGGTGGGATTGGTAGACATCAAGGACAACGAGGTTGAGAGCCCCGAGCTCATTGCCAAACGGATTGAGCAGGTTGTGAAAGTCTTGGGACCCGAGCGGCTGGTGTATGTCCATCCCGACTGTGGATTCTGGATGTTGCAGCGCAGCGTTGTCGATCGCAAGATGCGCACGCTGGTCGAAGGTCGAGATTTGTTCGAAGGGCAGGCGTGAGCGGATCAGTCTTGGCGGCCGCGGCTTCCGTGTTAGCATCTGTAATCGTTTACATCACCGTCCCCCCGTGGGCCGCGGAGGTTGAGCTGATGGAGTACACGCGACGCGACTTCGGAAAGCTGGCGCTCTCGACGCTCCCGGCCGCGACGCTCGTCGACCGAATCCTCGGGCGGGCGCGCGTCGGCGGCGCTGAACGGCCGAACTCGATAATTAACGGCGTCCGCGTCGGCACGATCACCTACAGCTATCGGAGCATGCCGGACCAGAGTGGCGACGCCACGCTCCAGTACGTCGTCGACTCCGGCATCAGCGCGATCGAATTGATGAACGGGCCGGCGGAGCAGTTCGCGGGCGCGCCGGCAGTGCCGCGGGTCGGCGGGGGTGGGCGGCGTGGTCAGCCGCCGACACCCGAGCAGCAGACGCTGCAACGTGAAGCCACGGCGCGGATGAAGCAGTGGCGGCTCTCGGTGTCGATGGACAAATACAGGGCCTTGCGCAAGAAGTACAACGACGCAGGCGTCACGATTTATGCCTGGAAGTGCTTGAACCCGAGCATGTCCGACGAAGAAATGGAATACGTCTTCAACGTCGCCGAAGCTCTGGGCTGCACCCACACCACGCTGGAACTGACCGACGATGTGGAGCAGCTGAAGCGTATCGGAGGGTTTGCAGAGAAATACAAGATCTACGCTGCCTATCACACGCACACACAGGGCGGCATGAACGTGTTCGATCAAGCGTTCGCTCTCTCAAAAGGCAACATGGCGAACGTGGATCTCGGCCATTATGTGGCCGGCGGCAACATGGGCGGCTCGACGCTCGAATTCCTCGAGAAACACCATGCGCGCGTGGCCAGCTTTCATCTGAAGGATCGCACGACGCCCGAGCACGGCGCGAAGAACCTGCCGTGGGGCACGGGGGATACGCCGATCGCCGAAATCCTGCAGCTCGTCAGGAAGCGTAAGTGGACGATGCCCGCGACAATCGAGCTCGAGTACGACGTGCCGCAGGGATCTGACCCGATCAGGGAAGTCCAGAACTGCCTGGCGTACTGCAGGTCCGCACTCGCGTAGCGGTCGGACTCGCGCGGCCACGACGCCGGAGGACTGAAGTGTAGAGTGCGCCGAGCCGTGCGCGTTGATCGTGCAATCGATTACACCCAGAACAGCGCGATCGGGCTGAGCGGTCAGAGACCGAAGAGCGAACAGGCCGCCCTAAGGTCGATCGTCGGGGCGGCGGTCCCAGCGATGCTCGCGAATCGAGGCGAGCGCTGCAGGCGCCAACCGGTCGCCGCTGCCAGCGTTGACATTCGCGGCCACGTGTTGCACGCGCCGCATTCCCGGAATCGATGTCGTGACCGCGGGGTTCGAGAGAATGAAACGCAGCGCGAGCTCCGGCAGCGACAGATGGAGATCGGCCGCCACGTGTTTGAGACGCTCCACGCGCGGTAACGTCGCGGCGAGGTGGGCCGGCGAGAAGTAGATGTTCCGCCAATCGCCATCGGGCCACCGTGAGTCCGGTGACAGCGTGCCGGTCAAACTTCCTTCGTCGAAAGGCACGCGCCCAATGACGGCGATGCCGAGGCGCTGGCACGCGGGAAAGAGCACGTCTTCCGGCGCCTGGTCGAAGATGTTGTAGACGACCTGCACCGAATCCACCAGGCCGGTTTCGAGCGCTGCCAGGACATTCTCCGGCTCCCACCGGTTGACGCTGATGCCGAACGCGCGAATGCGGCCTTCGCGCTTCAGTCGCTCGACGGCGCGGCGCCACCCGGTGGCCGCGGTCCAGCTGTCGTCCCAGACATGCAGCAGCAACACGTCGATCGCCTCGAGGCCCAGGTTCTCCAGGCTTTTCGCGACGTACTCGACAACGTGATCTTCAGGAAACACCTCGTCGGCGGACGTCGCGGCGCGGCCGGGCCATCGGCGGTTTTTCGGCGGCACCTTGGTCGCGACGTATAACCGCCGATCCGGATGCCGGCGGACGAGCGCGCCGAGCAGCCGTTCGCTGCGCCCCTCGCCGTAGGCCCAGGCCGTGTCGAAGAAATTGCAGCCAGCGGTGACTGCGGCGTCGAGCGCGTGCGCCGACTCCTCGTCGTCGGAGCCGGTCCACCCGCCCATGCCCCACATCCCGTAGCCGACTTCGGACACCGGCCACCCGAGCCGGCCAAAGGCACGCGTGCGCATCCAGACCTCGGCCGGCATCCTATCACCCGCCCGCGGGAAACTGCTCACGAGACGGCCGGCTCGCCACCCCGGACCGGTCTGACCATCGGCCCGGTGACGAGTGGAGAACGGTTGACAGCACTCGAGCCCACTTCTAGTATATGCAATCGATTACAAGGCCCGAAAACGCGTTGTTCGCGCTGGAGTTGGAGAGGATGGAAGGCAGGGGACGGACATGGCCCCACGGCCGATGGTTGCCGTTGTTCCGGACGATGTGTTTCGACGCGGCCGCGGCCGCCGCCGGGCAGTAACGACCGCGGATATCGTTGGCCGGATCACCGACACGACGGGCGGCGTCAACAACATTTCGCGGCAAATGCAGTTTGCGGCTAAGCTCCTGTTCTAATGAAGATCGTTATCGCGTTCGCGGCCGCCGGCGTCATGACCGCCGTGTTGTCGAGCGGCGCCAAGGCACAGCAGCAGCCGCCGCCGGGCCAGGGCGGCCGCCGCGGCGGCGCGGCGGCTGCCTTTCCCGAGCGGCTCCCGGCCGATCCCGCCGTCATCGAGCGCGGAAAGGGGATCTACAGCGTCAACTGTCAGTTCTGCCACGGCGCCGATACCCGTGGCGGCGATGGGGGCCCGAGCCTGCTGCGGTCGCAACTGGTGCAGGACGATCAGCACGGCGAACTCGTCGCGGAGGTCGTGCAGAACGGGCGTCCGCCGCGGATGCCCGGGTTCAACCTGACCACGGATCAGGTCGCTGAGGTCGCAGCCTTTCTTCACAGCTTCACGATCGACAGCCGCGATCCGGCGCGCGTGCGGCCGGCGAGCATCGTGACCGGTGACGCGACGGCGGGCCAGCGCTACTTCACGGCGAAGTGCGCGTCGTGCCATTCGCCGACCGGCGATCTGAAAGGCATCGCGTCGAAGTTTCCCGATCCGCGCGAGCTGCAGCAATGGTGGCTGCTGCCGGGCGGGGACGGGCGCGGCCGCGGCGCTGATAGGCCCGCACCGAGCGCCGCGCCGCCGGTGACCGTAACCGTCACGTTGCCCTCGGGCGAAAAGTACGAAGGGCGGCTGGTGCGAATCGACGAGTTCACGGTATCGGTGGCGGAGACCGACGGGACGACGCGGTCGTTCCGCCGCGACAGCGATACAATCCCCAAGGTCGACGTGCACGATCCGCTCAAACCTCACCGCGAGCTGCTCGGTGGGTACACCGACAAGGACATCCATGACGTCACGGCTTACCTGGCGAGCCTCCCATGACGCGCATCTCGACCATGCGGCTCGTACTGATGGTTGCCGCCCTCGTGGCGCCCGCGCTCGTCGGCGCGCAAGCGGCGAAGCCGCAAGGCCACGGCGAGGGGCTCGAACCGTCGGAGCTCCTGCGCCCGCTCGGGGAATCGTGGCCGACCTATTCCGGCGACTACAGCGGCAGGCGCTACAGCTCCCTGACGCAAGTCAACCAGTCGAACGTGAAGAACCTGTCGCTGGCGTGGGTGACGCGCGTCACCGCCGGACCGGGCGCCGGGCCCGGGCCGGGCCGTGGACGTGGCAGGGGAACGGTGGCGGCGCCGACGATCGTTGGCGGCGAGGGCGACGGTCAGCTCGCCGCGGGCGGCGCGACGAACATCCGCAGCGCGGTCCTCGCGGTGAACGGCATCCTGTATTTCACGACACCAGACAACGCCTGGGCCGTTGATGCGCGCGACGGGCGCGAAATCTGGCACTACTACTGGAAGACGAAGGGCGGCAACCACATCGGCAATCGCGGCATGGGCATGTGGAGGAATTATCTCTACATGGAGACGCCGGACGACTATCTCATCTCCCTCGACGCGCGCACGGGCAAGGAGCGCTGGCACAAGGAAATCGCCAGCTTCGCACAAGAGTACTTTTCCACGATGGCGCCGATCGTCGTCGGCGATCACGTGCTCGTCGGCACGGGCAACGACCTCGATGCGCCAGGGTTTCTGCAGTCGTTCGATCCCGAGACCGGCGCGCTGCAGTGGAAGCTGTACACGGTGCCGATGAACGAAGGCGACCCGGGCCTCGACACTTGGAAGAATCTCGACGCCGCACGCCACGGCGGAGCGCAGGTCTGGGTGCCGGGCGCCTACGATCCCGAAACGCACCTGTACATCACCGGCACGGGCAATCCGACTCCGGCCTACACATCGCAGGTCCGCGGCGAAGGCGACAACCTCTTCACCTGCGCGCTCATCGCCGTCAATGTCGATACGGGGAAGATGGTGTGGTACTACCAGACGTCGCCGCATGACACGCACGACTGGGATTCGGCGCAGACCCCCGTGCTTGTCGACGCGATGTGGGGCGGCCGGCCGCGGAAGCTGGTGCTCACGGCCGCGCGGAACGGGTACTATTTCACGCTCGATCGCGTGACCGGCGAGCACCTGGTGACCGGCAAGTTCTCCAACACCGTGAACTGGGCGCTGCCGCGCTTGAACGAGAAAGGCCAGCCGGTTCGCGACCCGAAGAAGGATCACGACATCGCCGGCGCGCTCGTGTCGTCGGCCAATGGCGGCGCGGCGAACTGGCCGCCGCCGGCGTTCAGCCCCGACACGGGGCTGTTCTACGTGCCGCTTTCCGAATCGTGGGCGATGTACTACCTCACCGAGACGGATCCGCGCGGTGCGATGGGACTGGGCGGCAAGGAGGAGGTCGGCCTCGGCGGCGAAGCCTTCCTCGCGGCGATCGACTACCGGACGGGCGAGGTCGTCTGGAAGCAGAAGTATCCGAGCGCGACTAATGCCGGGGGCGGGGTGGGACTGCTCACGACGGCGGGGCGCCTGATCTTCGGCGCGGACGCCGGAGGCAACTTCGTTGCGCGCGACGTCGCGACGGGCAAGCCGCTCTGGCACGCTCGGCTCGGCAACATCTCGAACGCGGCGGAGACGTATATGCTCGACGGCCGCCAGTACGTCATCCTCGCGGCAGGCGATTCGCTTTACTCGTTCGCCGTGAACCCGTAAGCGCCGTGGGTCCGATGCGTGCCATGGTTGCCGCTCTGGTTGCAGTGGTCTCGGCGACCGCCGCCCCGCTTGCCGACGACGTGAACGACTGGCCATCGCATGATCACGATGCCGGCGCGACGCGGTTCTCGCCGCTGACGCAGATCACGCCGGCCAACGTGTCGCGCCTGCGCCAGGCGTGGGCCTTCGACACGGGTGCGCGCGGCATACAGGTCACGCCGCTCGTCGTCAACGGCATCATGTACGTGTCCGCAGGAAACGATGTGATCGCGCTCGAGCCCGAAACCGCCCGGGTCATCTGGCGATACACGGCGCCGGCCGCAGTCAGCCGCCGCGGCGTCGCGTACTGGCCAGGCGATCGCAGCGCGCCGCCGCGCGTGCTGGCGGGGTCCGGCGATCGGCTCCTGGCTCTCGATGCGGAACGAGGCAGGCCGGCCGACGGGTTCGGGGAGGGCGGCTTCGTCGACTTGAAGGCGAGCGTCCGCGGTGACGTGGACGGCGGCTTCAGCCTCACCTCACCCCCGACGATCTATAAAGACCTCGTCATCACCGGCGGCAACAACGGCGAACAGTCGCCGAGTCTCGGGCTGTACGGCGACATCCGAGGATGGGACATTCGAACAGGAAAGCTGCGCTGGTCATTTCACACAGTGCCGCGCGCCGGTGAACCAGGCGTCGACACCTGGGAAGGCGAGAGCTGGAAGAGTCGATCAGGTACGAACGTCTGGTCGTTCTTCACTGTCGACGCGGCACGAGGGCTCGTGTTCGCGCCGATCGGATCGCCGACGTCCGATTACTACGGCGGCGACCGGAAGGGTGCGAACCTGTACGGCAACTCCCTCGTCGCTCTCGAGGCCTCGACCGGAAAGCTGAAGTGGTACCGGCAGCTCGTGCATCACGACTTGTGGGATTACGATGCTCCCGCGGCGCCAACGTTGATCGAAGTCAAGCGCAGCGGGCGCACCATTCCAGCCGTCGCCGAAATCACGAAGATGGGATTGCTGTTCATCTTCGATCGGACGACCGGCGAGCCGATCTTCGGCATCGAGGAGCGGCCGGTTCCGCAGAGTACGGTCCCGGGCGAACAGACGTCGCCGACCCAGCCGTTCCCGCTCAAACCCGCGCCGCTCGCGCGCAACACATTCGATCCGGCCAAAGACTTCTACACTCTGACGCCCGACCACGCGCAGTACTGCAAAGCGATGTGGGACAGCAACGCGATGTACACCAACGGTCCGTACACGCCCCCCGGAGTCGACGGGACGATGGTGACATTTCCCAGCACGCTTGGCGGCGGCAACTGGAATGGATTGTCGTATGACCCGACGCTCGGCATGGTGTTCACGAACGTGATGAATCTTGGCCAGGTGGCAAAGATGGTCCAAGGGACAGCCCGCGACGGGGAACCCGCGACTTGGGTCAGGCGCTCGCCCTGGGGCGGACCGGTCGGACGGTTCTGGAACCCCGAAACGAGGATCCCGTGTTCGGCACCACCGTTTGGCGAGCTCGTTGCCGTTGACGTCAACCGGGGCGAGATCGCGTGGAAAGTGCCTCTGGGGTCGGTTGATTCGCTCAAAGCGAAGGGATTCGATACGGGGACTCTCAACGTCGGTGGCAGCATCGCGACAGCGGGCGGCTTGATCTTTGTCGGCGCGACCATCGATTGCCGTTTTCGGGCATTCGATTCGAAGACCGGCGGACAGATCTGGGAGACCCAGCTCGACGCCTGCGCGCACACCGTCCCGATGACATTTCTTGGCAAGGACAAACGCCAATACGTGGTGGTGGCGGCCGGCGGCGGCAGCTTTCTCGGCGCGCCGCCCGGGTCGAAGATCGTGGCGTTTGCGCTGCCCTCCGCGAGCGGTGCGAATCAGTAAGCGCCAGGCGGGCGCCGGAGCGCCGCCTTGAGGCGGGTCTTCATCTGGTCGGTGAGGACGTGCGGCGAGACAGATCGTCCTTGAAGACGACGCCGCCCTTCATCACGAAGCGCACGTCACGCAGGACGCCAATCGTCGTCAGCGGATTGTTCGAGACCGCGATAAGATCGGCGAGCTTCCCGGCCGTGACCGAGCCGATGCGGTCCTGCATGCCGAGAATCTCGGCGTTGAGCGACGTTGCCGCGACGATGGCGTGCATTGCGGGCTCGCCGAGGGATACGCGATATTCGATCTCGCGCGCGTTCAGGCCGTGAGGCATCACGGGCGCGTCGGTTGCGAGCCCGATCGGCAGGTTCGCGGCGAGCGCCCGTTTGAAGC
Source organism: Vicinamibacterales bacterium (assembly GCA_035510155.1). Taxonomy (GTDB): domain Bacteria; phylum Acidobacteriota; class Vicinamibacteria; order Vicinamibacterales; family CAVVIG01; genus DATKHR01. The sequence continues at coordinate 8,914 of DATKHR010000188.1, forward strand.
CCCCTTCCGCGATGTCGTTGACCGCGCGCCCCCGCGCCTTTTCCGATTCCGGCACGTGTCGCGCTTCCTGTATGTACGATCCGAGCGCCAACGTCGGGACGTAGAAGGTGCGGCGGTTCTGCTTGAGCATCGCGACGGCCTCATCGTCCAGATACGATCCGTGGTCGACTGTACGGACGCCGGCGCGAATGGCGGCTTTGATGCCGTCCGCCCCGTGCGCATGCGCTGCGACCGGACGCCCCCAGCGATTCGCTTCCGTAACAGCCGCCTGGATCTCCGCGTCGGAGTATTGTTGCGCGCCGGGCTGGATCCCCTTGGAGAGCACCGCCCCCGTGACGAGAATCTTGATGAAGTCTGCGCCGTACTTGAAGTTCGTGCGTACCGCCTTGACGATTTCGTCCGGGCCATCGGCGAGCGTGCGTACCAGCGGGACATCGAGGTATATGGAGAACTGACGGGCGTCGCCGGCGCCGCCGGTAGACGACACGTAGTTGCCGGCGACAACCAGACGCGGGCCTGGCACTGCGCCGGCGTCGATCGCCTTGCGCAGCTCCACATCCACGTACGGCCAGGTCGGCCCCATGTCACGGCACGTCGTGAAGCCCGCCATGAGCGTCACGCGGGCATTGCGTGCGCCCCACAATGCGGCCTCAGGAGGCGTGGTGGTCGTCAGCGCCGTTTCCCAATGCACGTCGTCGCGATCCGTGAGATGCGTGTGAAGGTCGATGAGCCCTGGAAGGATCGTCGCGCCGCCGAGATCGATCAGGGTAGCGCCGGGCGCAACGGCGAGCGTGGCGGCCACTTCCTCGATCCGATCGCTCGCTATGAGCACCATCGCGGGCTCGAGCGGCGGACCGCCGCGCCCGTCAATGAGCCGCGCGGCCTTGACCACAATCGTCTGCGCCGCACAAGGCAGCGCGAGCACGAACGCCATCAGTCCGACGCCAACGCCGACCGCCCGACTTCGCATTCCGATCTCCGGCCGGGAGTCTAGCATGGTCGTCGCAGCACGCGGTCGGCCCCTTGTGCGCGCCCCGCATCAGTCCAGGGCACAGCCCCGGCTTGCAGTTCGAGAATCCTCCGGGCTGCGCGCCAGGATTCGTGCCGCGCCTGGCAACCAGGCGCTCCTTTGCATTTTTCCGGAGGGATTCGAGCGAGGGCAGGGCTGAAGCGCGCTCTGGTGGGTTCGACCCTTTTGCGCGGACCGTAGGCCGCCTTCCGGCCTGGCCGAAATGTTACTGTCAAAGTACGCAAACCGCAAGATCCGCTTACACTTCCGGTCGTGAAGGTCGCTGTCACGCGCGCCGGACTGGTGCTCCTCAGCGCGACGATGGCCGCATGTTCGTCGCAGGTGCCGGCTCCTCCGCAAACGACCAATGCTCCACAGGGAGCCGCGCTTTGGGGCGACGTCAAGCCGGTCGTGTCGGTTAGAGAATTGATGAAGTACATGATCGATCCATTGGCCGACAACATCTTCAACGCCGTCAGCAGCACCGTGACCGAGCACGGGACTGTTGACGTCGAGCCCAGGACCGAGGAGGACTGGAACAAGATCCGCATTGGCGCGATCTCTCTTGCGGAAGGCGCGGATCTGCTCAAAATCCGGCGACCCTTCGCGGCGCCCGGAGACGAGAGCCACGGCGCTGGACCAGACGCCGTCGAATTGTCACCGGCCGAGATCGCTCGGAAGGTCGAACGGGACCCCGTGGAGTGGAACGCGCGAATCGAGGCGCTCAGAAATGTCGCGCTCGAAGCGCTCGACGTCGTCAAGAGAAAAGACGTCAAGGAGCTGTGGGACGTCGGCGAGAATCTCGACAACGCGTGCGAAGCCTGTCATCGGAGCTACTGGTACCCCGGCGAAGGCGCGGAGTTCCATCAGAAGCTTCGACGCCGCCTGGAGGACCTCCGCAAGTGACGTATCAGCGTGTGGTCGCCGTCCTTGCCATCGTGACCCTGGTGCGGAGTCCCGCTGCATCACGAGGGGCGACTCGCAGCGCCGCCCGGACGCAGGCGGCCCCGACGACGGTGGACTGGCCGCTTCATAATCTGGACCTTGCCGGCTCGCGGTACTCGGCGCTCGATCGGATCAATCGGTCAACCGTGAAGTCGCTCGTGCCGCGCTGGCTCTTCCAGCACGGCGTCATCGACGGCGTCAGCAATCAGACCACGCCGATCGTCGTCGGCGGCACGATGTACGTGACCGATTCTCGCGGAAGCGTCTACGCCGTGGACGCGGCCGACGGGCACCTGCTGTGGTCGTACGACGTGACCACCAGGCTCGGTGGCGGCGCTCGCGAAGGCTATATCTTCCGCAATCGCGGTGTGACCTATGGCGACGGCGTCGTGTACACGGCCGGCGGGTCGTTCATCTTTGCCCTCAACGCCAAAACCGGAATGCCGATTCCGACGTTCGGCAAGGAGGGCCAGGCCAGCGTCATTCTCGACGTTCTGAATCAGCGCTATACCGATGTGAAGTCGGCAATCAGCATGGGGTATTGGTTCACGACGGCGCCGCAATACTTCGACGGTGTCCTGTACATCGGCAGCACGCGCAGCGAGAGCCACATCCCCGGCGGCCATGTGCTTGCAGTCGACGGCAAGACGGGGAGAGTGCTCTGGCACTTCAACACGATTCCACAGGACGGGAAGGATCAGGGCTGGGACGTTGCGGGCCCGACCTGGGTGGGCGGGGAGCGAAACGGGGGCGGCATCTGGGAAACGGCGGCGATTGACCCCGAGCTCAGGATGCTCTACGTGGCCGTCGGCAATCCGTTCGGTGACAGCACGAAGCGCGCCGGCATGAACCTCTTTACTGACTCGATTGTGGCGCTCGCGCTGGACTCGGGTCGGCTCAAGTGGCATTTCCAGCAAACGCACCACGACGTGTGGGACTACGACTCGGGTGCGCCGCCGATCCTGTTCGACATGCAGGTCGCCGGCCGTCGGGTCAGAGCATTGGCAGAAGCGAGCAAGAACGGATTCCTCTATATCCTGGACCGCGAGACCGGAAAGCCAGTCCATCCAATCAAGGAGCTGCCCGTTCCGACCGATAACGCGGGGTCCGGAGAGTCGCCGTGGCCGACACAGCCCATTCCCTTCACGGCCAGCGGCAAGCGCATGGAGCCCGTCTGTCCGATCGAGCCGATCGAGATTCCCGCGGAACAGCTCGCAAAGTACAAGCCTGTGCCCGTGTTCAGTCCAAGGCGGCCGAACCAGATCGCCGCGCCCGGCACCAGCGGCGGCACCAACTACAGCCCGTTGTCCTACAGCCCGAGGACGGGTCTCCTGTACGTCAACGCCATTGATCAGCCGTTCAACGCGGGCCGCGGGCCGAAAGGGTACTTCTCCGCATACGATCCGACGACCGGCGAATTGAAATGGCGCAAGATTTTTGAGGGCTTTGGCCAGGCGGGCTCCGTCGTGACCGGGGGCGACCTGGTGTTTGTCGGCGCGGGCAGCAACATCGCGGGATACTTCTTTGCGTTCGACGCGAAAACCGGCGAGGAGCTCTGGAAGTTCAATACGGGATCAGGCGTGTTCTCGTCGCCGTCGGCCTACGCCGTCAACGGCGAGCAGTTCGTCGCTGTCGCCTCCGGCGGCGGCGATCGGGGTCGGCGCGGCGGCGATCTCATCCTGAGCTTCGCGTTGCCCCAAAAACCGTGAGGGTCCGCCTATGAGGTTCGGGTCGAGGCACGTGATCGCTGCCGCGGTCATCGTCGCGCTGGCGACGACGATTGGAATGAATCGGCGCAGCCTGGCACAGGGAACCCAGGCCGGGGCGCCAACGAAACCCAAGATGGTGGAGGACGTTTTCAAGAACGTCCAGGTGCTCAAGGGGATTGGCGTCGACGATTTTCTGCTGACGATGGGCATCATGTCAGCGGCGGTCGGTTCCGACTGCGTCGGGTGTCATCCGTCGGCCGGCACCGACCACGTCGACTGGGCGCTCGATACGCCGAGAAAGCAGACGGCCCGCCGGATGGCGCAGATGGTGACGACGATCAACCGCGACAACTTCAACGGACGGCAGGTCGTGACCTGCTGGACGTGTCATCGCGGCCGCGACCGGCCCGTCACTACCATGACGCTCGATGTTGTGTACGGTCCGCCGACCGATGAGGCCGATGACGTGCTCAGCCAAGCGCAGGCGGTGCCGTCAGCCGATCAGGTGCTCAACAGATATCTGCAGGCAATAGGCGGCGCCGAGAGCGTCGGGCGAGTCACCAGCTTCGTTGCCCGCGGCAAGAGCGCCGGCTATCGCGGGTTCGGTGGCAGTGGTGAGGTCGAAGTCTCGACTCAGGCGCCTGACAAGCGCGCGATCCATATCGCCTTTCCCGAATATCCCGACCGCGGGGTCAGCGTCAGGACCTACGACGGCCGAACCGGCTGGATTGCCACGCCGCTCGCCGTCGTCCCCAAATACGAACTGGCGGGGAGCGAGCGGGACGGCGCGAGATTGGACGCGACCTTGTCTTTCCCGACGCAGATCAAACAGGTGCTCACGAGCTTGCGCGTCGGTCCGCCGTCGACGATCGGGGAAAAGGATGTGACGGTCCTTCAGGGGAACGGCCCGAACGGCACGCTGGCGACGTTGTATTTTGACGATCAATCAGGCTTGCTGGTGCGCATGGTGCGTCACGGGCGCTCGCCGATCGGCCGGGTGCCGACGCAGGTGGACTACAGCGACTACCGCGATGTCGGCGGCATCAAGTTTCCGTTCCACTGGACACTCGCCTGGCTGGACGGTCGCGACGACTTCGAGTTCACCGACGTGAAGCTGAATGTGCCAATTGACCCCGCCAGATTTGGCGAACCGGACGTCGCCGCGAAATAAGCAATGCGTGCGGTCGGGGCGAAACGCGACAGGTGGGCTGCGCCTGCCCGGCAATTCGGGTGTGTTGATGGCCCGTCTGCTGGTGTCCGTTCTCGTGGGACTTGTTGCCGCAGCTTTGGCGGCCGGTCAGACTGCCGTACCATCTGCCGATGCCGCATTCGCGGGCTTTTTTCGGGCTCGCACCGCGCGAGAGGCGGCTGACGCCGCCGATCAGATCGTCGCGAGCGGAATCGGATTCGACGAGGCGTTCGGTCGCCTCCGGCGGGGTCGTCCGTACTCACGCGACGTGCCGCGCGGTGTCGTGCCCGGCAGCTATCGCGCCGAGACGGGCGAGTACTTCTACACGCTCGACGTCCCCGAGAGCTACGACCCCGCGCGCACCTACCAGGTCCGCGTGCAACTTCATGGTGGCGTCGGGCGCATGGAGGCCAGCGCACCGCCTCGCCCGGTGTCGACCGGGCTGCCTGGCGCCGAGCAGATTTACGTCATGCCCTCGGCCTGGAAAGAGGCGCCGTGGTGGAGCCGGCGTCAGGTCGAAAACCTTCGCGCGATTCTGGATGTCGTGAAGCGGACGTACAACGTCGACGAGAACCGCGTCGTGCTCTCCGGCGTGTCCGACGGCGCCACCGGCGCGTATTACACGGCGATGCGCGACACGACGCCGTTTGCGAGCTTTCTGCCGCTCAACGGCTTCATCCGGGTGCTCGAGAACGAGACGGCGGACGCCGACGGGGATCTCTTTCCCAACAACCTGCTGAACAAGCCGCTGTTCATCGTCAACGGCGGGCGCGACCCGATGTATCCCACGAGCGTTGTCGATCCGTATATCGAGCATTTGAAAGGGGCCGGCGTCAATCTCGTGTATCGACCGCAACCCGATGCAGGGCACGACACGTCGTGGTGGCCTGAGATCAAGGACGCGTTCGAGCGCTTCGTCGCCGATCACCCTCGCGTCGCGCTGCCCGATGCGCTGAGCTGGGCAAGCGGTCCCCCGAATATTCCGAGCCGGGCCCACTGGCTGATCATCGATAGCCTGGCGGCCGGGCGGTCGGACGAACCACCGCTCGCCGACGTGAACACGATGTCGATGCCATTGGACCTCGACTTCGGTATCCGCGGAAGCGGGGCTCGCATCAACCGCATCGTCAGAGGATCCAACGCCGAACAGATCGGCCTCCGGCCAGGGGACATCGTGCTCACGATCAACAATCGAGCTGCGCCTTCCGGCGCCGACATCGCAGAACTGCTGCGCGGCTTTCCGGCGGGCCAACCTCTGCTCTTGACCGTCGCGCGCAGCGGCGAATCGGTGCGGCTGACGGGCCGATACGCGCCGACCCGCCTGCCGGGCGAATCCGTCATCTTTTCGCGACTGCGCGACTGGGGGCGCGTCGATCTGATCCGAACTGGAAACCGGATCGAAGCGAAGGCGAGAGGCGTGGCAGCCTTCACGCTGCTCGTCTCGCCGGATCAATTCGATTTGAATCGTGCCGTAACGGTCGCCGTGAACGGGCGCACGGTGTTCGAGGGGATCGTTCAGAAGGACATCCGGACGTTGCTCAAGTGGGCCGCCGCCGACCATGACCGGACGATGCTCTTCGCGGCGGAATTGCTGGTCATGACGCCGCGGTAAGTCGGCTCCAGATCGGCGCAAACCGGCGCCGGGTCTCGGCGAAGATTCGCCAGGGCCTATTTTGGTGGCTCATCGGTGCCTGCGAAGATCTTGGTGCCGTCGGGCATCGTGATGTTCGTGGCGTTCGCGAATTCCTTGCCGTTCTTTGCAGCAAACCCTTCGACCTTGATGATCGCCCCGTACTGCATCGAGCTCTTCTTCCAGCCGCGCCGCAGCAGGGCGCTCGGCGGTCCCATCTCGATCGCCCAGTTCACGACTGTGCCGTCAGGTCCTTTCACGTCGATGTAGATCCACGCGTGCGGGTTCGTCCAATCCGCTTTGGTCACCGCGCCCTCCAGCACGACGGGCTTGTTCTGATCGAATTCGGCTGAAAACGCGTGGTGAGCGTAGGCCGCAGCGGTGATGACCATGACGGCGACACTCGCCACGGCGATGGTTCGTTTCCAGTTCGTTGGTCTCATGCTCATCGGCGGCCAGCCCTAAGGCACGTTGATCCGTATGCCGCTCATGTCGGTGTTGGTCATCAGCAGCAGGTTCTTGGCGTTTCCTTCAAAGCACGCATATTCGACCGGCACGTAGTCCTTGGGCGCGCGCGCGAACGCATAGTACGCGATGGTCCACGGCTGCGTGAACACTTTTGGATCGTCGATCCTGGCTTCGTAGTGGATCGTGTTTGCGTCGATTGGCGTGTAGCGTTCGGTCACGCGATACAGATCGCTGTGCGGAATGCCGTGGCCGGTTGTCAACGACTCCGCAGGAACGCCGGGCGCGGCGGAGATCGCGCCGATCACCCAATTGTTATCCAGGTTATTGGTGAAGTTCGTCACCTCGACGACGAGGACGTTGCCTTCCCAGCGGCCGCGCGACACGCCCATTGCCTTACGGATGCTCGGATCAAGCGGCGGACGGCCATCGAGCGGGATCGTCCGATAGATATGGTTCTGCTCGTAGAAGATGACCACGTAGCCCGGCTTCTGAAGAATTTGATAGCCGACCACCGGTGCGGGAATGGTGGTGCGCGGCACGCCGGGGGCGAGGCAGAGCACGCGGCCATCGAGGTACTCGATCTTGTCCTGATTCGCGATGATGTCCTTGCGTCTCGCGAGCGCCTCAGGAGTCAAGGGGATTTTGCCATCTGCTGGATCGACGCCAACCGGCCGCGCGATCGCACCCTCGGGCAGCTTGGGACGCTCATTGATACTGTAGGAGAACTCGCTATTCGCTCGGTTCGGACGATTCGCAACCGGCACCAGCGGCGTCTCGATCCCGCGGGGCAGCGGGATCGCCAGATAGAGGCCGGAAATGTCCGGCTGACCGTCAGGCGTCCGTGACGGAACGTACGAGCTGACCGGGCGCGTGTAGGGCGGATAGTTCGCGGGCGGGGCAGGAGCGGCGCCTCGGCCTGCCGGCGGCGACTGCGCGCCCGAGATGCCCGGCGACAACACGACCGCCATGAAGAGAGCCGCAACGGTGCTCGAAGGTTTCACCTGCCACCTCGCCCCTTGAACAGTTTCTCGTAAACGTGCTCCGCGCACTCGTAATCGAGCAGCTCGAGGTTCTTCTCGAGGCGACGATAGATGATCAAGCTCAGCTTCCATGGCCGTGTGAACACCTTCGAGTCGTCGATCGTCGCCTCGTAGTTCATGTGGGCGGCGTCCACCGGGGTGAAGCGTTCGACGACCTTGAGCGCATCGCTGTGGAAGTTCCCTGCCGCGTCGAACCAGGTCTCGCTGCCGAGGCTCACCGTGTCGACGACCAGCGTGTCGCCGTCCCACTTTCCGCGCGCGTCGCCCATCCAGAAGTCCAGATCCTCCAAGTGCGGCGTGCCGTCCAGAAAGACGGTGCGCGTGGCGTGCGCAAATTCGTACGCCATCAGGATGTACTTCGGAGTCTGGGTGATTTCAAAGGGAAAGGGAAGATAGTTGGCGCGAGGGACACCCGGCATGTAGCACTTCCTCAGCGGATCGGCCACGAGCCGGTTTTGAAAGTTCTCGTTCCGCTTGGCCAACGCCCACGGCTGGTACGGGATGGTGCCGCCTTCCACGACGCTCAAGCCCGCGGGAACGCCTTCGCTCGCCGAATGGGCTTCGAGGTTCCAATGGGCAGTGCCCATGATTTGCCAGATGCCGTTCAGATCGGGCTTGTGGTCGGGGGCTCGCGGCCCGTTGTACGCGGCAGTCGCTGCGGCGGCCGGAGCGCGCGGCGGGGGCGAGCCGCCCCGTGCCTGCGCCAAGCCGACCGCCACTCCTGTGGTCAGCACTGCGAGGCCGGTTGCGCCACCGATGGTCGCGATCGGCATCTTCATCCGACTCGCGAGAGTCTACCTCACCGCGGCATTTCGGTCATTTCGAGCGAGAAGCGCCACTCAGGAAACGGCCCGACGGTGGCCGTCACTAAAGGATGTATATCCCGGTGGGTCGGAGGTGGTTTACGGGTCCGCGTAGTTTGCGACTCGGCGCGATCGGACCGCCGCTCGCGGTGGCGGCAGCCCTGGTCGCGGCGTTGGTCTGGTTCGACAAAGTCTGGATTCCAGCTCAGCAGCAGTATCTCAATGAGCGGAACCTTCGAGTCATGCACATAATCTCCGGGCAAATCAAGGCAAAAGTCGACAACTTCGATCTGGCGATCGACCACGCCATCGATTCGTTTCCGATTCAGAACGGCAACTCCCACCTGCTTCAGCGATACGTCAAGCTCTTCTCGCCCGAACTGGAGATCGTCACGTTCGATCCCAAGAGCGACGCGTGGAAAAGCGTCCCTCCCGCGGACCCACCGAACGTCCAGATTGAACGGGACGAGGGACGAAACTATCTCTATCTCGGATACCTCCACGAAGCTGAGCACAGGAAGGGTCAGTCGCCCGTCAAGCTGATCGCCAGAGGCGATATCGATCAGGTTGCCGCGCCGCTTCTGACGCGAAGCGATTTCGACGCGCTGCTGCTCGTGGATGACGACGGCGCGACGATCGCCCAACAGTCGTCATCAGGCCTCGAGTTGACGAACGTTCAAAAGCTCAGGGATCGCGGACAGGACGCCGCATCCACCGCCGCGCCGACCGTCTTCACCCGCATGCGCGGCACGACCAACATGGCGATCGTCACGATCGGCGCGGCCGACTACATGCTGTACACCCAACCGGTCCAGCTGTCGCTGATGCACCAAGACACGAATGGTGTGCGAGCCGCTGAAGAGTGGACGCTCTGCGGGCTGGTCCGTTTGAATCGGTTCCGCGCCGCGAGCTCCACGATCCCAACGACGTACTGGCTCTGGTGCGGCGCTGCATTGGCGCTCATCTCGTTCGCGATTCCGCTGCTCAAGCTTCGGATCCTCAGCCCGCGCGAGCGACTCCGGCGCATCGATGGGGTTTCGGTCGCGGCCGCCAGCTTCATGATGATGGCGCTGGCGGCGTTCATCGTTCTCGACCTGCGCGTCTTTGGCACGATCGTCCCGGCGGCGATTGACAACGAGCTTCGGGCTGTCGCGGCGTCCATTTCGACCAATGTTCGGCTGGAAGCAGACGCTATCGCCAGGCAGATGACCGCGTTCGAAGACGAAGAGCTGTGGCGAGGGCCGCTTGGCTACGAACGCGAACCGTATCACAGTCTGACCGAGCTCCGCGTTCATCTCGAGCAGGGAAAGGGCGCCAATATCACTTTCGATTCGGACGCAGGTCGCCGGTCGCAGTGCAACCCGTCGTGGAGTTGCCGCTCGGGCGTGCTGCCGCAATTGGGCGAGATCGACTATCCGTTCTTCAAGCTGATGACGTGGGAGGACGACGCCGGCTGGCAGCGCGTCAAATGGTCCACGTCGCCCGTTGTCACGCCGTTCATCAGTGTCGCCGACGCCAAGTCGTCGTACTTCGACGAGTTGGCGCGGGCCCGCCGGCTCTCGTCCAGCGAGTCCAGGGATCCGGACGATGTTCCGACGAGCGGCGTGTCGGTCATCATGTCCCCCAACACGGGCGAAAAGCTGACACTCTTCTGGAGGGCGCTCGAACCATTGGGTGATGTCCCACTGTCGAAGCCGTCCGACCTGATGGGTGAGTCGTTGGCCACGACGCCCATCTCGCTGACTGCGCCTGTGCTCCCACACAACGTACAGTTCACTGTCCTGGACCGCAAGGGTCGGGTCCTGTTCCACAGCGATTCCGCCCGCAGCCTGGCTGAAAACTTCTTTCAGGAATCCGAGGACAGCCCGAAGCTGAGGTCGCTCGTGGCCGGTCACGACGGCGGGGCGACGAGCGCGCGCTATCTCGGGCGTCCGCGCCGGTTCTATGTCATGCCGCTCGACATGACGACGCCGGGCGATCCCAGTCCCGTCGGGCATCCCAGGTCCTCGCCTCCAGAATGGTCGCTCGTGGTCTTTCAGGACGCGGCAGTCGCGGAAACCGCCAATATCCAGACGATCAATCTGGCCTTGTCGATGTTTGCGATGTACGCGCTTGCGTTGGGCGTGATTTGGGCTCTGCTGGGCGCACTCTGGCCGAGCGCGCTGATGAAGTGGTTATGGCCCGACCCCCACAAGGGTCTCCAATACCGCTCTGCCGCAATCGTCGGCGCTGCGCTCGGCCTCATCTGTTTTTTGGTCGCGCGCTTCTCGTGGGCGCCGGCGATGCTGTTGTCGGCCGGAGCCGTGCTGATCGTGGTGGCGATGGCCACCATGTTTCTGATCGTGCGCGCGGTCCCCCGGTCGTCCCGAACGTCGGCGAGATGGCCGACCGACTACTTCCTCGCTCGGGCATCGGTCCTGTTCCTGCTCGCGGCGGTTCCCGCGGCGCTCTGTTTTCACGTGGCATACGACTTTCACAGCGATCTCGTCGTGAAGCGCGCGCAGTCGCGCCTGGCGAGCGACCTCGACGACCGCGCGCGCCGCATCGGGGCGGAGGTGCAAGGCGTGGCGATCTGCAGCGCAAGCGATCCCGGCTTGCAGCCCTGCGCGAAGGTGGGCCCCGTCGTGGAGCGGCGCACGATGAAGACGTTGTGGGACGTAGACATCCCGGTGAGCGATCAACAGGAGGCGGCCGCCATCGGCGAGGGCGTCGCGTCGACCATCGTGCGATCCTTCCTGAAGCATGCGTATCGGCCGTATAACGACACGGCTGCCGATCTGCTGATGACGTCGCCTTTCCCGCCGGGCCAAGGGCTCGAGAAGTGGCGGCCGACGCTCGGTCCCGACGGGAGATCGGCGGCGTTCACAACCGCAGACGATGTGCCCGATTCGAGGTTCGCACCGGCAATCGCGCCGCCCTGGCAAGTCGACGGCCTGCTCTGGCTGGTTGCGGTCGCGTTGATGGGAGCGGCCTACGCGCTCGCGAGGTGTCTCCTCAAGCCGCTATTCGCCCTGGACATGAACCCGCGGCCGACCTTGACAGCGTCCCCGGAGATGGCCGATGACGCGAGCCTTCTCGTCATCGGGCCGCCCGGGTCGCGCCGGACAGTACGCTTCCGGCGGAACCCGTGCGTCCGCATCTTCGACGTCCGAAGTCTCACGTTCGTCGACGATCCGATGGCGGCCGCGCCATCGTCGCCCGTACCAGTCAGCTCCGCGGCGGACCAAGGCCCCACGATTGAGGAGCAGAGGGCCAACTGGGCTGAGTCGATCTACGACGCGACATCACAGCCGATCATCGTCGCGCTGGATCACCTGGAGTATCGGTTCAACGATGAGAACTTTCGCGGACAGTTATTGGAGTGTCTGGAGTTGGCCGTCTACGGGCGAGATGCGACGATCTGGTGCGGCTCGGTTCGCGATCCGATCGAGCTCCTGGAGGAAATGGATCCGCCGGCGCTCGATCGTGGCCGCTGGGCGCGCCTGTTCGAGACGTTCCGCCACGAGCATCTCGGCCTCGCGGTCGATCGTCAGCGGGCTGACGCGTTCGAGCTTCTCCTGGCCCGACGTCGTGGCCGTCTCGCGCCGGATGTGCGTTCGTTGATTGTGTCCGAATGCGAGGTGGCGCCCGAGCTCCTGGAAATCGGCGAGAACCTCGCGTGTCGGCTGCCACTCGACGTGCCCATGAACCGGGACGACGTGCTTGCCGAGATCTCGCGCGCGGCCGTGCACTTCTACGAGGCGCTGTGGGATGGCTGCGCGATCGACCAGAGGGTGGCGCTGCACCAGTTGGCCGAAGAAGGTCTGGTCAATCCGAACAACCCGGGGGCGGTCTCGCGTTTGCTGAGCGCCGGACTCGTACGCCGCGATCCGACGTTCCGCATCATGAACGAGACGTTCCGGCGGTTCGTGACCGGGGCCGCGTCACCGCAGGCGATCTCAGCCTGGGAACGGGAGGGCGTCCTGGTGCCGTGGGGAACGATCGCCACGACTGGCGTCACCGTAGCGTTCGGGCTGGCCGGTCTGCTGCTGCTCACACAGGAGCAGCTCGTCGACGCGTGGATCAGGTACGTACCCACGCTCGCGCCTTCGATTCCAACGGTCTGGAGGGTGCTGGCCAGTGCTCAGAAGGGACGAATCGAAGTCACCGCGTAGCGTTCGCGCCTGAAGTGGCGCGGTCGCCACGACTCGGATAGGCTAGACTCCCGTGAAACCAACGATTCGGTCCTCCGATCTAGCCCACCTCGCACACATTGAACTGTTGTCACCCAAACCGGATGAAAGCCTTCGGTTTTTCACCGACGTCATGGGCATGACCGAGAGCGGGCGGCGCGGCGACTCGGTCTATCTGCGCGGCTGGGACGATTATGAGCACCACACGCTCAAGCTCACGGCGTCGAAAGTGGCGGGCATGGGCCACATGGCGTTTCGAGCCACGAGTCCGGAAGCGCTGGAACGCCGCGCCGCAATCATAGACGCCGCAGGCTTCGGCCACGGGTGGACCGACGGCGACCTCGGCCACGGGCGCAGCTTCTCGTTCAGCACGACCGACGGCCACAAGATGGAGATTTACTACGAGACGGAGTGGTATGCGCCGCCGGCGCGGTTGAAGCCGGCGCTGAAGAATCAGGCTCAGCGCTTTCCGGCGCGGGGCGTGAACGTCCGGCGGCTCGACCATCTCAACGTGCTGGCTGCCGACGTCCGCGGGCTGCGGCTCTTCTTCGAAGACGTGCTCGGCATGCGCACGACCGAAATGATTGTCCTCGACAACGGCAATGAAGCGGGCGCGTGGATGACCACGACCAACAAGAGTTACGACCTCGCGTTCACCGCCGATCACTACGGCGCGCGCGGCCGATTCCACCATCTGACGTACGCCGTCGATTCCAGGGAGGAGGTGCTCCGGGCGGCCGACATCTTCCTCGAGAACGGAGTGCACATCGAGACGGGACCACACAAGCATGCCATCCAGCAGACATTCTTTCTGTATGTCTACGAACCTGGAGGCAATCGCGTCGAGGTCGACAGCGCCGGTGCGCGCCTGGTTCTGGCCCCGGACTGGCCGCCGATCGTCTGGACGGAGGCAGAACGCAAGAAGGGGCAGGCTTGGGGATTGAAGACGATCGAGAGTTTCCACACCTACGGCACGCCACCGATCGAGGAGTACACGGGACCGCGTCGCGGCGACACCTAGAAATTGACACTCCCTCGACAACCGGTGTAAGTACGCATCCCGTGCCTCGTAACGTCCTTCACTGGTCTGTCTGCGGCGCCGTGATTGCGGTGGCGCTCGTGCCGCTCGGCGCGCATCATGTGATTTCGGCGAAGTTCGACAACGCGAAGACGGTGACGCTCAGCGGCGCCGTCACGCAAGTGGACTGGGCGAATCCGCACGCGCACGTCTTCATCAACGTCGCCGAGCCGGATGGCCGGGTCACCAACTGGGCAATCGAGCTGGAGAGTCCCGTCGATCTTCGGCGGCAGGGCTGGACGCGGAACGCCGTGAGCGTCGGCGATGTCGTGAGGGTTGAGGGGATTGCCGCACGCGACGGCAGCAAGCAGGCCTGGTCGCTCTCGATGACCCTCGCTCGCACAGGCCAGCGCGTCTTCTTTGCGAGGCCGGTCGCGCCGCCGGCGCCGACCCACATGCCGACGCCCCGATGGCCCGACGGTCAGCCGCGCCTCGGCGCCCTCCCCGGGGAAACGGGGTACTGGAGCAGTCCCAGCGCGACCACGCTCGTAGAGCGCGGCGTTGTCGTGCAGGCCGACGCGAACGGGCTGCTGAAGAACGTCGCCGACGCACCTCGCATCGCGCCTTTCCAGGACTGGGCGCGCGATCTGTACGTGTACCGCCAGCGCGCCTTCCTCAAAGACGATCCGATGTTTCTGAATTGTCTGCCGCCCGGCGGCCCGCGCCAGTTTCAGAACCGCTACGGCGTGCAGTTTCTGGAGCAGCGGGATCGCCGGCGGATATTCGTCATGATGGGCGGCGGCAACCGGAATTGGCGCCTGATCTACACCGACGGGCGCGAACAGAAAGGGCAAGTCCAGGGTGACGCCGACAATCCGCTCTATTTCGGCCGCGCCGTGGGCCGATGGGAGGGCGATTCGCTGGTCGTGGATACCAAGGGCTTCAACGAGCGGTTCTGGTTCGCAAATGGCGGGCTGCCGCACACCGAGCGGCTGCACCTCGTCGAGCGCTTTTCGCGCCCCGATTTCGACGCCTTGCGCTACGATGTCACGATTGATGATCCGGGTGCCTATACGCGGACGTGGGCCGCGGGCTGGACGCTCAGCTGGGTACCGGGCGAGGACATGCCGGAATATTTTTGCCAGGATAATCGACCATGACATCACGCTTCCTGACACCAGCGGTCGTCACGCTCGGAGCGCTGATCGCGCTCTGGGTCGCGCCGGTGAACGCGCATCATTCGTTCGCCGCGGAGTTCGATGCCAACAAGCCGGTCACGCTCAAGGGCGTCGTCACGCAGATCGACTGGGCCAATCCGCACGTCTGGTTCTACATCAACGTCAAGGAGGAAGACGGTACCAGGGCGCGCTGGGCGTGCGAGATGGGTGCGCCGCACCAGCTGCAGCAGCGCGGCTGGCTGCGCGACACCATGAAAGTCGGTGACGTGGTCACCGTGGTCGGCAGCCTCTCGCGAGACGGCGCGAAGCGAGCCAACGCCCGAACGGTGACGACGGCGGATGGCAAGACGCTGGGCGCCGCGTCGAGCGGCGACCCCGCCACCACTCGTCAATGATGCTCCAACGGACGCGAGCGCGATTCGCGTTCGCGCTCCTCGCCTCCGCGGTTCTTTCGCTGGCCGTGTCGGCGCAGCGACGCGGCGGAGGTCCGCCTCCGCCATCGAAACCGACGCCGCGCTGGCCCGACGGGCGCGTGAACCTTGGACCGCCTCCGGGCGAAACCGGCCTCTGGACGCCTCCCGGCATTGTTCAGCTGTCCTTGAACCCGAAGAGCGTCAATCGCGCCAATCCGATGAGTCATCTGCCGGATAACATCGCGCTCGAGGCGGTGCCGTTCCAGCCCTGGGCGCGAGCGCTGCATGCCGCCCGACAGGCGAACTTCGAACGGGACGAGCCGCACACGCGGTGCAAAGCGTCGGGGGGCCCACGCGAATTCATCACGCCGTACGGCGTCGAATTCGTGGACATCCCGGAGACCAAGCGCATCTACATTTTCGATGTCGGCGGGCCGCACACCTTCCGGACGATCTATATGGACGGCCGGCCGCACCCGGAGGACCTCGATCCCGGCTATTACGGCCACTCTGTTGGCCGCTGGGACGGCGACGCGCTCGTCGTGGACACCGTCGGCTTCAACACGAGGTTCTGGATGGACCGCGAGGGCACGCCGCATACCGATCAGCTGCACCTCGTCGAACGCTTCACCCGGACCGATTTCAATTCGCTGAAGTACGAAGCGACGATCGACGACCCTGCCGCCTACACCGCCACCTGGACGGGCGGGTTCATCATGCGGTGGAGTCCCGGCACTGAGCTGTTCGAATACATCTGCCAGGACAACAACCGTTCGCCCCAAGGCATGGTCGGCGCCGACGCGAGCCATAAGAGGATCGTGCCGTGATCCGGCGGCTGTGGGCCGTCGGCGTGCTCGTCTCGCTCGCGGCCGTCGTCGCCGCCCAGGAAGGCCACCCGCTGGTCGGAACGTGGTACGGCGACTGGGGTCCGTCGCGTCAAGAGCGGCACGACGTCACGATCGTCATGACGTGGGACGGCAGGATGATCGGCGGGACGATCGATCCCGGAGCTGACGCCGTGCCCTTCAAGACGGCGACGCTCGACTCGAGCACGTGGACGGTGCACATCGAGGCGGAGCGCCCGGCGAAGGGGGCAGGCAGCCCGGCGGTTCGCTACGTGATCGATGGCAAGCTGGCCAACCTCGGAGCGTACAACCGCACGCTCACCGGGACGTGGATGAGCGGCGCCACCAAGGGCGACTTCAAGCTGACCCGCGATTAATCGGACGTTCCCGAACGTTCCTCCAGCCTTCGGCAGGCGCGTCGAGCGATTCTCGCTGCCCGATCATGCTGACATGGATGCGGCTACACCGCGCTCTCTTTGCTGCTGCCGCCGTCGGCTGCGGCGGATATTACTCAGTGACGCCTCCGATGACGACGTCGTCTCCCTCGTCAGACGAAACCGTTGTGTACGTCAACGACTTCAACGGCCCGGTCGGCTCCACGTACCCGGAGTGGTCGGCAGCGAGCTATTCGTGGACAGCGAACCAGGCAGGAACGATTGCGGCGGGTTCCGGCGCCGAGACAATCACCAACGTCGATAGCTATAACTCGTCGCAACGTTTCCTCGGTGAGCTTGGAGGACCGGTCATTCTTAAAGCGCCGCCGTATGACCGTCAGCACTTCGTGCGCGTTGATGAGGCAATCGCTCTCTCCTTGGTTGGTCTCCAGGCCCACAGTGCGCTGGCGCTCACCTTTGATCTGTACATCCTCAAATCATGGGACGGTAACAATCCCATTTATGGTCCCGATCGCTGGAGCGTGGCGATCTCCGGCGGTCCCACGTTGCTCACGACGACGTTTTCAAATAATGTCAAAACCGGAAGCGACCTAAGCTTTCAGGACTTTCCGTCGACCAACAGCGCCCCCCAGGCGGGAGCTTTCCAAACGAACCTGCTCGGATATGGCTTCTGGTTCGGTGACGCCGCCTACCACATGAGCTTCACGTTTCCGCACACAGGCAGCGCCGTGACCATTGCTTTTTCGAGCAGTCTGAATGAAGGGAAGAGTGAACAGGTGCATTCGACGCGCGATGAAAGTTGGGGCCTGGACAACGTTCGCGTCACTTCCCGGTAGACACGGCCGCGCCGCCCACTCGTCTCCAATCGCTCAGTTTACGGAACGCCGCGTCGCCGGTCGGCCCGGCAACCGGCGGAAGGCTCAGGTGAACCTCAGAAGTTTCGGGGCGGAGCCTACCGGCACACGAAGCTTGCTGCTTCGTCTGTACTTCCGGCTCCCTTATAGGTCGCGACTTGCGGGTACGGACACAATGGGCGAGTGCGATCGACCACACCGTTCGTCGCGTGTGACGCAACAATTTGATCGGGCGCCTGGTGATGCTCGACCCACTGTTCGAGTGCAGCGACCATATCGAATGTGTTCGGGCCTTCACCGCCGCCACAGTGCGCCATCCCAGGGGCCATGAACAACCGGTACGAACCCTGCACGCGGCTTGCGCCGCCGAGTGCCTCCAGCACTCGCGAGTAATACCGCGTGCTGTTCTCTGGTGAAATCTGCGCGTCGCTCCAGCCGTGATACTGGATCAGCTTTCCGCCACGATCGATGAACGGCTGCAGATTCGGATCCAGGGCGTTGATGATGTTGCCGTCCGTTCGGTCTGCGCGGGCGACGTCCGAGTCGAGATTGAACGCCCGCACCTCCCACGTTGGATCACCAAACACAAGAAACCGGAACTGATCGAGCCCGGTCGCTCGAGCGGACTCGGTCCACCCCATGTCGGTCCATCCCAGCTCGCTGCCCGGCGCGACACCCGCGATTTCGCGCTTCGTGTCGGGGTTGCTGATTGTCGAGTACATCAACCTCGCGGTGTCGACCTGTTCCTTCGTCAGACACCCGCCTTGACCAGCGGTTTTGCACAGCAGCGCGCTCGGATCGAACCTGCAGCGAGTCGGGTTTTCGATCAAGCCGTCCTTCACGCCGTCGAGAGCGTCGCAGGCGTCGACCACAGCGCGGTGGAGGAGCTGACGGTCTGCTGGTGACAGGCGTGCGGCATCCTTCTTCTCCAATACCTGCGCGACTCGCACGGCCTGCGCCGCGCGCCCCGTCCAATCGAGGCCCGGAGCACCGGCAATGATGCCGTCAAAGTCCGCGGGGAAACGCTGCGCTTCCTTCATCGCCTGCCGTCCGCCGGCGGAGCAGCCGTTCCAGTAAGAGAACTTCGCGCCGGTCCCGTAGTAGGTGGCGATGATCGTCTTCGAGGTCGCGGTCATTTCGTGGACCGCGCGCCAGCCGAAGTCGATCACTTTCTCCGAGTGTCCAAGCCCGAAGCTGGCGCCGTTGCCCACGTGACCGGTGTCCGTCGAGCTGGTGGCGTAGCCGCGAGTGAGCGCCGCCATCATGGCTGGATAGCCGATTGACCCGTTGAAGGCGCCATTACCGACCGCCTGGAACTTGCCGTTCCAGCCAGACGAAGGCAGCCAGAGTTCCATCTTGATGTCAGAATCGGCCGTGGGCTTCAGCGTCGCCGCGACGCGGCAGAATCTCGGTAACGTCCGCACCTGCCCGGAGCTCGAGGAAACCGGGAGCGTGAGACTCCCCGCTTCGATAGTCTGAGCCAGCGTAATCGTCGTGTTCAGCAATGCGAGGTGTGACAAGTCCGAACATGAGTCGCCGGCATCGACAGGGTGATCCGCAGTGAGTCCAGCAAGGAGAAACGCGAATGCCGTGGCGGCCAGCAGCTTCATTGGCGTTCCTTAAGAGCCGTGTCTCGCAGAGCTTACTTGTTTGGGGATTCTCCCCGCCCGCCGGGTGCCGAGCTGCCAAGGAACAGCTTCCGCCCGTCGGCGAGCGTGAGGGATCGCCCGACGGCGGTTTTCGACCGATCCTTGGCCTGGTACCCGTCAACGACGATCTCCATGCCGGGCATCAGAGCGTTTTTCGTGAATCCGAGCCTCAAGAGCGCGTTCGGGCTCCCTCCCTCGACCATCCAACTCACGACGGTGCCGTCAGTGCCCTTCACGTCGATGTGGATCCATGAGTGGGGGTTGACCCATTCCATGATCGTCACGGTCCCACGCAGCGTGACGGGCGAATCGGCGTCGAATTCAGACGCGAACGCATGATGCGCGCGCACCGGGGCGGCGGTTGTCGCCAGAGCAAGAACGGCAGTTGCGCCGAAGAGCCCTCTCCGCATGGATGCGCTCCTACTTGGGGTCCTTCTTACTTTGCGGTGCGGCTTCCTCAGCCGCTTTCTCCACCGCGCGCGCGCCCTTGAGGTTGTTCGCCATGCCGTAATTGGCTTCGTGGCAGGCGTATTCGTAGATTGGCCCCTTGTCTCTTACCAACGGCAGTTCCCCTGACCACGGCTTGGTCCAGGTCGTCGGATCGTCGACGGTGAACTGATAACGGATGGTATTCTCGTCGATCAGCGTAAAGCGTTCCACGACGTGCAGGTTCCCGCGGGATCCGCGGAAATTTGTCTTGTCGGTGAAATTCGTCGTGTCGACAACAAGCGTGTCGCCCTCCCATCCTCCTCGCGAGTCGCCCAGCCACGCGCGGATGTTCTGGGGAAGGTGTGGAGACCCATTCAGCGGAATGATCCGGACATCGTGGATCATCTCCTGAAGAATGGCCACGGAGCCGGGCGCCTGCACGATCTGCAGGTAACTGTTGTAGCCCGGTGGCAGCATGGGCGGTCCTTCGCTCCCCCACACGAGGCAACGTTCCTGAATGGTGCGGCTCTCCGGGCCGTCGAATTCATGGCCTTTCATCAGCGCCGCGCGCTCGGCGATTCTCTGCTGGGCCTCGGGAGTGAGCGGCGGCACGCGGCCCTCCGGCCCGACGATCATCGATGTCCTGAGGCTGAAGGCCACCTGCGCCTGGCTCCGGTCCAAGCCGAACTGGGTGAATTCGTAATGCGCCTCGGTCCCGCCGCGTTGGGCGGTCGGTAGCGGCACCAGCGCCCGCTCGCGGTTCTCCGCCGCTTCTTCTTCGGTGAAGAATTCCTTCGCGCCGAGCTCCCGCGGCCGCTCAAGCGGCGTGATGGACGCGTTGGTCCAGACGCCCTGAAGGTCGGGATGCCCGTCCGGTGTTCGGGGCGGTGTCCAGGTTTGCGCGGATGCCAGCGACGACCAGGCGAGCGCGATCGCGAAAAAACCGGTTTCGAGCCTCATAGGTTGCCCTCGATCACTCTGCGCTAGCCTGTTATAGCAGACAATCAGCCGTCGAGAACATCGCAATTATGTCGGGGCGGCGCGGGGCCGGCAACCGGCTCACCGCTCGGTCGTTGCTTTTCCACAAAAGCCGTCAACATGTTCGCTCGGCGGCAGTAAGATTCCTCCACCTCAGGAGGAGCGATCCATGGCACGACACGCGACGCTGGTTCTCTTGACGGCTTTGCTGACAGCGGGAGCATCGTCGGGCACGACGGCTCAGGAGCCGGCGCGCGGGCGTGGGCCGGCCATGGCCCGCGTCACGCGTCCGCCTCTCTTCTGGAAAGAAGTATGGAAGCAGACGGCTGCCGGCGGCGAGCATCCGGTGATCCTGTCGGAGGCGCTCTCGAATCCGAACCTCGAGTTGAAGTTATACGGCTCGACCGGCAAAGAAATCCTGATGACGGGCAGCGCGCAGGACGAGAACAACCCGATTCATTTGTGGACGGGACTCTGTACGACGCCCTGCGCCGCCGCGTTGCGCGACAAGAACAGCTACGCCGACCTGACCGGCCTCGCGCGCATTCGCTGGGTGACGAAGGTCTCCGGATTCCACCAGGTGCGGCCGATCATCAAGCTGGCTGACGGGACGTGGCTGATCGGTGATCACACCGATGGATCGACAGTCGATTGGCTCCAGACCGACTTTTCACTCGCCGATGTCCGCTGGCTTCGGCTGGACATCGACGGCGTCGTGACCAAGGGCAATGTCGTCGACAAACCGGATATGAGCAAGGTGGACGAGATTGGCTTTGCCGACCTCATGCCTGGGAGCGGGCACGGTCCCGGAGGCTGGATCGATGTGGGCGCGATCGAGGTCTTTGGGAAGCCGATCCGACGATGACCACGGAGCGTAGGGCGACGCCAGCCACTCCGGCGGCGGGCCGCCGGCGAAAGGCGCGGCCGAGTCGAGGCGGCGGCCTACTTGCCCGAGAGCTCGTCGACGATCCAGCCAGCGCCGTGGATGTCGCGCGCGACGGTCAGCGCAAAGCGGATATCGGTGCTGAGCGCGCGGCCCGCCGTGTCGCTGTAGGTCCAGTCGCCCGCCATCGCCTCTTCGTTGCCGTCGAAGATCAACCCGACGATCTCGAGCGAGCGGTTCAGCGTCGCGCTGCCTGAATTCCCGCCGGTGATGTCGTTCGTGGTGACGAAATCGACCGGCAACTGGGCGTACTTCTGCTTGAAGACGGCGTCGCCGATCGACTGGCGCCACGCCTGGAGCCTCTTCGGCAGGGCGAAGTCCCCCGTGTTGCCGCGGGCTTCGGCGAGCGCGAACATGTCGGCGAACCGCGTCGTGAACGGCACTGGTTTTCCACGGCTCGTGTAGCCCGCGACTCGGCCGTAGGTCACTCGGAGCGTAAAGTTCGCGTCCGGGTAGATCGTTCCGCCCTTCCAGGCCTCCAGGCCGCGACCGAAGCGCGAACGGTTTCTCAAGAGCTTCTCGTTCAGAATCCGTACCCGCTGGCGGCGATCGGTGATCGACGGCAGCAGGTCGCGTGCGAAAACGATCGCGGGATCGGTCGACGCGGCCAACGTATCGGGCGGGGCGTCGATCAACCCCTTGCGAACGTCGAGTGACGCGATCTGGCTCGTCCCGAGAACCGCACGGGCCATCGCTCGCGGATCACGGCTGGACTCCAACCGTGCAGACAGTTTCTCTACGGCGGCAATACGATGATGAGCGTCGAGCGCAAGCGCCTTCTCGAAACCGATCGCGAGGACGTCCTCGTCGAGCTGTTGGATGACGGGATCGTCGTTCAAGAGCTGCTCGCGGACCGACGGCCAGTTTCGCTGCTGATACTGCGGCTCGCGCTCTCGGTCCGACGGCTTCGCCCGCTCGAGCGAGAATTCGTCCAACCCCACCGCGTATCCGATGGTGTCGGGCCGCTCGAGCCAGGTGAGCGCCGCGTCGAGGGCGGCGCTGGCTTCAACGTCGTTCGCGTAAACGGCGGCCTGGGCCTCGAGCACACCCCCGAACTGCTTTTTCAAATCGGGCCGTGTGTCGAGGAAGGCGCTGAAGTCTCGCTCGCGCCGCTCCCGCTCCGCGACGACGTCGGTGGCTTTCAGCGCGGCGAGCACGTCCTGCTCGTACTTGAGCGAGTTGGCCAGGCTGAAGATCTGGCTTTGCAGTGCCACCTGATACGCGGGCTTCATCGCCGCGTACTTGCGCAGCAGTCCAAGCATGGTCTCGAGATCCTCGATCTGGTCCGGAATGCCCTTGCGCAGGTTGTAGCTCGCCGAGTAACTCTCGCGGTACCGATTCGTATTCCCCGGATTGCCGGAGACGAGCGCGAAGTCGCCGTCCTTGACGCCGCCCATCGACACGTGCAGGTAGTGGTCGGGGGCGAGGGGCACATGCGCCGGATCGTATTCGCCGTGGCTGCCGTTCGCTCCGACGTATGCCCGGAGGATCGAGATGTCCGACACGTATCGCGGGAAACGGAAGTTCATCTCGTCGCCGCCGAAGTACCCGAGCTGCTTTTCCGGCGCGTAGACGAGGCGGAGGTCTTTGTACTCTTCGTACGTGATCAGCAACGACCGCGCGCCGCTGTTGAAGTCGACGACGGAGCACGAGAAGTTGTCGCCTTTTTCAGTAGAGCACGCGCGCTCCAGGTCCGACCGTGCGGTCTGGCGGACGCGCTGGATCTCGGCGATCTCCATGCCGGGCTTGACGCCGGCGTTCACTTCCCCCGTGACGTCGCGCGCGGATCGCTCGACCTCGGCGCGGAACCGCTTGCAGGGCAGCTCGTCGGCCGGCGCCTTCGCCGTGAACCCGTCGTCGATCAGGTTATCGGCGCGCGCCTTGTTCTGCTCCGCGATGGTCGACGTGCGGATACAGTCGAGCGCCACGTGGTGGTTCGTCAGAATCAGCCCGTTCCCGGATGCGAAAGTGCCAGTTCCGCCGCCGCCGCCTGCCTGTATGCGGACCGGCGCGTAACGCAGTCGATCGAGGTCGGCAGACGTAAGGCGAACTCCGTATTTTTTCGCCATGGCATCGACGGGGAGCTGGTCGATGCGCCACATGCCCTCGTCGGCGAGCAGCGAGACGCCGGCCAGCGCGCAAAAGGCGGCAATGGTCCATTTCATCGGCTTCATGTGAGGCAGCATAGCCCAGAAACTCGTCTCCCGATGCCGGCCCCTAAGAGGCCCTGCTTCAGTTGGCGAGGGTAGGGACTTGCCGCCGGAACTCGTGCTCGGGATCGCCTAAGGCCCGAGTCACGCGTGGGGAAAGGCGTGCGGTTCGAGCGCGTTCGGCCCGGCGCTCACCTGCCCGGCATCCAGATCCGCGACGCTCCGCCGCCGGCCAGAGCAAGCGTGAGCGAGTTCAGGCGCTTGACAAACGTTGCCGGGTCCTCGAGCTCGCCGCCTTCAGCGAGCAGCGCCTGATCGAACAGGATATGGCTCCAGTCGGCAAACAGCGTCAGGTCCCCTTCCTGCTTCAGCCGCTGGACGACCGGATGATCCGGATTGATCTCGAGAATGGGCTTGCTGGCCGGCAGGCGTTGGCCCGACTCGCGGAGGATTCGCTCGAGGTGCCGGCTGATTCCGCGCTCGTCGGCGACCAGACAGGCTGGCGAGTCTGTCAGCCGGTGCGTGAGCCGCACGCCGCTCGCGCGGTCCTTCAACACGTCCTGAACGCGCGCGACGAGATCCTTGTACTCCTGTTCCTTCAGTTCTTCGGTGACCGTCGACGAAGCCTCGCCCAGCTTGGTGACGTCCAGGCTGCCGTGGGCCGCCGACAGCAGCTTCGTCCCTTCGTACTCCGAGAGATGGGACACGACCCATTCGTCGATCCGGTCGGTGAGCAGCAAGACCTCGACGCCATTTTTTCTGAATACTTCCAGATGCGGGCTGTTCTTGGCGGCGGAGAAGCTGTCAGCCGTCACGTAGTAGATGGCATCCTGCCCGGGCTTGGCGCGGCCCACATAGTCGGCGAGCGACACCGCCTGATCGGCGCTGTCGGTGTGGGTCGATGCGAAACGGAGCAGCTTCGCGATGCGCTCCCGATTGGCGCCGTCCTCGATGACGCCTTCTTTGAGCACTCGGCCGAACTCGCTCCAGAACGTGCCGTACTTCTCCTGCTGATGTTCCGCCAGATCCTCGAGCAAGCCCAGCACGCGCTTGACTGACGCAGCACGGATTTGCGCCACGTCGGAAGATTGCTGCAGGATTTCCCGCGAGATATTGAGCGGCAAGTCACCCGAGTCGATAATGCCGCGGACGAATCGAAGATAGGCGGGGAGGAGCTCGTCGGCCGCATCCATGATGAACACCCGCCGAACGTACAGCTTCACACCGTGCCGCGTGTCGCGGTCCCAGAGATCGAACGGCGCACGACGCGGAATGAAGAAGAGCTGCGTGAACTCCTGACGGCCTTCCACTTTCGCATGCGCCCAGGCCAACGGCGGTTCGAAGTCATGGGCGACGTGCGTGTAGAGTTCCTGGTAGTCCTTCTCGGTGATCTCAGACTTCGGCTGAGCCCAGAGCGCTGACGCCTGGTTGACCTGTTCGTCCTCCTCCGTCGCGACTTGCGCCTTTACCGCAGGATCCCATTGCTCCTTCTTCATCAAAATGGGGAAGGTGATGTGGTCGGAGTACTTGCGGAGGATCTCCCGCAAGCGTGATCCGGATAACAGCTCGTCTTCTCCCGGCCTGAGACGCAAGGCGACGTCTGTCCCCCGTGAGTCCTTCCGGACAGGCTCGATCGTGTAGTCCCCCTCGCCCGCGCTCTCCCATCGCACACCCTCGTCCGCCGGGGCCCCAGCGCGGCGAGTGAGAAGGACGACGCGCTCCGCGACTATGAAGGACGAGTAGAAGCCGACGCCGAACTGGCCGATGAGCTGAGCGTCTTTGGCGGCGTCGGCGGTCAGGCGCTCGAAGAACTCGCGCGTTCCGGACTTGGCGATGGTCCCGATGTGATCGATGACTTCCTGCCGCGTCAGGCCGACGCCGTTGTCGGACACCGTAAGCGTCCGCGCAGCCCGATCGTAGCTCACACGTATGCGGAACTCCGGATCGCCCTCAACGAGCGTGCCGTCGGCCAGGCCCTCGAACCTCAGCTTGTCGCAGGCATCGGATGCGTTCGAGACGAGCTCGCGCAGAAAGATCTCCTTGTTGCCGTACAAGGAGTGGACCATCAGATGCAGGAGCTGCTTGACTTCGGCCTGAAAACCGAGCGTTTCTTTCGGAGATGTGACGGCCATGTGGTGGATCCTTCGCAGTGGTTGCCGGCCTGGCGCGAGATTCCTACGATAGACGAACGTCACGGCGGGTTCAATGCGTCAAGATGAGCGAATCGCGCGCAGGTCTGATGCTTGACACTCGCGAAATCCATGTGTTAGGTGACAAAAGACAGACCAGATCGGGGAGGATGCTTATGAAAGTACGACCTCTGCGTGACCGAGTTCTCGTCAAGCGTGTCGAGGAGCAAGAGCAACGGATTGGCGGCATCATCATCCCGGATACCGCCAAGGAAAAACCCCAACAAGCCAAAGTTGTCGCGGTCGGCAGCGGCCGCGTGACCGACGACGGCAAGACGATTCCTCTGGAGGTGAAGGCGGATGATTACGTGCTCATCGGAAAATACGCGGGCACCGAAATCAAGCTGGATGGCGAGGAATACTTGATCGTCCGCGAGGACGAGATCCTGGGCGTGGCCGAAGGCGTGCCGGAGCTCGCCGCGGTATAGGAGGGAGCGATATGGCCGGCAAACAGATCGTCTACAACGAGGAGGCGCGCCACTCGCTCATGCGCGGCGTGAACAAGCTGGCGGATGCCGTGAAGGTGACGCTCGGCCCGAAAGGCCGCAACGTCGTGATCGACAAGAAATTCGGCGCACCGACGATCACCAAGGACGGCGTGACCGTCGCGAAGGAAATCGACGTTCCTGATCCGGTTGAGAATCTCGGCGCGCGGATGGTGCGCGAGGTGGCGACCAAGACATCGGACGTCGCCGGGGACGGCACGACGACGGCGACCGTGCTCGCCCAGGCCATCATTCGCGAAGGCGCCAAGAACGTCGCCGCGGGTGCGAACCCCATGGGCCTCAAGCGCGGCATCGAGCGGGCCGTCGAGCGGATGGTGACGGAGCTGAAAGGGCTGAGTCAGCCGGTGAAAGGCGACATGATCGCCCAGGTCGGGACTGTCTCGGCGAACACCGACGCGACCATCGGCAAGATCATCGCCGAGGCGATGGACAAGGTCGGCAAGGACGGCGTGATCACCGTCGAAGAAGCCAAGACCATCGAGACCTCGCTCGACGTCGTCGAGGGGATGCAGTTCGACCGGGGGTACCTTTCCCCCTATTTCGTGACCGATCCGGAGCGGATGGAGAGCGTGCTCGAGGATCCGCTGATCCTGATTCACGAAAAGAAGATCTCAGCGATGAAGGACCTGCTGCCGATTCTGGAGAAGATCGCGCAGACCGGCAAGGCCCTCGTGGTGATTGCCGAGGACCTCGAGGGCGAAGCGCTCGCCACGCTCGTCGTCAACAAGCTGCGGGGCACTTTGAAGGCGGCGGCCGTAAAGGCGCCTGGATACGGCGATCGGCGAAAGGCGATGCTGGAGGACATCGCGATCCTGACGGGTGGCCGAGCGATGACTGAGGATCTCGGCCTGAAGCTCGAGAACCTCAAGCTCGAGGACCTCGGCACCGCCAAACGCATGGTAATCGACAAAGACAATACGACGATCATCGAGGGGGCCGGGACCAAGAAGGCTATCGAGGGTCGGGTCAAGCAGATTCGGACGCAGGTCGAGGAGACCACCTCGGACTACGACCGCGAAAAGCTGCAGGAGCGGCTTGCGAAGCTGGTCGGCGGTGTCGCGGTGATTAAGGTGGGGGCGGCCACCGAGACGGAGATGAAGGAGAAGAAAGCGCGCGTCGAGGACGCGATGCACGCCACGAAGGCGGCCGTCGAAGAGGGGATCGTGCCGGGCGGGGGGGTGGCGCTGCTGCGGGCGTCGGCCATTCTGGAGTCGTTTGCCAAGGGCGCGGACCTCGACCACGACGAACGCCTGGGGATCGATATCGTCCGCAAGGCGTCGGAGGAGCCCACGCGCTGGATCGCCCAGAATGCCGGACTCGAAGGCTCGATCGTCGCCGCGAAGATTAAGGAAGCGAAAGACAAACACTGGGGCTTTAACGCGCAGAGCGAGGAATACGAGGATCTGGTCAAGGTCGGCGTCATCGACCCGACCAAGGTGGTGCGGACAGCGTTGACGAACGCCGCCTCGATTGCCGCGCTGCTCCTGACAACTGAGGCGCTCGTGTCAGAGCTCCCGGAGAAGAAGGAAAAAGTGCCTTCCGCGCCGGGCGCCGGCATGGACGATTATTAACGCTCGAAAATCCTGGTCGGAGATCGGGTTTTCCTGACTCGATCTCCGACTGGCCGATATGGCTCAGCGCATCAGGTCCAAGCTCATCTGTTGAGGGCTTCGCCGACTCGCTTGACCTTGACCGTGAGCCGTTACACGCGCACCCTTGATGGGCTGTGACGTCGAATGACTCCATCCGCAGAATCCAAACAATCCGAGGCGGGCGGCGCGAAGCGATTGTGTTTGAGCGTCCGGTGATGTCGAGCGCCGCCGGCGCAGGATGGCAAGGCCTGCTTCTCGAGCGCCACACCGCCGGCGAGGTGCACGAGGCTCGTGACACTGAAGCGCCCTCGAATATTCTCCATTTCATTGAAGGCGTGCCGTTGATGAGCGAGTGGCGATCCGACGGGCATACCTACCGGGTCGTGAACCGGCCTGGGAGCATGGCGTTCGAGCCGAAGGCTCGACCGGGCCAAGACCTTGCTCCGCCAACCTCAAATCAGCCTGGCAGAAGTCAGCGCGTCAACCGGGTTCGCCGATCAGAGCCATTTCACGAAGGTCTTCCGACAGTTTGTTGGCGTCACCCCGTCTGAGTTTCGACGCCAGCATAAGCCATCCTTTCAGCATGTTCCCACCAATCGAGCAAGGTTGCACAAGACCCACACCGGCGCTTCGCTCTAGCGTGCTCTCCAGACGGAGCGGTGCCATGTCGAGCGATGATTGGCGGCCTCCCACAGACGACGAGATCCGGACGCGCGCCTACGAGCTGTACCTCGAGCGCGAGCGCTCGAGCGGAGGGCCACTGGACGATTGGCTGGAGGCGGAGGCCGAACTGTGGATGAGACAATCGACGGCCGCTCCCGAGGTCAACACCATCCCTCGATCCGGACGCCGCGCGACGCGTCCAAAACCATGATCACGGGGGGATTCGACCGTCAGCACGCCAGGCAAGTGGATCGGAGATGATGAGAGGTTTTCATGCTGAACGATTCAGTTCCCGCTCATGTGCTCGTCCGATCCCGGCGCATCTACAGCACATCACCCGACGGCGCGATGCTCGGCGCGATCGCTATTCGTGGTGATTCGATCGTGGCGGTCGCGCGTGAGTCGAACAGCCTCGACAGCCTTATCACGCCGACGACCTGCGTCATCGACGATCCGACGTTGACATGGTTGCCGGCGTTTTATGACACCCACAACCATCTGCTCGAGGCCACGCGGAATGCGAC
>DATKHR010000189.1:0-2956 GCA_035510155.1 Vicinamibacterales bacterium
GCATGTCGCCCTGGAAGTCTCGCAACATCGAAGCGCGCCTGACCCGATCGCATTCTGGCCGGTGTTTCGTCGAACCTCATTCGGTGACCGCAACCTGTTTGCTGCCTGCCAGGCGGGTCTCGTCAACAACCTGAACGATGGCATGAGCTGGGGAATTCTCCCGCTCTTCTTCACGAGCTACGGCCTGAGTATCGGGCGAATTGGCGTCCTGAAAGCCGTGTACCCTGCCGTCTGGGGAATCCTGCAGACCGTGACCGGGCCACTCAGCGATCGCTGGGGGCGAAAAGGGTTGATCGCCGCGGGAATGTGGGTCCAGGCGGTCGGGCTCGTGCTGACGGCGTTCACACATCGATTCGTGGGGTGGTTGCTCGCGAGCGTCGTGCTCGGGCTCGGAACGGCGATGGTGTACCCGACGCTCATTGCCGCGGTGTCCGACGCCTCGCACCCGTCCTGGCGCGCGCGCTCGCTGAGTGTCTACCGCTTCTGGCGCGACCTCGGCTACGCGATCGGAGCGCTCTGCGCCGGTATCATTGCCGATGTCTTCGGCATGCGGTGGGCAATCGTGTCGATTGGCGGAATCACATTCGCATCGGGCGCGATTGTCGCGTTGGTCATGAACGTGAGAGACCCGACGAGCGAGCTCTCGCCCCAGGACTGAGACCGGGTCAGCGGGCCATGACCACGGTCGTGCAGGCACTGTCGGATTTGGCCAGAGGGCGCCCCTCGGCAAGCCTGATTCCCAAAGCGCGGCGCTCGCCACGGATCACGGGACAATAGGGATCCGGCTGGTCGAGCTGATCGAGCAGCCGGCGGCGTCCCGCACATCCGCCGCGACACGAGGGAAGGTAGTCGCAGAGGGAGCAGGCCTCCGGCACGGATCGCGCGTCGGTGAAGGCATCTTCGGCAACGATTCCGCTGCCGAGATCGAGAAGCACGTGGAGCGGCGCTCCCCGGCCGGGCCAGTAGACACAGGGCTGAACGGTTGCCCGAGGGGTGACGCGGATCGTGGCGACGCCGCAGCCGCCCTCACGGGGCGGCAGCCCGGCCATCGCCCGCACCAGCGGCTCGCCGATCGCGAGCACGTCGGTTCGGTCGAAGAGCAGCTGAAATCCCGTCCAATATTGCTCGTAGGAAAGTGCGAAGCGGTCCGAACGCACCGCCTGGTAAACGTTGAGGCGCAGCGGCGCGCCATAGGTCTTGGCAACGCCGGCGATGTCCGCGAGCCGGTCGAAGTTGCTGCGCATCATCACGGCGACGAAGGTCACCGGTACGCCGAGCGTCCTGCAGCGCGCCGCCTGCTCGTGAATGAGCGCCCAGTTGCCGGTGCCGCGCTGAGCGTCCTGCTCGGCCTCGTTCGGGTAGTCGAGGGAGAATTCGAGCTCGTGGAACGCTTTGACATCCTCGTCCGACAGGATCTGCACGGAACGCCCGTTCGAGGTCATGGTCAGCTTGATCGGCTTCTGCCTGAGATAGGCGAGGATCGCCGGGAAATCCGGGTGCAGCCCGTTCTCGCCCGTGCCGAGATTGACCGAGCGCAGCGGCACACTCTCGACGACGCTGCGGACCTGCTCGAGATCGAGGCGGTCAGTGCGCGTCGGATCGCGATAGCAGAAGGCGCAGGCGAGATTGCACTCATTAGTGAGTCCCAGCCCCAGCGCGAAAGAATCAGGCCGCATCGGCTCCTTGTGTGCCGCAGCTTTTAAAGCCATCCTCACGGGCCTCCTGGCGCAGGACTATGGCACATGACCCGGCCGGTGACGATAACGGGCGATCCTGAGCCGGATCAGCAACCCCACCGTTGGGACGATCACGTCGTCTTTTACGAGGACGTGTTCGAACCGCTCACGCAGCGCTTCGCGCTGGCTGCGATCGAGGCCCTGTCACTTAAGCCCCGCTCCCGTGTGCTGGATTCAGGTGCCGGGACCGGAGGCGCGGCGCTGGAACTCGCCCGACGCGGTCACCGGGTCACGGCCATCGATGCCTCGCTGGCGATGGCGAGGCGCGCTACAGCGCGGGCAGCGGCCGCGGCACTCCGAGTCGAGGTCCTCACCATGGACGGCCAAAACCTGTCCCTCCCCGATGGGAGCTTCGACGCCGCTCTGTCAGTTCTCGGCGTCATTCTTTTTCCCGATGCGGTCCGCGGCCTGTCCGAGCTGCGGCGCACGGTCAAGCGGGGCGGGCGGATCGCGCTCGTCACCTGGACGGCGCCCGAAGCCTATGAGCTCGTCGGGGAACTGCGCGCGGCGGCTGTCTCCGTGTTGGGAAGCCTTCCCTCCCGGCCACTCCCCGCACAGCTGCGTTTCAAAGATAAGGAGAACTTCCAGGCCTTGTTCGCGGCCGCCGGCTTTCCCGCTCCCGAGATCGCGGAAGTCGCCGGCGAGCTCGTGGCGCCATCGCCCGCCTGGCTCGCCGAGCGGCTCGCCTTCGCACCCGGCATGGCAGCCCTCCTCGAGGGGTTCGGAGCGGCCCGCGCCGAGGTGGTCACGGCCTTTCGAAAGCGTCTCGAGGCGAGAGGCTCGGGCCGTGTTGCGCTCCTGGCGCGTGCCTACGTCGGCACGATCACTGTCGCTCATGAATGACTTCCGCGCCGTTGATCACGCGGTTTCGCCTCACGCGCCCGTGGTGCGATGCGGTGTCGGGCGAGAGCCTGATGTTGTGATGCTGTTAGTGTGTTGCGCGTCGATCGGGTAGTCTGTCCGGGACGTGGCGAGTGCCAACAGACGTTGCCCATCGGGGGACTCAATCATGTTCCGACAATCGCTTCAGGCCGCCGCGCTCGTGGCAACGCTCGTCGGCGCGCCCGCGTTCGCCAGCCCACCCACCTTCGTCTTCACGGCGATCCCGGACCAGGACGAGACGCGCCTCGTCGAGCGCTTCAGCCACTTCGCGAAATACCTCGAGCCGCGACTGGGTGCTCCTGTCAAATATGTACCGGTGAAGACTTATCCCGCGGCAG
>DATKHR010000190.1:0-4610 GCA_035510155.1 Vicinamibacterales bacterium
CTGCCAGACCGGCTGGCCGAGGAAGTCGCCGAAGCCGATGCGACGATCGTGCACCGGATCGGCGAGGAAGATGCCCCATCGGTACTCGGGCAGCTTGACGTACTCGAAGTGCGCCCACCCCTCCGGATCAACGCTAACGGCGGTGCGGACATAGACCCGGTGGTAGTCCTGGAAGCCCTGCGGCCCCATGTCCCGCCACCACTGGATGTACTTCGGCTGCCAGTACTCGAGCGCGCGTTGCAGCCGCTTGTTGCTCGACAAATTGACGTTGTTGGGTATTTTCTCAGCGGAAATCACAAGGCCTCGCTACGTGCGTTTCCAGTCGAACTCGGGCCGACCCTGCTGTCCGTACACTTTCAGCGCCCCCTTCTCGCCGACGGCATTCGGCCGCTGAAAGATCCAGTTCTGCCACGCCGTCAGCCGGCCGAAGATTTTGGTCTCCATGGTTTCGGGCCCCGCGAACCGCAGGTTCGCTTCGAGTCCCGTCATGGCGTCCGGCGAAAAGGCCGCCCGCGCCTCGACGGCGACGCGCACCTCGTCGTCCCAGTCGATCTCGTCGGGGGCGA
The DNA here is from genome assembly GCA_035510155.1 of Vicinamibacterales bacterium. Lineage (GTDB taxonomy): Bacteria > Acidobacteriota > Vicinamibacteria > Vicinamibacterales > CAVVIG01 > DATKHR01. The sequence continues at coordinate 567 of DATKHR010000190.1, forward strand.
AGGTGACCAGGCCAGCCGCCTCGGCCTCAGCGGCATTGAAGGGACCGACGTGCGCCAGCAGGTCGCGGACGACGCCGGGATCGTTGAGGAACCGTGTCTCCAGACGCGTCAGCCCGTTGCTCATCCTGAGCGGACCGGCGTTCATCGGCGACAATGCAATCACGTTCTCCTCGTCGTCGTCGTGCAGCATATACGATCGATCGGAGGCGAGCGCCAGCTCGAAGAGCGAGCCGGCGAACGCGGAGCCGGGCTCGATGAAGGCAAAAAACGTCCGCGCGGTCAGATCGAACCGCTTCAATGTGCGTTTCATGAAGAGCACGATCTCGCGCACCAGCCAGTCGTCCTGATGCTCGACGAGCGCGCGATCGACGGCGAGGACCGCGTCGCGATCGCCCCGAGTGCGCACGACCACCGTCCCGATCTCGGGCTCGTTCACCCGGAGCCGGAGCAGCGCATCGTCCAGCTCTCGGAACGCGCGCAGAGGCCAGAACTGGTCGCCGGCGGCAAAGATTGCTCGAGGCGTCAAGGCGTCGGTCCCGCCGACCGCGCTGGCGGCCCCGCCGCGAGCCTCGCGAGCGCTGGAAGCGCCGCTCGGAGCCGCGCCCGGGGCAAAGAGGGTCAGCTCCGCTGTTCGCTTGTCGCGGTGCAACGCGAGCGTGACCGCCGAGTATCTGATCTCGGTGTCGCTGATGGTCGGGTTCAGCGGGTTGAGTGTGATGCCAGGGCCCTGAAACGGGCGATCGGACGAGGCCGCCAGCTCCCGGGCGCGCGCCCCGACGGCCTGCTTGAATTGGCTGGTCGGGAACACCTTGTCGACGAGCTTCCACTCAACCGCGCGCTTGCCTTTGATGCCCTCGACGAGTGTACTGAAGAAGTCGGCGAGGTCGCGCCGGACGTGCCGCTTGTCGACCACGCGCGTCAAGCCGCCGGTCCCGGGCAGCACGCCGAGCAGCGGCGCCTCCGGCAGACTGACCGCGGAGTTGCCGTCATCCACGAGAAAGATCTCGTCGCAGGCGAGCGCCAACTCGTAGCCGCCGCCCGCGCAGATGCCGTTCAAGGCGGCCAGGAACCTGAGTCCCGAATGATCGCTGGAGTCCTCGATCGCCAGGCGCGTCTCGTTGGTGAACTTGCAGAAATTGACCTTCGATCCGTGCGAGGATTCGCGCAACATCATGATGTTGGCGCCCGCGCAGAAGACGCGCTCCTTGAGCGAGGTGATGACGACGGCATGGACTTCAGGATGCTCGAAGCGTACGCGTTGAATCGCGTCCGCGAGCTCGATGTCGACGCCGAGATCGTACGAGTTGAGCTTGAGCTTGTAATCGGCCTCAAGGCCGGCGTCCTCGCGAACATCCATCGACAGGGTCGCAACCGGGCCGTCGAACGAGAGCTTCCAATGCCGGTAGAGCTCGGGACGGGTCTCGAAGGTGATCATTGAAATTGAACGCTCGTTCAAACTACTTTAGAGCGTGACCATGTCCGAGTCAACAGAGCTCTCGAGCGGGCAAACGCCCGGCCGCGGGCGGCACCGGACGAGCCGGCCCCGCAACGTCGATCCGAACGCGTCGATGCGAGTCGACATCCTCAAGAGCGCGGCCAAAGCCTTTCGCAAGCTCGGCTATCATGGCGCCACTGTCGAACAGATTGCCGCCGCCCTGCACATGAAGAAGGGCAATCTTTATTACTACTTCAAGAACAAGGAAGAAATCCTCTTCGCCTGCCACCAGTACTCGCTCGACCAGCTGACCGAGCTCCTCGAGCAGGTGCAGGCGGACGCTGCGCCGCCGGACGAGAAGCTGCGGCGCCTGATCATGGCGTTCGTGCATACGATCCTCGACGAGCTGCACGGCACGGCGCTCTTCCTCGACCTCGAGGCGCTCACCGCCACGCACTTGAAGGCCGTGATCGTGCGGCGCGACAAATTCGAGCACGGCGTCCGGCACCTGCTCGAGGAAGGGATGGCGAGCGGCGCGTTCGCGCCGGGTGACGCGAAGCTCATCGCCTTCGCCCTCTTTGGCGCGGTAAATTGGATCCCGCGCTGGTTCGACCCGCAGGGCGCCGCGACGTCTCAAGAGATCGCAGACCGGTTTGCGGACTACCTGATTGCCGGCCTGCGCCCCCACACCCCGGCGACCAGCTGAATCACGATCCGGTGGCTCGCGCCGCCTGGCTCGTGATTCGATCGCGTAGCCGGAACCGTTGGATCTTACCCGTCGCGGTTTTCGGAAGCTCGGAGAGGAACTCAACCCATCGCGGGCGCTTGTACTCCGCCACCCGGTCGCGCACGAACTGCTGAAGCTCTTTCGCCAGCTCCGGCGACGGGGCGGTCCCCGGCCCCAGAACCACGAAAGCCATCGGTTTAGTCAAGCCGTCGTGATCCTCGCGGCCGATCACGCCGCATTCGAGAACGGACGGGTGAGCCGCCAGGGCGTTCTCGACCTCGACGGGGCTCACCCACAACCCACCGACTTTGAGCATGTCGTCCGCGCGCCCGGCATACCAGAAGTACCCGTCTTCGTCTCTCGCGTATTTGTCGCCCGTCCGGACCCAGTGCCCCTCGATCGTGTCCTTGGTCTTCTCGTGTTGATTCCAGTACGCCGCGCACACCGAGTCGCCGCGAATCCACAGGTTACCGATTTCGCCGGAGGCAACCGCCTGACCGCCATCATCCAGAATCCGCGCATCGTAACCACGAACGATCCGGCCGCTCGACCCGGGGCGGATCGCGCCCGGATGGTTCGAGATAAACATGTGCAGTGCCTCGGTCGAGCCGATTCCGTCGATGATATCGATGCCGAACCGCTGCTTGAACCGCTCGTAGAGCGCCGCCGGCAACGCTTCGCCCGCTGAAACGGCGAGGCGGACGGACGAGAGATCGAATTCGGCGCGATCGTCGACTCCCCCGCTCGGCGCCCTCCGATGAGCGAGCATCATGCCGTAGCCGGTCGGCACCGAATAGAACAGCGTCGGCCGGTACCGCTCGATCACGGCGAAGACATTGGCGGGCGCGGGCGGTCCGGGCCACAGCACCGTCGTCGCACCGACGGCAAACGGGAAGTAAAGAGCGTTGCCGAGCCCGTACGCAAAAAACAGCTTGGCGACGCTGAACGTGCGATCGCGCTCCGTGATCCCCAGGACGCCCTTGCCGAACAGCTCCGCGCAGACGACCATGTCGTGCTGCAGGTGCACGCACGCCTTGGGCTTCCCTGTGCTGCCCGACGAGTACAGCCAGAACGCTGGCGCGTCTCGATGGGTCGGCTCCGCATCGACCGCGCCGTGATCCTCGGCGAGCAGTCGATCGAAGCCCGCGCCGGTCACGATGACCTGACGGAGCCGAGCGCGCGCATCGGGGGGCATCGCCTCGATCTTCGGCAGGAGCTCCGGGCTGACGACGAGCGCCGTCGCGCGCGAATCGCGCACCACGTACGCGTAGTCCGCGGCGGTCCAGAGCGTGTTCAGCGGAACCGGCACCGCCCCGATCTTGATCGCGCCGAAGAACGCATACGCAAACGCCGGTCCATCGACGAGCAGGAGGAGCACGCGCTCCTCGGGGCGTACGCCGAACCGACGGCCGAGCGCGGCGCCCAGCGCGTCGACATGGCGGCTGACGTCCGCGTACGTGACCTGCTCGTCCCCGCATTCGAGGGCCACTTTCGCCCCGCGCCCCTCGGCGATATGCCGATCGACGAAGTAGCAGGCGGCATTGAACGTTTCGGGAACGCCGAGGGCATCGGCTGTAATGGTCATGACGAGTCGGCGTCCGGGTCCGACCGACTGGACCTCGACGACAGGGCCGGCTTCAGCAACCTGGTGATGGCCTCCGGAAAACTGCGTCGCTCAAACGTCGACGCGTCGACGCACGCCACGCGATACGACGCTTCCGAGATGAGGCGGTCGGTGAGGCGATCGCGCACGTCGAACGCGTACTCGATCCGCCGCTCACCGATCGATGACACGCCGACGCCCACCGCGATCTCGTCGCCGAGCCTCGCAGGCGATCGAAACCGCGACTGGAGCGACGTGCGCGGCATGAAGATTCCGAGC
>DATKHR010000191.1:0-2723 GCA_035510155.1 Vicinamibacterales bacterium
TCTGCCCGTCGTGGCCCGGGCGCGTCAGCGCGACCGCAGCGACAGCGGCGATGTCGCGCGTGTCGATGAAGGGAATCCTGCCATCGCCCGAGCCACCCACGATCCGACCCTCGTGCGCGATCGCCCGCGCTTGCCCGAGCAAGTTCTGCATGAACACATGCGGACGAAGTATCGTCCATCGCATGCCCGATGCCATCAGTGCCGATTCCGCCTCATAGTGGGCGCGTCCGATGGGCAACCTGGAATGATCGGAAGCGCCCAGGGCGGACAGCTTTGCGACGTGCTCGACGTGCGCCCTGGCTGCCGCGTCGATCGCCGCGATCTGCAGGCGGGCCATGTCGGGATGGTTGCCGGTCAGGAGAAACATCGATCTGACGCCGGAAAACAGACCTTCAACCGAGGCGGGCGCCGCCAGGTCCGCTTGTACCCAACGGACCCCTCGCCGTGGACGCGGCGGCGCGGGACCGCGCGTCACGGCGATAGCTGGCACGTCGTCGCCGGACAGGATCGAGATGAGCTCGTTGCCGACGGTTCCGGTTGCGCCGAACACGAGAATCACAGGTGTTCCTCAGGCGGTTGATGCAACCGAGAAACGCGTACGCATTCAGATCTTCGATAACCGCGATCGTCTGAGACCGTTGGTTCACTCCGCGGGAGCGCGGTCCTGTTCCGCTATTTCTTCCGGATGCCGGAGATCTCGATCGTCATCCTGACTTTGTCGCCGACCAGCAGATTGCCACTGCCGAGCGCCTGGTTGAATTTCATATCGAAATCTTTGCGGTTCAGGAACCCTTGGATCTCCGCTCCGCTCATTGCCCCACGGATCGATATCGGTGCCTTGCAAGACCAGGTCGAGCTTCACCTCGCGAGTGATGCCGTGCATGGTGAGGTTGCCCCAGACGCGCGAGGAATTCTCGTCGAGCGGCTCGACCCTTGTGGACTCGTACGTGATCTCCGGGAACGCATCGACATCGAAGAAATCCGCGGAGCGCAGGTGCGTGTCGCGCTGTGCTTCGCCGGTGTCGATCGACGCGACTTTGATGTTCCCGCGCGCCTTCGCGCTCCCCGCGTCTTGCCCAACTTCCACGATTCCCTGAAAATTGGTGAACCGACCACGAACGTTCGCAATCCCCATGTGCTTGACGGAGAACTCAACACTCGAGTGCGCGGGATCAACCTCCCACGCGCCGGCCGGAACCAGCGTGGTTGTGAGTGTAGTAGTCAAGACCCACCTCCCTCAAAAGAAACGGAACCGCGAGCCTGCACGACGTGCCCGGCAGACGAACACCTGGCGAGGCTAAGCGGACGTTGTACTCCCGCGTCTGAACCCGGTCAACCGAATTCGAGACGGTGACCGCCTCGAACAGCCTGAATGTATCCGTCGTGCAACAGAGATCGTTCTGCTATTGTCTCCAGGGCGAGGAGGCCTCCGCATGATTCTCGTCACTGGCGGTACCGGTTTGATCGGCGGCGAAGTCCTTCGGCGACTCTCGGGCGCTGGAGTACCTGCGCGTGCGCTGACGCGAAATCTGAAGAGGGCTCACACGATGCCTGGCGTCGCATGGGTCGCTGGGGATCTTGGCAAGCCAGAGTCGTTGCCCGCCGCCTTCGACGGTGCCACGACGTTGTTCCTGCTCACACACTATCTCGAAGACATGGTGGAGCTGCAGCACAACGCAATTGCCGCCGCGCGCGACGCTGGCGTGACGCACGTCGTGAAGGTGTCGGCGTTCGCGGCCTCGGACCACTCGAAGGCGCCGATCGGGCGATGGCACTATCAAGTCGAAAAAGAGCTGGAAGAATCGGGGCCAGCTTGGACGTTCCTCCGGCCGCACCATTTCATGCAGAACCTGCTCGCGCAGGCGGAGTACGTCAAGAAGGACGGGGCCATCTATTCCCCTTCGGGCGACGGGAAGATTCCGTACGTCGATGGCCGTGACGTCGGAACGGTCGCCGCCGTCACCCTTACGACGCCGGGACATGTCGGCAAGAAGTACGTGCTGACAGGCAGCGAAGCGATCTCCTACCGGCAGGCGGCCGAGATCATCGCTGGCGTCATCGGCAAGCCCGTGCGTTTCGTTGACGAGACACCAGAGCAAGCGCGGGCGCGCCGCGTTCGGGAAGGCGTTCCGCCGGCCGTCATCGAGAGCGTCCTCGCGATCGGCGCCTATCAGCGTGCGGGCGGTAAAACAGTCACGATCACCAGCACCATCGCCGATCTCACCGGCCGGCCGCCACGAACGGTCGCCGAATTCGTTCGCGAGCATGCGTCGTCGTTTCGAGGCTGACCGTGTGAAACGATTCAGGAGCCATCCCTTGCCCTATCCACGCGCCGCAGCGGATCTAGCTCAAGTAAATCGCCGCAAGTGATCCGACAACATTAGAAGGTCTGACACAATTTCCTTTGCTCTCGCCGGTCTCGTGCCGGCAAACGATTGGAGCGACAGGACATCTCAGATCAAATATGCGTGAAGGAGGGTTTTGCGCTACACTGTTCCGGACTGCTCGCAAGTCGTTGATTCTAAACGGAGAAATGCTGGAGCGGTCGATCAGGCACGCTTGGAAATCGGATCGCTTCACGCGCACTGACGCATCGCAAAACCCACCAACGAACGTCCGATCAATCAGTTCCCGCTACAACGAAGTACTTCACGATGCACCCGTAAGACAATATGAGGGCCGCGGCACACGCGGCGGCTGGTGAGGTGGGTCGCGACTGTTAA
>DATKHR010000192.1:0-28433 GCA_035510155.1 Vicinamibacterales bacterium
GCTGTTCCCCAGCATTTCGTTCATCCGTCTGATCTCAGTGGACTGATCGGCGTACACGTCCGACGCGAACTTGAACACCGTCTCGTCCTGCGCCGCGCCGTACGATTTGAAGAGGACGTCGACCATGTCGATCGCGCCCTGGTGATGCTTGATCATGCCGACGAGGAACAGCCGGTCGTATTCCGGCCCACGCGCGCGATCCAACTGGGCCATTTCCTCGTCAGTCAACATGCCCGGCATCAGCATCTCGTGCGTCACACCGTTCACCGTCATCTTGTGGCGCGTCGACGTCGCGTCGGGAACGGGCAAGCCGCGATCACGCAGCCACGTCTGCATCGTGGCGATCTCGTCACGCTGTCCGACGACGATGCGCTCGCAGAGAACCGCGACGTCCGGGCGGGCGGCATGCGAAGGTGCCCAACCGGCCATGATGACGGCCTGCGCGTGATGCGGAATCATACCCGACATGAACTCGACGTCGGCGTCGCTGTACGGCAGTTGCCCGAGCCCGGGCGGCGTCGCGTGGAGACGCGACGAGGCGGCGCGGGTGCAGCCGCCGCCGACCACCGACGCGGCCAGGCATGTCGCGATTGCGAGCCAACGCTGTTTACTCATCTGGAGTATCGTAATCGATTCACACAGGGGTCCGGTTGAATCAGCCATCGCCGTGCGTCGAAGACACGGCACCCCGATGGAGCGAGCGGCTCGTCCTCTCCTGCGGCTTCTGGGTGCACAGGCGGAGACTCTCTCGAAAAGTGACGGACCCGCCGGCTGATTGCGGGCCCGCCCCCGCCGACAAGCCAAGTCGTTACGATTTTGAGACCGGCACGAACGCAATCTGCGCGTAGTGCACGAGAAAATCACGCCACAGAAACCAGTAATGACGACCTGGGATCTCGCGATACGTCGTGTTGAACCCATCCTTCTTGACGAGCTCCGACAGCATCACCGTTCGTTCACGCGCCATGTCGGACGTGCCCGCGCCAAGCCAATAGAACTTCACACCACCCGCCTTGACGGCCTCGAGTTGCTTCTGAAACGTCTCATCAACGGCCTGCGGACCGGAGCTGAAGACGCCGATGTAGGCGAACTCGCCGGGATTGTTGTTCGTGGCGGCAAGCGTGTGTCCGCCCCCCATCGAGAGCCCCGCGATCGCCCGGTCATCCTTTGTGGCGAGCACGCGGAGGCGCTTTTCGACAAACGGAATCACGTCCTTGACGAGACTCTCCGGGTACGAGCCGGCGTACGGCTGGGGCGCGCCTCCCCGGCCACCTGGAGCTCCCGCCCGTCCGGCAGTCGCCTGTTCCGCCTGAACCGGCGGCGGCGCCGGCGCCTGAACGGACTGCCTCGCGGGTGTGGGACCGAACCCGAAACCCTGCGACACCGTTTGCGTGGCGTTGCCGTTCGGCATGACCACGATCATCGGCTTCGCTTTGCCGGCGGCGATGAGATTGTCCATGATGATGTTCGCGCGGCCCATCGTGAGCCACGCATCTTCGTCGCCGCCGCCGCCATGCAGCAGGTACAAGACGGGGTACTTCTGGCCGCTCGTTTCGTACCCGGGCGGCGTGTACACCATCATGCGGCGGCTCGCAAGCTTCAGCGTGGGTGACGGATACCAGAGCGCTTGGACGGTGCCGTGCGGCACATCCTTGAAGTCCCACCACTCGGACTCCGGTCCGGAGATCATCAGCAGATTGTCGTAGCGCGCGCCGTCGCGCTGCGTCTCCGCGTTGTTCGGATCGAGCGCCTTCACGCCGTCGACCGTGAACCAGTAGCCCCAGAGCTGCGGCGCGAGCGGACCGATCGTCGTGGACCAGATTCCGGCGTCGTCCTTGGCCATTTTCAGATTGGTGCCGCCGTCCCAGCTGCCGTTGAGCGTCACCTCCGTGGCCTTCGGCGCCAGAAGGCGGAACGTCACGGTACGGTCCGGATGGATTTCCGGTGAACGCAACGGCGTCGGACGGGCCGCGGCTGCGGGCGACTGAGCAGTCGGGGGCTGCCGAGCGACGAGCGATGCGGTCATGACTACGCCGATCACTGCGATGATCCCCGACAAACGTGCGCACAGGGAGATGTTCATAAAGAGGCCTCGCTTGACCGGTATTCTAAATCCAGCAGGACGCGCAGTTGATGCCGGCAAAAGACGAAGAGCTGGCTCCACGGTGTTGGTATGACTGGGAGCCGTGGCGGGCCGGGGCCGCTGACGATCCGAGAGGTCGCGCGGCGGGTCGGCCGTGATGTCAAGGCTGTGCACGGCGAGGTGCATGCGCTCATCGGTGGGCGCGGCCTGAGCGCATCTGACGTCCGCTGCAGCGGCGCATGCGGTGTGGTACCGTGGGCCCATGTCGATCGCCACGACAGTCGATTCCGTTCTGCAATCCATCGGTCGGACACCGGTCGTCAGACTCCGGCGGGTTGTCCCAAAAGGCGCCGCTGATATCCTCGTCAAGCTGGAGTTCTTCAATCCTACCGGTTCGTACAAAGATCGCATGGCGCTCGCGATGATCGAAGGCGCCGAGGCCCGCGGTGCTCTCGCTCCCGGCATGCGCGTGGTCGAGTTCACCGGCGGCAGCACCGGCTCGTCGCTCGCGATGGTCTGTGCGGCCAAAGGCTATCGCTTCGTCGTGCTGTCTTCAGATGCCTTCGCGCGCGAGAAGCTGTTGACGATGCGCGCGTTCGGCGCCGAACTGCGCATGGTGCCGAGCGACGGCGGGAAAGTGACGCCCGCGTTGTTCGAACGGTTCAAGACCGAGATTGCGTCGCTTGCGAGCGAGCCCGGGACCTTTTGGACGGATCAGTTCCACAACGAAGACGCCATCGCCGGCTACATGGGCATCGGGCGCGAGTTGTTGGAACAGACCGGAGGACGAATCGACGCGTTTTGCGGCGCCGTCGGCACCGGCGGCATGTTGAGAGGCGTCTCGCGAGCGCTCCGCGAGCGCGCTGGAGGTGTGCGCATCGTCGCGCTTGAACCGTCATCGTCGCCAGCTCTGAGCCAAGGGCGAGGCGGTGCTCATGGCGTTGAAGGCATCGGCACCGGCAGCGTGCCGCCCCACATGGCCGATCGGCCTTACGATGAGGTTCGAGCCGTTGATGAAAGCGAAGCCCGGGCCATGGCGAAGCGGCTGGCGCGGGAGGAGGGGCTGCTGGTCGGCACGTCGAGCGGGCTGAACATCGCAGCGGCCGTGCAACTCGCGCGGGAATCAGGTCCCGGTCGGGTCGTGGCGACAGTCGCCGTCGATACGGGATTGAAGTACTTGGCCGGCGATCTGTTCGCCGAATGAGGCGCCTACGCCCGCAAGACATACTAAAACAATAGTCACTACCAATTGCGATGCTCAAACCTGGTTCCGTGGCTCGGTCCACGCGGCCGGTCAGCCGTATAATGGATGGGTGCCGAGGCAATACGGCCAAGAGTGTCCGGTCGCCAAGTCGCTGGAATTCCTCGGCGAGCGATGGACGCTGCTCATCGTTCGCGACCTCTTTACAGGCCCGAAGAAGTTCCACGATCTCCTGACATCCCTCAAGGGCGTTGCGCCAGGCGTCCTGTCGCACCGGCTCAAAGTGCTGGAGGATCACGCGGTTATCAAGCGCCGCCTGTACTCCGAGCATCCGCCCCGGGCCGAGTACACGCTGACCGAGCGAGGCGTCGGGTTGCGCGCGGCCATCCGCGCCCTCGCCATCTGGGGCGCTCGCCACTTGGACGCCGGGCTGACGCTCGTCCACAACCGCTGCGACGGCGCGATCGAAATGGCGTACTACTGCCCGTCGTGCAATGAGCTGATTGCCGCCGGGGCGGCGAGTTATCGCCACACGAAGACCGTTGCCGCGGCACATGACCATCGCCATCCGGAACACGCCGCCGATCCGCGTGCGGGCGAATCGACCCCGCAGAGAAGCAGACGTTCACGCCCTCGCTCCCGCCTCCGCGGCCGTCGGATCGGATCCGGCACCACCGTCGATTAGTCCCGAAGCACCTGAGACTCGTCGCAATCAGCGGTCGGCGTCCGGCGCCCGGCGCTGACCGTTAAACGGCCGGACGGATGCGCCTGAACCGCGCGAGCTTGTTGACCGTCAGTAACTACTAATATAGTATCTACTGACATGACGGCATCGTCGGACACATCGGAGCGGCTTCATCTCGACGACCTGCGGGTCGGCCAGCGATTCGTCAGCGCCGCGCGTCGCGTGGATGCCGCGGAGATCGTCAGGTTTGCGGCCGAGTTCGATCCTCAACCCTTCCACGTCGACGCCGAGGCGGCGAAAGCCACGCGCTTCGAAGGGCTGGTGGCAAGCGGTTGGCACACGGCGGCGATCACGATGCGCCTGCTGGTCGAGGGCGGGGCGCCGATCGCCGGTGGGATTGTTGGTGTGGGCGGTGAGATCTCGTGGGCTTATCCCGTACGCCCGGGCGATACGTTGAACGTGCACAGCGAGGTGGTTCAGATCGTCCCGTCTCGATCGCGCCCCGATCGAGGCACCGTGACGATCAGAAGCGAGACGCGGAACCAAGATGGAACGGTCGTTCAGATATTCGTCGGAACAATCGTTGTGCCGCGAAGACCGCGGCAGCAGTCGGGAGGAACATCATGAGAACGCAGGCCATGCGCGCGTCGGGACTCGCGTTGGCATCAGTGATCGCTCTGCCGGCAATCGGGGCGGCACAGCTGCCTATTCGGCACTACACTCCGGGCGCAACGTCCAAGGTCGACGTCAAGCGGCTCTGCTCGGCTGAGTTCGCAACAGCGGTCAAGCCGATCGCGAAGTGGCAGAGAGAGGAAGCGCTGACGCGGTACGGCATTCGGCCCGACGGCTACAGCGGCGACGTCGAGCGCCTGATTCCCGTGTCCCTCGGCGGCAGCAACGATCCGGACAATCTCTTTCCGTTTCACGCAAGCGGCGAGTACACGGTAGGCGCGATGAACCAGTTGGCCGCCCACCTGCATCAGCTGGTCTGCGATGGAAAGCTCCCGCTGAAAGATGCCCAGGACGCCTTCAAGAAAGACTGGACCAGAGCGTACAAGCAGTACCTGCCATCGCTCAGCGCACCGGGACATTGAGCGGCGCGCGCTACAATGGCCTTCCTTTCGCCCCGGGGGGGCAGACTGCCCTGGGGCCCTTCCTTCGAGGTGGTCATGCGTAGCGTCGCACTGTTCGTGGCCGGTCTACTTGTCGGAGGGATGATGCAACCGGGCATCGCGGAGACCCGACGGCTCCCGGGAGTGAGCCTCAATCACGTGCTGATCCGCGTCGAGAATCTCGACGCGGCCAAACGCTTCTACATGGACAAATACGGGTTCCCGGAAGCGTTTTCCGTCCAGCGCGCGGGCGGCTCGCCGCAGTTCACCTACCTGCAGATCAGCCGCGATACGTTCCTGGAGCTGCAGCCCGCGACTCCAGACAGCCCGCCTGGCTTTGGACACATCGGCCTGCAGGTCGAGAACCTCGACGACGCCGTGCGGGTCCTGCGGGACCGCGGCGTGAATCCACGCGACCCTTCCGTGAGCGAACGCACACTGGCCAGAATCAGCGTGAGTCAAGGCACACCGGGCGTGACCTTCGAATTGCTTGAATTCCCGCCGGAGTCTCTCGGCAGAAAGGCCATAAATTCGTGGAAGTAACCACTAGTCAAATATTTTAATTTGACTAATCAAATACCTTCTGCTATGCTGTCTGTTGCCTAAGACGCCTTGACCGGCGTCGCGGGGGACCCAACGGCGCGATTCACGCGCACAGGGGCGAATTCACCGCGGCCTGCGCGCCAACAGTGGCGCGGGCTTCGGCGGACGAGGACTCCAACCTCGAGCCCGTCAGCTAACCCCGCCGGCGATTGGAGCCTATCGTGACCCGCACGGGCCTTCTTTCCCCGGTCGCAGCCCCGGCTCGAGTCCCTCTCTCCTTCGAGAACTTTGGCGCCGCTCTATTGCTGCTCGGAGGTGTAGCGACCCTGACCTGGTTTCTCGGATCGGCGAACCCGTTCACGCCGGCAGGCTACGTTGGCTACCTCACGAAAGGCGCGATCATCGGCCGATCGCACTTCTACGGCATCCAGCGCGGGCCGATCTCGTCCGGCCGCACGTGGCTCCTCGACGTCACCAACGTCAGCGTCACGCCGTACACGTACACGGAAGACTTCACGGGCGACGAAGCAGTCCTGAGCCGCGACAACCTGAAGATTGCCTTCCGTGTGCACACGGTCTGGCGCGTGGACGACAGCCGCGTACCGCTGTTCATGGAGCGCTACAGCACGACGGTCGGCCACTCGAGCGGTCATGACATCGAGAAAGACCCCGATGCCATCGTCAAAGTCGCCTACGGCAACTTCGTGCGGGAGCCGCTCAGAACGTTCGCGCGCGACGAAGTGCAGCGGCGGAACGGTCTCGAAGTGAAGGACGCGCTCATCCCGATCGGCGACGCCGTGCTCGCTCGAATTCGAACCTACGCCGAAGGCAGCCCGTTCGTCATCACGAGCGTGGTGGTCGGCAACGTGCAGTACCCCGCAGAGGTCGCGGATGCTGTCGCGCGGAAGTTGGCCGCCACGCAGGAGCTCCAGCGGAAGGACACGGAGATCGAGATCGAGCGCAAGGAGCGGACCAAGCGCGAGGTGCAGGCGCAAGGGATCGCCAACGCGATGGAGATCATCCGTGGTCAGCTGAGCCCGATGTACGTCCAGCACGAAGCCATCGAGGCGCAGAAGGCTACGGTGAACTCGCCGAACCATACGGTCGTGTACATCCCGGTCGGTCCGATGGGGGTCCCGTTGACCGGGACGTTCAGCGCGGCGGCGAAATGACCTTTACGATGCGTGCGGCCGTGGCCCCCGCTCGCGGGCGGCGAGCGAGCGGTCGGAGCCGGCGGAAAGCGGCAAGCATGTCGTCGTAGGAGAAGTTGGCGTTTCGGCCGCTTGGGTTGGGCAGCACGAAGACGCGCGCGCCCTCGAACGTCTCGTGCTGCTGCCCAAGCGCCACCCGATCACCCGCCCCCCGCCGGAAGACGGTGCGGAAGAGCGTGACACCGAGGAACGCGACCACACGCGGCCGCCAGCGGCGCACCTTGCGCCGCAACACACGCTCGCCGCTCGAGTATTCCTCCGGACGCAGCGCGTCGATCCCTGGCGTCATGCGAGCGATGAGATTGGTGATGCCCAACCCCCACTCGGGGAGGCGACCGTCATCCTCGGCCTTGATCGGCTCGTCAACCAGCCGCGAGTCGTAGAGCAGCTTCCAGAAGCGATTGGAGTAGCCGGCGAAATGGTGGCCGATCGTCGCGGACCGCACGCCCGGATTGATCCCGACGAAGAGAATCTGCACCGGCCGGCGCACTCGATCTTTGAGCGGCGGTAGAATGACCGTCATGAACTGGCTGTTCAAAGAAGAGCCGTCGCACTACAGCTTCGACGCCTTCGCGAAAGACAAAGGAACCGTGTGGAGCGGCGTCAAGAACCCGGTCGCCCAGAGGCACCTGCATGCCGTAAAGAAAGGCGATCGTGTCTTCTATTACCACACCGGCGACGAGAAAGCGATCGTCGGCATCGCCAAGGCGACGAGCAACGCCTATCCCGACCCGCACGACGCGTCCGGCAAGTTCGCGGTCGTCGACATCGCGCCGGTCGGCAAGTTGAAACGGCCTGTCACGCTCAAGGAGATCAAGGCGGATCGCGCGTTCAAAGAGTTTCCGCTCGTGCGAATCTCGCGGCTTTCGGTGATGCCGGTCACTGAGGCCGAGTGGGAACGGATCGAAGGGCTCTCACGGACGTAGCTGCGCCGCGCGCCCGGGCGCGGCGCAGCGCGGTCGCAACTACTTGGTTTCCTTGAACCCCGCCGGAACGGCCACATCCTCGTCCGCGACCTTCGGGGCAATCTTCAGCACCTCGGTCGTCGACGTCATGAACGTCGCGCGCGCTTTCGTGCCGTCGTCGCCGCCCGCGGCCTTCTTCGCGGCGGCCCGTTTGGCCAACCCGCCAATGAATGAGCCGACGTTCGTGGGAACGGTCTTCTGATCGTCTGTCTGCTTCGCGGCGCCCGCAACCTGCTCGTCGGACTTCACCGTGTCCATCGTCATGACAGTCAGAACGGGAGTGCCTTCCACCTTGCCGCCCTCGACGTTCATTCTGGCGACCGCCTGCTTCATCATCGGGTACATCGCCATGGCGGCAGCCGTATCTTCCGCGGACGCGCCTGCGAGCACAGCACCGGCGTTCATCTTCTGCATGTACTTGAGGTCGAAGTCACGGATCTCTTTCATCTCTTTGACCGTCGGCGCCAGCCACATGTCGGTGGTCATCACCATGCCGCCGGCTTCCTGGAGCGTCTTCCCCTTCTGACGCATGGTCACTGTCAGAACGACCTCGTGCGTGTCGAAGCCGTTGATCGTCTTCTTCTGCCCGGTGTTCTTGATGTCGAAGTCCATCTCCATCTGCTGATCCGGCGCGCTGCTGTCGGCCTTGTTCGACGTGCCCGCTTGCTTGTTCGCGCGCTCCTGCGCCTTCTTTTGGGCTTCTTCCACGCGGTGGCGCAGCTCGGCGAATGTCGTCACCTTGTAGATCTTCTTGGTGAAGTCGATGTCGTACACTTTTTCCTCGGCGAGGTCGATGATCTGCCCTCTCTCGTCGTTCACCGACGCCTTGCGGTCGCCCTTGACGGAAATCGTCTGCGTCACCCCATCGTGCGCGGCTTTTCCCCCAAACGCGTTCAACACCGTACCCATCAGTCCGGCCATCTCGATCTTGGTCTTCTCGTCGGCGCGCACGTCGGCGAGCAACGAGTAAGAGGCAAGAGACACGAACATCAGTGTCAGCGCGGTCGCGACCATTCTTCGTTCCGTCATACGGGCTCCTTGAGTGCGGGATCTTGGAAGCTCTGCAATTGTACTCTCGCCAGCAGGACCGTGGCGAGGACGAGACTCGGCGCCCACGCCATCGTCAACCTCGCAAATCCCATTCGCTCGTAGAGAACGCCACCAAGTGCAGGTCCGCCAAGCAGCCCGAAGCCCCATGCCATATTGTAAAGACCGTACGCGACGCCAAATGAGCCGAAGCCTGCTGCAGACGTCGCCTCGCCCATATAGGCGAGCGACGGCGTGATGACGAGCGCGCCGCTCGCCGCGCCGAACACGAACAGCACCATCGCCGATTGAAAGCTCCACGTCTGCCCGAGCAGCGCGACGCTGACAGCGGCAGCCACGAGACCGTAGAGCGTCAGACGGCGGGCGCCCCAACGATCGACAAGTCGACCGAAGAAGGGATGCAGCGCTGTGGAAGCGACGGCGCCAACGCCGAAGATCGCGCCGATTCGTGCCGGACCGACGCCGAGTGCCCGCAGGTGCAGCGCGAGCATGGGTTCGATCATCGAGATCGTCGCCGCTCCGGCGACGACGGCGATGGCGCAGACGGCTAGGGCGGGCGTGCGAATCACGACATGGATAGGCACGGCCTCGCGTGCCGTGCGCTCGTGAGGGAGGTCGACCCAGGCGAACGCGATCGCCACGGCGGCCGTGAATCCCGCGACGCCCAGAAACGGCAGGCGCGGGCCGCCGATCTCATACAGCCAGCCCCCAATCGACGGGCCGATCATGACCGCAAAGCTCGTCCCGGACATCACGATGCCGGTAATCCGCCCGCGCTCCTCCGGTGCGTACAGGTCGGCGATGAGCGCGAAGCCGACGACCCACGTGATCGCGTCCGCCGCTCCCTGAACCAGCCGCGCGGCGAACAAGGCCGGCAATCCGCCCGCAAATGCGAACAACACCGTCGCCGCGGCGAGCGCGACGAGGCCGCCGACGAGCGGCAGCCGTCGGCCCACACGGTCCGACACGGCGCCCATCGGGATCGAGACCGTCAGGACGGTGAAGCCAAAAGACCCGAACAACAGGCCGATCGTCGCGGGCGACGCTCCCAGGCGCCGGCTCAGATCCGGGAGAACGGGGATCGCGATGGCATACGCAACGATGTCGGCGAATGTCGTCAGGGTGACCAGCGCGACGGCGGTCGAGCGAGAACGACGAAGGGACATGACTCGTAGCTCGTAACTCGTAGCTCGCGCGTGGCTCGTAGCTCGCGGCTCGACCTGCGACGCTACGACGATGAGCTTACCGTCTTTTCAGATACAGACACCCGAGCGGCGGGACCGTGAGGCGGAGGGAATGGTCGAATCCGTGGGCGGCGATTCCCTCGCTTTGGACGCCGCCGCCGTTCCCGAGGTTGCTCCCTCCGTAAATCGACCCGTCGCTGTTCAAGAGCTCGGCGTAGTAGCCCGGCTGCGGGACACCGATCCGGTATTCAACGCGAGGCACTGGCGTGAAGTTGAAGATCATCACGAGCGCGTCGTTCGGGTCGCGCGCGTACCGCACGAGAGAAATGACGCTGTTCTCGTTATCGTTGCAGTCGATCCAGCGAAAGCCCTTGGGATTGTAGTCGAGCTCGTACAGCGACGGCTCCGCGCGATAGATGAGGTTGAGATCGCGTACGTAGCGGGCGAGCTCCGCGTGGAGCGGGTCCTGTAACAGATTCCAGTCGAGGCTCTCGTCGTAGTTCCATTCGCGCCACTGTCCGAACTCGCTGCCCATGAACATGAGCTTTTTCCCCGGATGTCCGTACAGGTAACCGTAGAGCGCGCGCAGCGTCGCATGCTTCTGCCAGACGTCGCCCGGCATCTTGCTCAACATCGACGCTTTGCCGTGCACCACCTCGTCGTGCGAGAACGGCAGGATGAAATTCTCGCTGTGCATGTAGAGCGCTGAGAAGGTCACGAGGTTGTGGTGCCATCGCCGGTGGACGGCTTCGTGGCGCGCGTATTCGAGCATGTCGTGCATCCAGCCCATGTTCCATTTGTAGGTGAACCCGAGCCCGCCGAGGTAGACCGGCCGGCTCACGCCTGGCCACGCGGTGGATTCCTCTGCGGCCGTCAGCGTACCCGGATGCTCGCCGTGCGTGAGCGTGTTCAGTTGCTGTAAGAACGCGATCGCATCGAGGTTCTCGCGTCCGCCGAAGCGATTGGGGATCCACTCCCCCATTCTCCGCGAGTAGTCGAGATACAGCATCGACGCGACCGCATCCACGCGCAGCCCGTCCACGTGGTACTTCTCGAGCCAGAACAGCGCGCTCGAGAGCAGGAAGCTTCGGACCTCGTTGCGCCCGTAATTGAAGATGAGCGTGCCCCAATCCTGATGCTCGCCCTGGCGCGGATCCGCGTGCTCGTACAGCGCGGTCCCGTCGAAGTGCGCGAGCCCGTGCGCGTCCTTGGGAAAATGACCAGGCACCCAGTCGAGGATCACGCCGACTCCGGCCTGGTGGCAGACGTCGACGAAGTGCTTGAAATCCTCCGGCGGCCCGAATCGGCTCGTCGGCGCGAAGAAGCCGAGGACCTGGTAACCCCAGGACCCGGAGAACGGGTGCTCCATCACGGGCATCAGCTCGACGTGCGTGAAGCCGGCGGCTTTCACGTAAGGCACGAGACGGTCGGCCAGCTCCCGGTATGTGAGCGGACGTTGGCCCTCTTCCGGGACGCGCGCCCAGGATTCGAGATGGACCTCGTAGATAGCCATCGGGCGCGTGAGCCACGTGTCCCCCGCCTCGCGACCCGCCAGCCAAACCTGATCGCCCCATTGGTAGCCCGCGATGTCGCGGACGACCGACGCCGAGCGCGGCGGCACCTCGAACGCGACCGCGAACGGATCGCTCTTCGTCAGCAATGCGCCGCTCCTGGTGCGAATCTCGTACTTGTATTTCTCGCCGTCGAGCAGGTCAGGAATGAAGATCTCCCAGACACCGCCCGGGATGAGCAATCGCATCGGATGGACGCGGGCGTCCCAGCCGTTGAAGTCGCCGAGGATGCTGACGCGATCGGCGTTTGGCGCCCAGACGGCAAAGTGAACGCCGGTCGTCGTGCCAATGACACGCCGATGCGCGCCGAGCGCGTCGAAGAGACGCCGGTGGGTGCCCTCGCCGAACAGGTGCAGGTCGAAGTCGGACAGCACGCGGCCGTAGCGGTAGGGGTCGTCGATCTCGATGACCTGCCCGTTGCCGTACGTCACACGGAGGCGATAGTCCGGAAAGGGCGCGTGTTGGTGTTGGGGGCCCCGTCGTTGGGAGTCCGGGACCACCGAATGGGGCGCGGAGAGGGTCGGGAACGCGGCAGGCGACGGGAAGCGAACCTCGTACAGCCCCTCGCGATCGTGCCTTACCATGTCGAGGGTCTCGCCCGTCGCGACGAGCCGGACGGCGACCGCGCGCGCGGCCGGCTGGACGGTGCGAATGACGACGCTGCCGCCTTCGTCGCGCTGCGGCCCGAGCACCGCGAACGGATCGCGTTCGATCATTACTTCTCGACTGTGGCCTTCTTCACGTAATCGAGCTTGGGGAAGTCCTTCATGAGGTAAGCGTTGCCCTCGGCCGTAATCTGTCCTTGCGACGGGCCACGGCCGCGAGGGGGACCGTCGCCATATCCGCTGTAGAGCTTTTCCACCACGTCCATTCCGGACGTCACCTGGCCGATCGGCGGAAAGCCTTGACGATCGAGCGAGCTGTTGTCCCCGTAGTTGATGAAGAACTGCGTCGTTCTCGAATTCGGACCGGCGTGCGCGAAGGTGACGTAGCCCTTCTTGTTGCTCTGCTTCACGGGGTCATCCTGGAGTCGCGCGCTGGTCCACGCCGATTGAATCGCGGGGTTCCCGTTCATCCCGATCTGCGCCATGAATCCGTCGATCACGCGGAAGAACCGGCAGTCGTCGTAGTACCCGTTTTTGACGAGGTTGTAGAAACGGTCCGCGCCGAGCGGGGCCCAGTCGCGATGAACTTCGACAATGAAGGCGCCCTTGCTGGTGTCGAACTTCGCTTTGTAGGTGTCGGGTGCCTTTTCGTTGAGCGCTGTCGGCGTTCGCAACTTCGCTTTCGACAGGTCGGCGCCGCTGCCCTGCGCGAGCACAACAGCAGGCACGGCCAGCGCACCAGCCGAGGTACACACACACAACAGCCGCAACGTACGCAACATATGCAACATTCCTTTCATGGGGCGGTCAACCAATCCGCAATATGATAAGCCATGCTTCTAGCGCATTTTACGACGAGCGAGGGCAATTTCACGGCGCGCCTCTACGACGCAGAAACGCCGAATACTGTGGCAAATTTCGCGGGCCTCGCCGAAGGAACCAAAGAATGGACCGATCCGCGGACGGGCAAGAAGGTCAAGCAGCCCTATTACAACGGGACCATCTTTCATCGAGTCATCGCGGGTTTCATGATTCAGGGAGGCGATCCGCTGGGCGTCGGAACGGGAGGTCCCGGCTACACGTTCGGGGACGAATTCCACCCGAAGCTGCGACACAGCAAGGCGGGCCTGCTATCGATGGCCAATCGGGGACCGAACACAAATGGGGGGCAGTTCTTCATCACGCTGGCGGAAACGCCCTGGTTGGACAACAAGCACACCGTCTTCGGCGAAATCATCGAGGGAATGGATGTCGTGCGCGCGATCGGCGGCGCGGCAACGAGCAAGCCGGGCGACCGGCCCATCAAGCCGGTGACGATCGAGGCGGTTCGGACGGAGAGTCGATGAACGCTACGCGCCGTACCGCCTGAGCAACGCTGCAGCCTCACGCTGGTTCTTTTCTTGCGCGAGCGAGAGCGGCGTCTGGCCGTCGCCGTTCACCGCACTGACGTCGGCACCCTGCGCGATGAGCGCCTTCATCGCATCGAGATTGTTGTTGAAAGCCGCCAGGTGAAGCGGGCGCCAGCCCGCGGCGTCGGGCGCGTTGACGTCGGCGCTGGCGCCAACGAGGAGTCCGGCAACGAGCTTGTGATTGCCGGCGAGGGCGGCGTGCAGCGGGGTGTTGCCGTTCGCGTTCTTCGATCGCGCGGCGACCTCGGCGCCTCGGGCGAGCAGCAGCTCGGTAATCTTCACGTGGCCGAAAAAGGCCGCCAGGTGCAGGGGCGTCCATCCGTCGGCGCTGTGCTGGTTGATTGCCGCCGGATTGTCGGCCAGGAGGCGCTCGACCCGTTCGAGCTCGCCGGCGGCGCAAGCCTCGAACAGCGTGAGCGATACGCCGCGGGCGACCAGCAGGTTCACAATTTCCTTTTGTCGATGGTACACAGCGGTTAGGATTGCACTGTCGCCAGTACGGCTGTGCGCGTCGATCAGCTCGGGATCGGCCGACACCATCGCCTTCACACGATCGTATTCACCGGCTTTGATGGCATCGATGAATGCTTGGGTATCGGGCATAGCCCGATTCTATCTCGCTCTCGCCGTCGCGATGTGCCTGCCTGGCGTCGCCGGCGCGCAGTCGGCTCCCGCCCCGGCGAACGGAAATGGGAATGGGACCGCGAACGACGTTCGGCCTCCGCTCGGCAGCACATTGACGGTTGAAGCGCTTGGCGAACTGCCTGCGAGCGCGTCGATCTTCGCGCTGCTCGATACGGCCGTGCCCGACGTCATCGCTGATCGGATTGATACCGGCGGGTTGAGCGCGGGCCAACCGGCACGCGTCGGGGCGCACGGAAGCACCTGGACGCAGTCTCTTTATCAGCTTGAAGGCGCCGACATCACCGACCCCAGCGGATCGGGCACGCCGCTCCTCATTCCAGGCGTTGCGGAATGGGACCGCGTCGAGGTGGCGACGGGACTGATGCCTCTTGGCGCAAGCGCTCCCGGCATGGCCGTCTCGCTCGTGCCGCGCAGAGCGGCGGCCACCTGGAACCGCTGGCTCGACCTCAATGACTCGCCGTCGTTCCTCAACGCGACCGGCTCGACGGTGCCGCCACTGCCGATCGCGCGCCTGGACTCATGGGCCAGCCTCAACCTGGCAGGCGGCGGCCCCGTCGCCGAGCGCGCCGGCGCGTTCCTCAGCGGCACCTACACGCGGACATCGCATTTCGAGCGAACCAGCGTGAGCACGCTCGACGCGAATTGGGGATCCGTCTTCGTCAACCTGACCACGACGCCGAGGCCGACCGACGCCGTCCGCGTGACCGGCTGGTTCGACCGCACGCGCGATCCCCTGGAGCATCATGCAGCTTTCAATCAGGCAACCGCTTCCGAGCGCGACACGGCGTTCCTGACGCAATTCGGTTGGGATCACCAACTGGCCGACGGCGCGGCCGGCCTGAGCCTGTTCGGCAGCTACACACAACGCGATCGTGCGACGCACTTGGACCCTCGTCCGTACGTGCTGGTCGATCGGCTCACCGACGGTCCGGTGCCCAACCTGCTCACACCGGGCGACGGCACCGATCGCGTGCTTCAAGTCGGCGGCCGCGTCAACGGGAGCCGCGACACCGGCCCGTCCCGTCATCACGCCATCAACGGCGGGGTGGACGTGATTCATTCCTCGTCCGGCCTCCAGCCGGCCTTCGCCGGTCGCGTGGCCGAGCTCGTGAATGGCCTTCCAGCACGGATCTGGGATTGGACGGATCCGGCCGGCGGATCCACAGCGCAGGGGACGACGCTGGCGTTGTTTGCCGCCGACACGCTGGCTCTCAATCCCCGGCTGGCCTTCAACGTCGGCCTCCGATTCGAGGCGGTTCGCGGGAGCGCCGGCAACGCCACGCCGGGGGCTCCTGTCCCCCGGATTTCGTGGAACGATTGGTATCCTCGCGGCGGCCTGCACCTGGGGCTGACCGACTTCTGGCGCATCTCGACGTTCCTGCAGTTTGGGCGCTATGGGTACCGGTTGCCGCTGAGCGACCTGGCGTACGGCAATCCGAACGCGCCGACCGGTTCCATCTATCGATGGAACGGCGGTAATCCCTTGCTGGCGAGCTCGCTCGGGCCGCTCGTCCAGCGGATAGGTCCCGGCAGTGGTGGGGATCCGAACTTCAGCGGTATCGATCCGAACATTCGCCGGCCGGCGATGAACGAGATCACGTTTGGCTTCGAGTCGAGACCGCGCCCGTCGGCGTTCGTACGGATGGTGGCGATCGCCCGCGCGGATACGCCGCTCATCAGCGTGGTCGACGTCGGCGTGCCGTTTTCGACCTACACGCCCATCGCTGTGTCGGATCCGGGCGTCGACATCGTCCACGGACAGCCTCAGACATTGATCTTCTTCAACCGCTCGCCATCGACGTTCGGTCAGGATCGCTATCTCCTGACGAATCCAGGCCCGACTGAGGTGGACGATCGGGAGACCTTCGTCGGCGTCGACCTCGTCGGCGAAGTCCACGCGAAGCGCCTGTTCCTCATCGCCGGCGGCACGGCCGGCCGGTCTGAGGCCGTCTCCGCGAACCGCGGGTACGGCCCTCTCGAAAACGACGCCGGCATTCTCGGCGAGGCGTTCATCGATCCCAACGCGCGGACCTACGCCCAGGGGCGCGTCTTCACGGAGCGCGGCTACACGCTCAAGACCGCGCTGTCGTATCAGTTCGACCACGACGTGACGTTCGGCATCGTGGGCCGGTATGAGGACGGGCAGCACTTTGCGCGACTGGTCGTGCTCGACACGCTCAATCAGGGCGCGGAAGCGGTGCGCGCGTTTCGAAACGGGCGCACGCGGTTCACGTTCGCGATGACCGTTGACGCACGCCTGCAGAAGGGCTTCGCGATCGCGGGCCACCGGCTGGCGGCGTCGATCGACGCGTACAACCTGTTCAACCAGGCGCTGTCGGTCGAAGAGGCGCAGGTCACGGGCACGGGACCGCGTCAGACCACAGCAGTGCAGCCGCCGCGGGTGGTGCGCATCGGCGTGCACCTACCGTTCTGACGCGGGGACGCACGGCGCGACGGCCTCGACGCGCCGAGAATGAGATGCGAGTCGCCGAACTCGTGCCAGCGATACCCCGCCTGGCGGGCCTCGGCGTACGCACGCTCCAGGTCGGGTCGGGCTGCGATCTGTTGAAGGATCGCCAGATGCGTCGCGCGCGGCTCGTGCAACCCTGTGATCAATCCGTTCACGGATCGCACGGGTCGGTCTGGCGTAATGACCAGATTCGTCCAACCCTGACCTGGAAACGTCGTCCCCAGCTCGTCGGTCACGGTCTCGAGCGCCCGGACGGCGGTTGTTCCGACGGCCACGACCCGATGAGCGGCGCGCCTCGCGGCATTGACGCGGGCGGCGGTGTCGCGTGACACGCGGTAGAACTCCGCATACGGTGGTTCGTGACTCTCCAGACTCGCGACGCCGGTGTGCAGCAACAGCGGCGCGATCTGGATGCCAAGCGAAACGAGCCGTGTGACGAGCTCCGGCGTGAAGGGCCTTCCCGCCGAGGGCATTTCGGCGCTCCCGGCTTCGGTCGCAAACACGGTCTGATACATCGAGCCCGGCCACGGCCGCGTCACGTAGCCGTATCGAATGGGAAACCCATACCGATCGAGATACGCCGAGACGTCATTGCTCAGACCTCGTCTCCCGAGACCGTGAAGCTCGAGCGCCGCGACCCACAAGCGAGACGGTACGTCGACCGGGCGTCTTTGGTTGACCAGCGGATATGGCGCGAGGAGCGTTGCCTGCGCCCCACCCGCCAGCCGGAACATGGTGCCTGCCCGGGCGTCGCTGTACGGGAGCGACGCGCCGCGACTCTTCTCGTGCGCGCCGAGCCGGCGCGTACCCTTCGCGGGCTGTCGCACTTCGACGGTCCAAATCGCAGCGTCCCCAGCGTGGTCTGCCACGCTGGGGTGGAAGCTACCTGGCAACGGAGTCGAAAGATGAAGCTCGAAGATGTCGCCAGCGGCACTTTCCGCCATCAGCGCCGCGTTCAGCGTGCCGCTGGTGTTGACGATGAGCAGGTCGCCTGGAGAGAGCCAGTGCGGGAGATCGAGAAACCGTGCGTGCTCGATCGAGTCGCGCTCGACATCGGACACGAGCAGCCGCACCTCGTCGCGTCTCAGACCGCGCGCTTCCGGCGGCTCGGCGGCGGCAAGCTCCTCCAGCGGGGCGACCGCGGTTAGATCGCCGGCTGCAGCCATCGCGCATCCTGCTGTTGGGCCGCGAATCGCTCGCCCCGGAGGGTCTCTGGATCTTGATCGAACAGCCAGTTCCAGAACGAAATGGTCACCGAGGGCAGGGGGCGATCCGAGATGTCATCCTGAGGAAACGCCTCCTGGTGCATGCGCGTGCGCATGTCGCCGGGATCCACGAGCACGGCCGCGACGCCGAGAGCGCCGAGCTCCGTTGCAAGCGTCCGCGTCAACAGCTCCAACGCGGCCTTGCTCGCGCCGTAGGGCCCCCAGCCCGGGTACGCGCGGTGGGCGGCATCACTCGTGATGTTCACGATGAGGCCCCGCCGTTCGGCCAGCAACGGAACCGCCTGCTGAATCAGCGCGACAGGCGCGCCGGCGTTCACTGGAAAGACGCGCCCGAACCGCGTCACGTCGAAGTCCATCAGGGGACCGATGGGACCGAGATCCGACGCGTTGTTGACGAGCACATCCAACCCTCCGAGCTCGCGGGCAGCACTCACGAAACGCGCGCGTACGGCGGCGTCCGTGACATCACCTGCGATCGGCACGACCCGGGATCCCCGAGATCCGCGCCTGGCCAGTGATTCAGCCGCGCGAGCGAGAGGCTCAGCGGCGCGCGCTCCAATCACCAGGTTGTAGCCTCGGTCGGCCAGGACGCCGGCGATAACTTCGCCCAGCCCGCGGCTCGCGCCGGTGATGAGGGCGACACGATGTGCTGCATGGTGCTTCGCTTCATTCATTTGGAGGTCCCCTTCATCGCGCGCTCATAGTTCTGGCGGAATAGCTCGATCACGTTGGCGATCTCAGCAGTGGTCCTCATTGGAACGGTGACCCAGCCCGAATCGGGCAGAACGTGATGGGGTCTGGCCCGTCCCGCCGCGATCAGTTCATCCCGCACGGCGCGCGGAAATGGCAGGTCGGCGAACGCCCGGTGGAGATGTCCCAGCTCGCGGCGGCCGATCCGGAATTCGATGCCGCCGAAGCGGTGCTCGTGCGTCGTGACGCCATCCCAACTCGCCAGGGCGTCGCGGATGGTGTCGCTGGCTGTCGCACTCATCAATTGCTCCTCTCTGGTGTCAAGCTTTACTGACATCCAGCTTCGACCTTCAAGTGCACTTGAAGTCAAGTGAAAAATGCGGCACACTGAACGGGAACAGGGAAGTGACGAGGAACGCGACCAGAGACGTGAGGAGGAACGCGAACCGAGACGTCGCGAGCGACGTGCTCACGATTGGCGAAGTCGCGAAGCGGAGCGGGGTCGCGACCTCAGCCCTCCGCTTCTACGAGGAACAGGGTCTGATTCACTCCGAGCGTAATGATTCCGGGCACCGCCGGTATCCGCGCGCCGTGATCCGCCGCGTGGCCTTCATCGTGTTCGCGCAGCGGATCGGGCTGTCACTCGAAGAGGTCGGCGCGGAGCTCGCAACGCTGCCGCGAAACCACGTGCCGGAGCGATCGGACTGGGCGAAACTTTCGAGCCGATGGACGGCGCGCATCAACGAGCGCATCGGCGAGCTCGAGCGTTTGAAGGCAGGGCTCACCGAGTGCATCGGCTGCGGCTGCCTGTCGCTCGATAGGTGTCAGCTCGCGAACCCCGGCGACCGGGCGGCCCGTCTCGGTTCCGGCCCGCGCTACTGGATTGGCGGCTCACGATAGCTCATGGACGTCCATCTTATCGACGGCACCTACGAGCTCTTCCGGCATTACTACGCCCTCCCGTCCGCGCGAGACGCGAACGGAATGGAGGTCGCCGCGGTGCGCGGCGTCGTCGCCTCAATCCTGAGCATGGTCAGGGCGCCTCAGAGCGACCGCGGCCGGGACTCAGGCCAGGGCGCAACACACGTCGGCGTCGCGACGGATCACGTTATCGAATCGTTCCGCAACGAGCTCTGGCGCGACTACAAGACGAGCCAGGGAATCGACGCTGATCTGCTTCTCCAGTTTCCACTCCTCGAAGAGGCGATCGCGGCGCTCGGAGTGCGAGTCTGGCCGATGGTGGAGTTCGAAGCTGACGACGCGCTGGCGGCTGCGGCGGAGGCGGCCGCGCGTGACGTTCGAGTCGCGCGTGTAATCATCTGTACACCTGACAAGGACCTGGCGCAGTGCGTCCGCGGCACACGCGTTGTGCAGATGAACCGGCGCACGCGCGCGGTCCTCGACGAGGCTGGTGTCATCGCCAAGTTCGGAGTTCCGCCGGCGTCGATTCCCGACTACCTTGCCCTGGTCGGCGACGCGGCTGACGGATACCCGGGGCTGCCCGGTTGGGGCGCCAAGTCGGCCGCCGCTGTGCTCGCGCGCTACGGGCATCTCGAAGGGATTCCGGCGGACTGGCGAACGTGGGGCGTGAACGCGGCCAACCCGGCCCGACTGGCGCGCACCCTCGCTGAGGAGCGCGACCACGCGCTGCTCTTTCGACGCCTCGCCACGCTTCGCACGGACATCCCCGTGTTCGATTCAGTCGACGATCTTCAATGGACGGGGCCGACGTCCGGATTCGCAGCGCTTGCGGCGCGGCTCGACGCTGCGCAAACCGAGGCGCCGGCTTGACAAGATCACTAACTGTCTCCACGATCGTGAGCGGACGGAGACCGCCACCATGCACAACCGACTGCTTGCCTTGCTCGGATCGCTCGCCATTGTCGGCACAGCCGTAACCGTTGCACCCGGGCGGCTTGCGGCCCAAGCCCAACCGGGCACGGCGGCAAAGGCCAAAGCGGCAACCTTTCCTCGCACCGCGGGCGGGCATCCCGATCTGCAGGGCACCTATGATGTCGCGACCATGACGCCAGTCGAGCGCACCCCGGGCGTGAAGAGTCTGGTGTTGAGCAAGGAGGAAGCGGCTGCGCTGGAGCTCTACGAGCAACAACGGCAGGTGAAGAACGACGCGCCGCTCGCCGCGGACCGTGGGGCGCCCCCGGTCGGCGGCGAGACGACAACAGGCAAGTCGTACCTCGAATTTCTCGAGCGGGCTGGCGGCGGCGTCGTGGGCGGCTACAACAACTTCTGGCTCGCTGGCGGCACGAAGATGATGACCGTCGACGGCCAGAAGCGGAGCTCGATCGTCGTCGATCCGCCCGACGGGAAGATCCCGCCGATGATCCCCGCGGCCCGAAAGCGCAACGCGGCGTTCCTCGCCGTGGCGGTGAGCCCGGATGCGGGCGAGGCCGCCACCGGACCGGCGGGCGCATTCGATGGTCCGGAGCTCCGTCCGCTGGCGGAGCGGTGTCTGATGGGATTCCTTTCCACGGCCGGACCGCCCGCGCTCCCCAACTATTTCTACAACAACCTCAAAGAGATCGTCCAGACGCCGACGCGCGTGATGATTCTCAACGAGATGGTGCACGACGCGCGCGTCGTTCGCATCGGCGGCCAGCACCTGCCGGCGAACATCCGCAGATGGATGGGCGACTCGGTGGGTCACTGGGAGGGAGACACGCTCGTCATCGACACGACGAACTTCACCGGCAAGACGCAATTCCAAGGCTCGAGCGATCAGCTCCATGTCGTCGAGCGCATCAGCCGGGCCGATGCGAACACGCTTCTGTACCGGTTCACGGTCGACGATCCGCAGACCTGGGATCGGCCGTGGACAGGAGAGTACCCGTGGGTGGCGACGAAGGAGCAGTTGTACGAGTACGCGTGCCACGAGGGCAACTACGCGCTCGGCGACATGCTCCGCGGCGCGCGTCAGATGGAAGCCGAGGCTGCCGCGAAGAAGAAGTAGCGAGCTCGCGTTGCCGGCGCGCGGTTCAGCGGGTCACGCCTGGTATACGGTGGAGCCACCCACGACCGTGCGAACGATCTGGACGTCCTTGATCTTCTCCTTGTCCACGGTGTGAAGATCCTCCGACAGAACGACGAAGTCGGCCAGCTTGCCCGGCGCGATCGATCCTTTGATCGCTTCCTCACGTGAGGCGTAGGCGCCGTTGAGCGTGTTGACTCGGAGCGCCTCGTCCACGCTGATCCGCTGGTTGGCTCCCCACGTCTCCCCATCCCACCCGGTGCGCGTGACCATGCCCTGAATGCCCATGAGAGGCGCGAACGGTCCGGGACTGAAGTCCGAGCCGGTCGCCGCCGGCACGCCGGCGTCGAGCAGCGAGCGAAACGCCATGCACCGCTTCATCAGCTCTTCGCCGTAGAAACGGAACTTGTCGGGGTTGTAGTACGCGTAGGTGGTGAAGACGGCGGGCACGGTGCCGGTGGCCTTGAGCCGCCGCAGCAGGTCGTCGTTGACCAGCGTGCAATGCGTGATCTTCGGGCGCGCGTCGGCGCGCGGGAAGAGCTTCTGGGCGCGCTCGAAGGCCGTCAGCACCATGTCGATCGCGACGTCCCCGTTCGCGTGGCAGTTGGCCTGGATTCCGGCGCGATGCACCCGCTCGATCCAGGCGTTGAGCTCGTCCTGCGTTTCGGTGACGTTGCCCTTGTAGGGCGGATTGGTGCCCGGATACGGCTGACTCAACGCCATCGTGCGCTCGGAGAACGATCCATCGACTGTGTGCTCGGAAGTGGCGCCGAACCGGATCCATTCGTCGCCGAAGCCAGTCGCGATGCCACTGGTGATCAGCGCTTCCAGCACGCTGCCAGTAGCCTCGTAGCTCACGCGATGCAGGAGCTCTCCGCGCGCCCGGACCTGCTGCAGCGCAAACAGATCGCCGCCTTCATGATGCACGCTCGTCAAGCCGTAGCGGACGAACTGCTTCGAGATATAGGCGAGCCCGTCGCGGTCACGCTGCAGTTTCTGATCCCCGGGCACCGTCGCACGGTTGCCGACCCGGCTGATCGCGCCGCGTGCCCGATCGGTGACGCGGCCGTTCAAGTCGCCATTCTCGTCACGATCGAAGGTTCCACCGGCCGGGTTCGGCGTGTTCTTCGTAATCCCGGCCATCTCGAGCGCCTTGCTGTTGTAGTACGAGGTGTGCCCGCCGCGGTGCTGGACCGCAACCGGGTGGTCCCTCGAGACTTCATCCAGATCGTGCACGTTGAGCTGGCGCTTGTCCTTCACCTTGGTGTCGTCGAAGAAATACCCTTCGACCCAGGTCCCCGGTGGCGTTTCGCGCGCCTTCGCCCGGAGCTTCTCGACGATGCTCTTGATGGTGACGAACTCGACTTCGTACGGATTGCCGACGATGACTTCGTAGAGCAGCGTGTTGCCGGGCGCATGGTTGTGGCAGTCGGTGAAACCTGGGACGATTGTCATCTGCTTGGCGTCATAGGCCTGCGTGCCTTTGCCGATGAGCGCTTTGATGTCCTGGGTACTGCCCACCGCGGCGAATCGTCCGGCCTTGACGGCGAACGCCTCCGCGCTCGGCGCGCCGGCATCGACGGTGTAGACCTTCGCGTTGAAGACCACCAGATCGGCATCCTGCGGATCCGCCAGAGCGGCGGCGACAGCGGGCGTGCTCCTCAGCCAGGACCCGCTTGCCGCAGCGGCCAGGCCAGCGCCGGTTAACCCCATGAATTCCCTGCGGCGGTGTCTCATCATCGCTCTCCCCATCCTGGCGGGAGACCTTCCCGGTCTCTGGCCCCTTCGACGGGGATCCTACCAAAATGGGCGGTCTTCATTGGCCGGGCGTTCGTCCGGCGCATCCGACGCTGAGCCCGCGAGCTGATTGATATCGGCCGAGGACGCGATCTGTTCGAGTACCCTTTCGCCGTGAAACGTTTGAACCCTCGGCTCCCTCCCGAAACCATTCACGCAAGCAAGCTGAGGGCGCTGGTATTGGATTGGGCGGGGACCACCGTGGACTTCGGGAGCCTGGCCCCCGCGCGCACGCTCCAGCTCGTGTTCGCGCGGGCCGGCATTCAATTGGCCGAAGACGAGATCCGTCGCGACATGGGCTTGCCCAAAAAAGTTCATATCGGCCAGATCCTGTCCATGCCTCGGGTGCGCGACGCGTGGCGCGCGTTGCGCGGTCGACGACCGACGCCGGCCGATGTCGAGGACGTCTATCAGCAGTTCATTCCGCTGCAGCTCTCCTGCCTGGCAGAGTATGCGGGTCTCATCCCGGGTGTCTCGGGGAGCGTGCAGCGCTTCCGCGAGCGTGGTTTGAAGATTGGGTCGACGACCGGATACACACGTGCCATGCTCGATCTCCTCGTGGCGCACAGCGCGAAGGCAGGCTACCGGCCCGATTGCAGCCTGTCACCGGAGGACGTCGGAGCAGGCCGGCCGGAGCCATTCATGCTCTATGAGAACGCCGTCCGGTTGCGGGTCTATCCTCTGGCTTCGATTGCAAAAGTAGGAGACACGCCGGCAGATATTCAAGAAGGCTTGAATGCCGGAACCTGGTCAATCGGCGTGGCCGCGACGGGTAACGGAATTGGGCTTGCCTACGACGAGTTCCAGGCTCTCCCGTCGAGCGAGCGACGCTCCCGCGTGGAGAGTGCGCAGCGTGAATTAGAGGACGCGGGCGCACACTATGTGGTGGAGACGCTTGCCGAATTGGATCTCGTCCTGGACGACATCGACGCCCGCCTGATGTCCGCCGGACGCTAAGTACCCCCCTTACTCGAACTCTTTCGGAGCCTGGCGACAAATCGTCGGTTTATGGATGTGATGGCTCCCATAGGAGCAGTCTCCTCAAATGTATATGATGTGACATCTCGAACCGCCCAGGTAGGGGTGGAGGCACCCAGTTTCGCAGGAGAACGGCATGTCGAACGATCGATGGATAGGCGCCGCCGTTATTGCCGTCGCGTCGGCGGCGGTGTTGACTGCCCAAGCCGCCACGCGAACCTTGAACCTGGACGACCTCGCGCGCTTGAAAGACGTGCGCGACCCGCAGTGCTCGCCGGACGGACGTTCCGTCGCTTTCGTCGTGTCCGCCATCGACGTGAAGGAGGACAAATCCAACGTCTCCCACGTCTGGACGGTCGGCATCGACGGCCAGAATGAGCGGCAAGTCACGGCGAGCCAGGACAGCGAATCGAATCCGAAATTCAGCCCAGACGGTCGATATCTGTCGTTCACGTCGTCGCGCCCAGGCAAAGCGAAGGGCGATCAGGTGTGGCTGCTCGACCGGAGCGGCGGCGAGGCGATTCAGCTCACCGACGTGAAGGGACGTCTACAGAGCTACGAGTGGGCGCCCGACTCGCGTCGTCTCGCACTCGTCGTGGGCGACCCCGATCCCGATGCGGACGCTCCTGCCAACGGCCCGGGCAGCGCCCCTCAGGCCGACGGCGGGGCATCTCCCCGGAAGGCGCCCAAACCGATCGTTATCGATCGCTACAAGTACAAGCAGGACGTGCAGGGATACCTTTTGTCGGGCCGCCATGCTTTTATTTATCTGTTCGACATCGAGTCGAAAAAGCTCGAACGGCTGACAGCGGCGAAAGCCGACGAATCATCGCCGTCATGGTCGCCTGACGGCAAGCGGATCGCGTTCATGAGCAACCGTGCCGACGATCCTGACCGAGAGCCGTCGAATCAGTTGTTTGTCGTGGACGCAAAGCCGGGATCGACGGAAAAGGCCATTACGCCGGCGACGATCCGGGGGGGACGAAGCGCCCCGCAGTGGAGCCCGGACGGCAAGTCGCTCGCGTATCTCGAGGGCGACGACAAAAAGTACAGCGCGTACGGCATGGAGCATCTGTCGATCGTCCCGAGCGACGGCAGCGCGCCGCCGATGCGCGTGAAAGCCACCGAAGATCTGGACCGCAGCGTCTCCAACCCGCACTTCGTGCACGACGGCCACGCCATCGCGGCGCTCGTCACCGATGACCGTTCGGTGTACCCGATTCATGTGGCCCTCGGGACCGACCGCGTCGAAAAGATTCTCCAGCCGCCGGTGGTCGTGTCGAGCCCAAGCATGGCCGGCGACTGCATTGCCGTGCTGTCGGGCGGCGACGCGCGAGGCACGGAGGTCTACCGCCTCGATCCGGCGACAACGACGTTGAAGCAGATGACGCACCAGAACGACGCGCTCTTCGCGGAGCTGCAGCTCGGCGCTGTAGAGGAAATCAGCGCAACGAGCAAGGACGGCACGGCGGTGCACGGCCTCCTGACCAAGCCGGTGGGCTACACCGCAGGCACGAAGGTGCCGCTGCTCCTGCGCATTCACGGCGGACCGAACGGGCAGGATCAGCACACGTTCAGCTTCGAGCGGCAGTGGTTTGCGGCCAACGGCTACGGGGTGCTCGCGGTGAACTATCGCGGCAGCGCCGGGCGCGGCGCGAAGTTCTCGAGGGCAATCTTCGCCGACTGGGGGCACTACGAAATCGAGGATCTCGAAGCGATGGTGGATCAGGCGATCAAACTGGGAATTGCGGACCCCTCAAGGCTCGGCGTCGGCGGCTGGAGCTACGGCGGTATCCTCACCGACTACATGATCGCCTCCGACACGCGTTTCAAGGCGGCGACGAGCGGCGCCGGCACGGCGTTCACGGTCGCCTTCTACGGGACCGATCAATACATCATTCAATACGACTACGAGATCGGTCCGCCCTGGGACGCCAAGGCGTGGGAGACCTACCAGAAGATCTCGTATCCGTTCCTCCACGCCGACCGCATCAAGACGCCAACGCTGTTTCTCGGCGGCGAGCGCGATTTCAACGTGCCCGTGCAGGGTGGCCAGCAGATGTATCAGGCGTTGAGGAGCCTCGGCCTCGAGACCCAGCTCGTGATCTATCCGAATGAGTTCCACGGCATCACCCGCCCGAGCTACGTGCGTGATCGCTACGAGCGCTATCTCGCGTGGTACGACAAATACATCAACGGCAAGAAGGCGGCAACAACGGAACAGAGATAGCGTCGCCGAAGGCCCCCAACTCGCCATAAGGCGCCACATCCAATCAGCCGATAAGGGCGGAGAGGGCACTGCATGCCGAACGCCCCGGGTGTGTCGCACGTTCATCGTGTCTGGATCGCATGGCTTGGCGCTGTCTTGGGAACTGCAGCCGTCATCGCGGGACCGGGCGAGCAGCCGGCCGCGGCCGCCGCAGCGCAGAATGAGGAAGCGCTGAAAGCGTATTTCGAGGGCAGGCACGTCATCACGCGCATCGATCTGCCTGGAACCCAAGAGGGCGTCGACGTGCACGTCGATGCCAGGCAACGGATCGATTATCGCGAATACGGCGATCGGTTGAAGAAGTTCGGGACCGCGTTGCGTGCCGGCGACCAAGCGGTCGTCACGCTCGTCAAGGTCAAGAAGGATCTCGTCGAGTTTCAGTTGAGCGGCGGCGGGTACGGGACAGTCGGCGATGACACGAGCACGTCAGTCTACATCCCGGCCGTGGAGAAGAGCGAACGCGAGAAAGAGCTCGAGCGACTCGTCAAGGACGAGCGAGACGATCATCATCGACGCGAGCTGCAGCGCGAGCTCGATGAGCTACGCGATCGACGCGACCGCGAAAACCGCCGCGTCCAAATCGAGCGCGAGCGGGCGAGCGAGATCAAACGCGAGGAGATTGCCGAGCGCCGGCTGCACGGAGGCTCGCGGTTCAACATCCGGTACGCGCCCGTCGTTCCGAGAGACATCACGCCTGATGAGGTGATGGCCGCGTTGAACGAGTTCGTGGACTTCTCGTCGATGGGAGGGCCGCCGGTCACGGCGCCCCTCCATTCGGCGATGATGGCCCCCGCCGCGCCCGGCGTGAATGAGACTGACCTTCGCAAGGGGCTGCTTCGCGGGGAGGCTGAACGGAGGTTGGGGCCTCCCCAACAGGCGTGGGATCATGTCGAGGGCAACGTCACGGTGACGACGCTTGTTTTTCTTCGCGGCGACGAACGCATCACCGCCGATTTCATCGAGGACGTGCTCATCAGGTATACGATTTCGTCAAGATAGCCTCGAGCGCGGTCTTGGCCTTGGCTTCATTCACACGTTGGCCGTCAACGGCTCGTGCATCGGCTTGCCGGCTTCGAGGGCCATCAGGATCATGTCCGCGGTGACCGGCGCGCGCCGGAAAATCTCGGGACCCAGCGCATCGACAATGGCGTTGACCACCGCCCCGAATCCCGACCCGACGGGTGCTTCGCCAATGCCGCGCGCGCCCACCGGCGTCTCGGGATCCGCAATATCAAGCGCCGCCCACTGCATCTTCAAGGGAGCGTCGAGAATCGTCGGCGGTTTGTTGTGGTAGAAGCGCTTGGCAATGGGGAGTCCGTAGTGCTGGTCGTACACCCACTTCTGTCCCAAGGCGTGGCCGAGCCCGAGCATGACGCCGCCGAGCACCTGGCCGCCCAGGCTGCGCGGATGAATGACCGTTCCGCAGTCCGCGACCGCGAGGAAGTCGAGCACCTTGTATTTGCCGGTCTCGACGTCGATCTCGACCTCTGCGAAACCTGCTACGTACGACTTCGAAATGCCGTCCCGAGGATAGTTGTCTCTCGCGACGCCCATCAGCCCTTGACCGGCAAGCGCGGTCGCCGAGGTCTTCGTGAACGCGTTGATATCCGGGGGGAGCTCGTGGCCGTCGTAGTCGCCGCCGAGCTCAATCGCCTTCTTCGCCGCCTCTGCGAGCGTCATGCTGCGACTGCCATTTGAAACGCGTTCGCTCGTCACACGATAGCTGTCGGGGCTGCCGCCCAGCGTCGCGGCGGCG
>DATKHR010000193.1:0-5111 GCA_035510155.1 Vicinamibacterales bacterium
CCAGCTGGCCGAAGATGGCCGAATCAGCCGCGAAGCGAGTCGAGACAGCGGGGAACAAGAACGGCTCTTACACGAACACGCGCGACAGGAGAACGAAGATCTGCGGGAAGTGGCTGAACAGCTACGCGCTGTTGCCGAAGACGCTCGTGAATCCGCGGAGACGGCGCGGGCGGCTGCCGATGAGGCGCGCAGGGTAGCCGAGCTCGCGCGCGAGACGCAGGCTGACATGAAGGCGTTGCTCACCCAGGTGCTGGCCGAACTGCGCCAGCGCGGCACACCGATCGCTTGACCCGGTTCGATGATTCAGCAAGCAGTGCGCCTTGACTGAGTTCGCCGGATCAGCGAAGGGTATCGAAGCGAGGGATTGTCCCCAACGGGAACCGTGCCCGGATGTGCGCGCCCTCGCGAACCTGTTTGATCGTCCGCTACCCAACAGCGCCAGGTGCAGGTGGAAAGCCGCGTGACGCTGAAAGAACTGATTATGGGCTCCTACGAGGCGAAAGACCGGTGAGGCCGCCCGCCGATCTCGAGACGGACGACTTGGGCTTGGGCTTTGACTACTGGTTTCTGCAGGTCGCCGGCGTGCGCCGGGTGGAGGAGTACCGACGGTGGCAGGCCGTCCTGGGGCGCGCGTACCCGCACCTTCTGGACTGGCGCGGCCCCTTTGATGACGAGTGCTGCGCCGCCTGGCGGCGGGCGCAACCGAGCGGGACCTTGACGTGCTAACAGTGTTCCTCGTCTTGCTGGTCATCATGCGCGCCAAACGTGACTCCCCCGATCGCCAAGATCCCATCGAACGCATTGCCGAGCACGTCGCACGTACGTCGATGGTGGTTCGCATTGGCCAAGTCGCCAACTATGTGGCCGTGGAATTTCCCGCCCGGCCGCGGATTCACTGAAGGCAGCTAAGGCGCGCGAGCTATTGGTTCGTGGCGTGCGGAGTAATTGCTACCGCCTCGGGCAGCACCTTGATCGCGACGGACCGCTTCAGGTTCCTGTCCGTCACGTGCCAGGGGTTAAGGACATGGAGGTCGGCTGGAACCGCCAGGATTACATGAGGTTAGTGTCAATCAGGAGGATCGGTCGCGAAAAACGGTAGGACTCTATCGGGAGTGATCCAGCGCGCGGCCGTTCGGCTGAGCATCGACGTAGATTCGCCGGGTCACTTTCGATAGAGCCGTTTGAATGAAGCCGCTGGCCAACAACACGGCCGGCAGCGTTCGCGGTCCCTGGCGGCTCGCACGGACCAAGGCCCTGGCGGCAGGACTCTCCAACGCCTACTTCGCCTCGCTCGGGCTTCCGACGTTAACCGACCGGGCTTAGCGCAACCGACTCGAACCGCCGTGTACGGACCCGTACGCACGGTGGTGTGGCAGGGGTCGGCGGGCAACCGCGGCCCCTATGCCGATCAAACGCAGTAGGGTTAGGAATCTCGGTTCCGGCGTCGCCCCGCGGGCTTCTGACAGGAATAGCGCGAGGGCCAGCACGAGGACCGGGCGATCTGTCCCCGATACGGGCGGATGAAGCGAAGCAGCTCGAGCATGGAAGGTAGCGCACAGTAGTAGCCAAAGGCCTTGCCCTGCGCCAAGCGCCCAGCCGGATTTTGTTGGATGTCGTCCGCGCGTAGTCGTCGAGCATTCGGTACGGGTCAACGGATGGCGGGTCCATGCCGTCTAACCGATCCGCATGGACAATCCGGTCGGCGCCATCCGTTACGCGATCCGTCAATTCCGTCTCTCGCCCATCTTCACCGCCTCGGCCGTCCTGACGCTCTCGCTAGGGATCGGCGGCACGACTGCGATCTTCACCCTGATCCACGCCGTGATGCTGCGCTCGCTGCCGGTCGCGGATCCGGAACGCCTCTACCGCATCGGCGACGGCGACAACTGTTGCGTCCAGGGCGGGCCACAAGATCGCTGGGGCATGTTTTCCTTCCCACTCTTCCAGCGTATCAAGACCGCAGCGCCCGAGTTCGAACAGCTGACGGCGTTTCAGGCCGGCGGCTTCCGCGTCAGCGTCCGCCGCCCCGGTGTGGACGTCGCCGCGCGCTCGCTGCGCACGGAATATGTCACCGGTAACTACTTCACGACCTTCGGCATCGGCGCTTTCGGCGGACGCGTCTTCACCGCATCCGATGACACGCCGGCGTCGCCGCCCGTCGTCGTGCTCAGCCACCACTCGTGGGAGGCGATCTACGGCAGCGATCAATCACTCGTCGGCCAGACGCTCGTCATCGAAGGCCACCCGTTCACCGTCGCCGGCGTTGCGCCGCCGGGATTCTTCGGCGACACACTCCGCAACAATCCCCCTGACCTCTGGATCCCGATTCAGCAAGAACCGATGATCACCGGCGGCAACACGCTGCTACGGCAGCCTGTCTCCGCCTGGTTGCGGGTCATCGGCCGGCTCAAGCCCGGCGCGTCGACCGACGGCGTCGCGCCGCGGCTCACCGGCGTCCTGCGCGAATGGATCCCGCGCGAGTCGGGCTGGCCGGCGAACTGGCTGATCGACGTCGCGCACATGCTGCCGAAGCAGACAATCGTGCTTGTGCCTGCCGGCGCGGGCGTCGGCGTGATGAAAGAGCAGTACGGCCAGAGCCTGAAACTGCTGATGGCCGTCTGCGGACTCGTGCTGCTAATCGCCTGCGCCAATGTTGCGAACCTGCTGCTGGCGCGCTCGGTCGCGCGGCGGACGCAGACGGCAGTAAGAATGGCCGTCGGCGCATCGCGATCGCAGATCGTGACGCAGGCGCTCGTCGAAAGCATCTTGCTCGGCATCGGCGGCGGCATCGCGGGCCTCGTCGTCGCGATGGGCGCGGCGCGGCTACTGCTCTCGCTCGCGTTTTCCGTCTCCACGTTTCTCCCGATCAGCACACGCCCGTCGCCGCTCGTGCTGGCGTTCGCGTTCGGCCTGGCGGTGATCAGCGGCGTGCTCTTCGGCGCCGTCCCCGCCTGGCTGGCGACGCGGACTGATCCGATCGATGCGCTGCGCGGATCGGGTCGATCATCGGGCGATCATTCGTCCTTCACGCGGACTGCGTTGCTGATCGTCCAGGCGACGCTCTCCGTCGTCCTCGTCGCCGGCGCGACAATGCTCGGCCGCAGCTTGAACAATATCGAGCACCAAGACTTCGGGTTCGCCGTGCCCGATCGTGTGCTTGTCGCGATCAACCGGCCATCCTCGACGTACACGGTGCTGCAGCTGGCCGCGATGTACCGAACACTCGAAGATCGGCTGAACCGCCTGCCCGGCGTGCAGGGCTCGGGCCTCGCGCTCTACAACCCGCTGACGGACAACTGGGGCGAGCTGATTCTCGTCGCCGGCCATCCGCCGCCGAAGCCCGGGGACAACGCGGGCGCGTCGTGGGATCGCGTGAGCACGAACTACCTGCCGAACCTCGGCATGACGATGATGCGCGGGCGCGCGTTCACGGAGGCGGACAACGAGACGACGGCGCCGGTCGCGATCGTCAACGAGGCGTTCGCGAAGCGCTTCTTCAAGAGCGACGAGGATCCGATTGGCCAGCACTTCGGCCTCGACGAGCCGCAGAACGTCGGCACGTTCCGCATCATCGGCGTCGTTCGCGACGCCAGGTTCGCCAGCTTCCAGTTCCGGCTTCCGCCGCGGCCGATGTTCTACGTCCCGCTCGCGCAGAACGTGAACTACGTGAACAGTGTGATGACGCGCGTCGAGTTCCAGTCGCACTTCGTCAGCGGGATCATGCTGCGGACGAAGCAGTCGCCGGGCGCGCTCGAGCCGCTCGTGACGAACGCGCTGGCGCAGGTCGATCCGAACTTGACGCTGATGAGCGTGCGCACGCTGGAGCAGCAGATCGCGCTGACGTTCGATCAGGAACGCTCAGTCGCGAGCCTCGCGGGTCTGTTCGGCGGTGTGTCGCTGCTGCTCGCCGCGATCGGCCTCTACGGCGTGACGGCGTACTCAGTCGCGCAGCGAACGAACGAGATCGGCATTCGCATGGCGCTCGGCGCCGATAGAGGAGCCGTGCTCAACCTCGTGCTGCGCAGCGCGTTCACGCGCGTCGCGCTCGGACTGATCCTTGGCGTGCCATTGGCGATCGGCGCCGGCCGGTTGATTGCCGCGCAGTTGTACGGTATGACGTTCTGGGATCCGGTCGCCCTGGCCGTGGCCGCCGGTTCGCTGACGCTGTGCGCATTCGTCGCGGCGCTGATTCCGGCCAGCCGCGCGGCATCAATTCCGCCGATGCAGGCGCTCCGATCGGAATAGCGCCGGGTTTCGCCAATACGGCCGCGCAGCTAAGATGTCATCCTGTGGGTCTCGAATTTTGTCGTCACGCGCCGACTGGGAGCTGGACGAGGCCCCGGCAGTGCGAAAACCCTGGTAGGCCGGTAGCTGACTGTGTGCCTCGGGGTACCTCCGTTTAGCCTGGTGCGGGCAGTGGCCCTCGTATATCGCTGTTGCGTGGCTCAATGGCCTGTTCCACGAGACAGACGAGCTCCTGGACCGTGTTGACGTTCTCGGCGGAAGCTGGTTCGTCTCGGAAGTGAGGCCAACGCCGCAGAAACCAGAGCGCCCTGAACGCACGAAGACCTGCTTTCACTGCACCCGACAGTTCATCGTTTGCACCGTCGCAGACGAACCAGGTTTCAGATACATCGACCTGGAGGCGTCGGGCCGCGTCGATGTAGATCGTCGGATTTGGCTTGGCCACCCCAACTTCGAACGAGAATACAGCGCAGTCGAAGCGAGAGGCGAGGGAGCACCTGGACCATCCGGCGACGTCCTCCGTGACACAGTTGCTGATCACTCCCAGGCGCAAGTTGCGGCTTCGAAGGTAGTCGATCAGCGTGAGAACGTGATCCTCGACCTGTACGAAGGGTTGCGCCTTTATCCGAATCCTCTCGTCGCACATGCGTTGAACGATCGCGTCATCGACGTGGCTTCCGAGGTTCGTTGCGATATCGCTGAGCGCTTGACGCAGCGACACGCGGCCGGTGATCGCAGCGGGACGAAGAGCGTTCCATTGTCTGCGGAACGCGTCTCGCTCACACCCCAATTCGGGCGCCAACGATGACATCCCGGCCGGCTGTATTTGCGATTCAGTGATGAGCGTCTCGAACAGGTCGAACAGA
>DATKHR010000194.1:0-3767 GCA_035510155.1 Vicinamibacterales bacterium
CGGGCCCTCGGCCCAGATCACGAGACATTCGTGACTTGAGGCGCCAGTATAGTCGATCGCCTAACCATCATCGGGGCGCAAACCGGGTACAGTGATCGCATGAAAGTCGAGCCATTCTCGATGGAACGGATGCAGTCGACCTACGAGAACCAGGTTGAGTTCAATCTGTCGGAGAGCGGCGTGCATCCTCTGCGGCTTGGCGATCTGCTGGACGATCAGTCAGTCCGGGACGCCATGATGACCGAACGCCTGCGCTACACGCAATCGAACGGAACCGCCGCGCTGCGAGAGCTCATCGCGTCGCACTATCCGGGGGCGACCCCGGCGCACGTGCAAGTGACCAACGGCGGAGCGGAAGCCAACTACATCGCCATGTGGAACCTCGTGGAGCCGGGCAATGAGATCGTGTTCATGGTGCCGAGCTACATGCAGATGTGGGGACTGGCGCGTGCCTTCGGTGGAGCCGTGAAAGAGTGGCCGCTCGCGCCCCCAGACGCGAGTCGGCAGGACGCAGGGCGATGGCAGATGGACCTTCAGGGACTCGAGCGCCTCGTGCACGATCGCACGAAGCTCATCATCATGTGCAATCCGAACAACCCGACCGGCGCGCGCTTCGACCGGGCGGACCTGGATCGCGTCGCCGCAATTGCAGAGCGTCATGGCGCATGGATCTTGTCCGACGAGGTGTATCGAGGGTCCGAACGCGATGGGCGCGAGACGCCATCGATGTGGGGCCGCACCGACCGCGTCATCGTGACGAGTGGTCTGTCGAAGGCGTACGGATTGCCGGGGCTTCGCATCGGGTGGGTGGTCGGCCCGCCGACACTTGTGGCGTCGCTCTGGTCGTACCATGACTACACGACGATCGCGCCGGGCGCGCTGAACGATTTCCTGGCGCGCCAAGCGCTGGATCCCGCGCGCCGCGGGCGCATCCTGGCACGAACGCGCCGTATCCTGAACGACAACTTTCCAATCATGGCCGAGTGGCTCGACCGGCACGGCCGTCTTTTCAGCTACGCGGCGCCGGACGCCGGCGCAATCGTCTACGTCCGGTATCGCCACGACGTCAACTCGACGGAGCTCGTCGACCGCCTGCGCGAGCGGAAGAGCGTCCTGGTCGTCCCGGGCGATCACTTCGGAATGGATCGCTATCTGCGCATCGGCTACGGCGAGGAGCCCGAGTACCTGCGCCAGGGCCTGACCCGGCTTCACGACCTGCTCGTCGAGATCGGCGGCATCGGCGCGTGACGTTCGACCTCGTTCTGGTGGGATTCGGGCACGTCGGTCGCCGATTCGTGCGTTTGCTCGACGAGCTGGCGCCTAGGCTCGCGCGCGCGCACGCCATTCAAACACAGGTAACGGGGATCGCCACTCGTACGCGTGGACAGGCCTTCGATCTCGAGGGTCTCGACGCCGTCGCTCTGGCCGCCGAGGTCGAAGCCGGCGGCCACCTGAGAGGGGGGTGGGCCATTCGCCGTCCTTCAGGCCGGGGATCAACGATGTCGTTCATCCGCGAGACGATGCGCCGCTCTGCCGGCCGGCTCCGCCAGCGTCGGCTGGTGATCGTCGAGACGACCACGCTCGATATCGAGCGCGGGCAGCCGGCAATCGCGCACGTGCGCACGGCCCTCTCTGGCGGGGCCCACGTCATCACGTCCAACAAAGGCCCCGCGGCATTCGCCTATCACGCGCTCGCCGACCTGGCGCGCCGGGCCGGTCGATGCTTCTTGTTCGAGAGCGCCGTGCTCGACGGCATTCCGCTGTTTGCGCTCGCTCGGACCGCGTTGCCCGGAGTCAACGTGACCGGCTTCAGAGGTGTCGTCAACAGCACGACCAACTACATTCTCGCGAAGATGGAAGAAGGCCAATCGTTCGACCGTGGACTCTCGGAGATGCAGCGCGCCGGCATTGCCGAGGCCGATGCCTCGCTCGACGTCGACGGGTGGGACGCCGCCGCGAAAACCGCGGCGTTGGCGAACGCGTTGCTCGGCGCCCGGTTGACGCCACGGGCCGTGGAGCGCGAGGGGGTCAGTGCGGCCGTGGCCGAGCGGGTGCAGGCCGCGCGAGCCTCGGGGCGGCGGCTGAAGCTGGTCGCGTCGGCGAGCGCCGAGCCCCGGGCAGCAAAGGGGCCCCGGAATGAGACCCGTCGCCCCGCGGCTGACATCCGTGGGCGGGTACAGCTCGTCGAGCTCCCGGCGGCCGACCTGCTCGCGCAGCTCGACGGCCCCGAGAACGCGATCGTCCTCCAGACCGACCTCCTCGGGGACATCGCCCTCGTGCAGCGCGGCTCGGGATTGACGCACACGGCGTACGGGTTGGTGTCGGATCTCGTGACTATTTCTCGGGCGCTGACAGGCGCCACGCCCGAATGGCCGCGGCGAGGGCCTCGGGGTCGTACCCCTTCAGCACGCGGTCGCCGATGATCGTCACCGGCACGGTCCGCAGTCCTCGCGAGAGCAGCTCAGCGTACGCGCTATCGTCTTCGTCGACGTTGCGCGCCGCGAACGGAACGTCCTGGCGTGAAAGAAACTCCTTCACCTGCTCGCAGCTGCGTCAAGCGCTGCCCGCGTAGACGATAATCATCTCGCTACCTTTGCTCGGAATGCGTTGCCCATGCGGACACCTCTAGAAGGTATCACCGTTCTCGACCTGACACGCGTGCTGTCGGGCCCCTACTGCACGATGCTCCTCGCCGACATGGGCGCGCGCGTGATCAAGATTGAACAGCCCGGCAAAGGCGACGACACGCGAGGATGGGGTCCGCCGTTTCTGAACGGTGAGAGCGCGTACTTCCTGAGCGTCAACCGCAACAAGGAGAGCGTGACGATCGACTTCAAGCATCCCGAGGGGCGCGCGCTCTTGAACCGCCTCGTCGACCGGTGCGACGTGCTGGTCGAGAACTTCCGCCCCGGCACGCTGGCCAAGCTGGGGCTCGATTACGCATCGCTCTCGACCCGGCACCCTCAGCTCGTGTACTGCTCGGTTTCCGGCTTCGGACAGACAGGCCCGCGCCGGCAGGAATCAGGCTACGACGCGGTCATCCAGGCCGAGGGCGGCTTGATGAGCATCACCGGCGCCGCCGACGGCCCTCCATTCCGCCTGGGCGTGGCCATCGCCGACATCGTCTCCGGCATGTTCGCGGCGTACGGTATCAGTCTGGCGCTCCTGTCGCGCGAACGCTCCGGCCGAGGGCAGGAAGTGGACATCGCCATGCTCGACGCCGTCAGCGCGCTCCTGACCTACCAGGCTGGCGCCTACTTCGCCAGCGGCCACGTGCCCCGCCGCCTCGGCAACCGCCACCCGAGCATCGTGCCGTACGAGACGTTCGCGGCATCGGACGGCGACTTCGTGCTCGCCGTCGGCAACGACGATCTCTGGAAGACGTTCTGCGAGGTCGCGGATCTCGATTTCGGCGACCGCTTCGCGACAAATCGCCAGCGGGTGATGGGCTACGACACGCTGCGGCCCCTGATTGCCTCGCGCCTTGAGACCCAGACCCGCCAATACTGGATCGACCGCCTCACGGCCGCAGGCGTGCCGTGCGGCTCGGTGCGGGATATCGGGGAGCTCTTCGGCGATCCGCAATTGCGCGCCCGCGACATGGTCGCATCGGTCCAGCACGA
This sequence comes from Vicinamibacterales bacterium, assembly GCA_035510155.1. Taxonomy (GTDB): domain Bacteria; phylum Acidobacteriota; class Vicinamibacteria; order Vicinamibacterales; family CAVVIG01; genus DATKHR01. Next base: position 3,624 of record DATKHR010000194.1, read on the forward strand.
AACCATTGGATCAATGGAAGTCCTCGGCGTCCCGGTGAAGTTGTCGGCGACGCCCGGCTCCGTGCGCACGCCGCCGCCCCGCTTGGGCGAGCACACGGCCGCCGTTTTGGCGCACGACCTCGGCCTCGGCGCGGACGCCATCGC
>DATKHR010000195.1:0-3756 GCA_035510155.1 Vicinamibacterales bacterium
GTGGTGGCCACACTAACCATTGAATTCCATCACGAAATCACCGCTGGCCAACTCGCCGTGATCAGGGGCGCCTTCACGCGCGTCGGGACCAAAAGCTTCGAATACGCACTCGAGCTGTACGAAGCCGATTCGACGACGCATTGCGCGACGCAGAAGACCGTCGAGGTGTGCTTCGACACCGCGAAGCGCAAGTCAGTCCCTCTGCCTGACGATATCCGCGCGAAACTCACGGCGATGCTGGCCGATTGACAATCGTCAATGACCGCCCGTAAAACGGGTTAGACTTTCGCCCATGCCTACCGAGATGAACCGCCGCGCCGTTCTGCTTGGCCTGTTCTCCGCTGCCGCGATCGTGGGGGAGGACGATATCGGTGCGCAGGAGCCGTCGGGCCCGCAGGAGCCGTCGGGCCCGCCGGATCCGTCACTCTACATTCCCAAAGCCCACGTCGTCGATGAGCTGAAGTTTCTGCACGACTTCATGGAGGAGTTCTCGTTCGTCATGCTCGTGACCGCGACGCCGACCCTGCGCATCACCCACATTCCATCGATCCTCGATCGCACGCAAGGACGGTTCGGCACGCTTCGCGGTCACATTTCAGCACAGAACGCGCAGAAGGCGGCGTTCGACGGGACGCATCAGGCAGTCATCGTGTTCCGCGGCCCGCAAGGCTACATCTCGCCGACCTGGTATGCGACCCAGGCGTCGGTCGTGCCCACATGGAACTTCGGCGTCGTGCACGCGTCGGGACGGCCGCGCCCGATCACGGACAAGGCGAAGACGTACGACCTGCTCGCCACGCTGATCCGCCGCAACGAGCAGCGCGTGGGATCAACGGAGTACGACTTCGCAGCGCAGCCGCGGGAGTACGTCGATCGCATGATGCAGGGCATCAGCCCCTTCGAAATGGAGATTCAGGCGATCGAGGGCAAGTTCAAACTTGGCCAGGAGCGCAGCGAGGGTGATCGAAACGGCGTCGTCGCGCACCTCGCCCGCGGTGAATACAAGGAACGGTCGCTCCACGATCTGACGCAGGCTTTCTACAAAACGCTCCCGAAATAACGGCTTCCTCGGCGAGAGGCGGGTTTGCTCGGCGAGGCGACGGATTTCCTCGCCGAGGCGTCGTAAAGATCAGCCTGGTGGAGGTCACACACATGCGGCGATTCTTCCGGTGCGTCTTCGTATGGTCGTCCGTGGCCGTTGCAGGCCTTGCGAATGCGTTCGCGCAGCCGCCATGCGATCGCACCTGCCTGCGGACGATGCTCGACCAGTACTTGAACGCGGTGATGAAGCACGATCCCTCAACGGCCCCGCTCGTTGTCGGCTTTCGCCAGACTGAGAACGCGGTGAACGTCCGACCAGGCAACGGCGTGTGGACGACCGTCACCGGCTTCGGCGGGATGCAGCGTCGCTACCTGGATGCCGTCAGCGGCCAGGCCGCCTATTACGGAATCGTGCAGGAGGGCGCTGATTCGGCCATCGTGACAGTGCGGATCCGAGTGGAACATCGGACGCTTACCGAAGCCGAATGGTACCTGGCACGCGCCAACGATCCTGGACTGAACGGACCGCGTCAGCCGGGCCGTCCGCCCGCAAACCTCTTCAATCCCGATTACCTCGCTGCAAATCCGCCGCCCGAGCGCGTCGTCCCGGCGGCGCAGCGGCTCTCGCGCGACGCGCTCCTGGCCATCACCAACAGCTACTTCGATGCCATCACCTCCCACGACGGCTCGATCGCCCTGACACATTCCGGGTGCGGGCGCGTGGAAAACGGCTCACCGACGCCGCCGGGCCGGTTCCTGCCGCCTCTGTCGCCGGCCGCTGCGGCCACGACGAACGACTGCGTCTCCGGACTGCAGAACTTCAATGCGTCGATGGTGGTCGCACGGCGGATACCGCTCATCGACGAAGAGGCTCAGGCCGTGCTCGCGATGGCGGTCTTCATCCGGCGACCTGGCTCGCCGACGCCGCGCAATGTGTTCAGCGAATGGTTCTTCATCGACGAGGAAAAGATCCGGACGATCTACACGGCGATGTTCTATCCGCCCCCGGAGCTCGCCGTCCCGAACTGGCCGCCGTATGAAGGCCACTGGCCGCTGCCCGCCGGCATCGTCCCGACGCCACTGCCGGGGCGCCAGTAGATCGCCGTCTACTTGCCGACGATGTGCTTCGAGGATTTCTCGTTTTCAACGCACATTTCGTCCACGAGCTCGGTATTGAGGACGATGTTCTGCTTGAACGTCACCGTCCACGGTTTGGTGTAAGCCTTTGGATCGTCAACGGTCGTGACGACCTCGAGATGTCCGAAGTCGGGGCGCCGGATGCGCTCGCGCACCTTGGCCGCGTCGGTCATCGGAGTGCCGGCCATGTCGAGCCACTGGCCGTCGCGGAATCCGATGGAGTCCACAACCAGAGTGTCGCCGTCCCATTTGCCGATTGAATATCCCTGCCATGACGGCTGCGGATCGTCGGGCAGCGGCCGGCCGTCGGTAAAGACCTGGCGGTAGTTCGCGTTCAGCTCGTAGAGCATCACGAGCAGACCAGGCGTCTGGATGAACTTCTGGATGTGGGGCAAGCCGTATAAGCGCACGAACGTGTCAGGCAAGCAGCGGGCGTGCGGATCGTCTCTGGAGTGTTGCTCGATCTGGGTTTTCACCTGCTCCGCCGCCCACGGCAGGTACGGGAGGCCGCCCGGTATGCCGGTCGCCATGTTGATGCCATAGCGCGAGATGGGCAGTTCCGAACCACAGACCTGGAACTGCTCGTTCCGCGCGTCGCACGGCCTCCCGTCGCCGGTGAGCCACATCCCCGAGAAATCCGGTTTGCCGTCCACGGTCCGAGGCGTTGGCGCCATCAGGTTGGCGTTCCCATCAGGTGTACGCGGCACGGCGGCCGTCGGGTACTTGAGCCACTGAGCGGCAAGAGGCGACGACACGCCCGCGGCAACAAGCGCGACCAACACGCACGAAGTCAAGCGAGAAGGCATGATCTTCTCCTGAATTCGATGAACGCTTATTTTACTTCGCGCGGCCGGTGTAGCCCTGAGCGATCATCTGGATCGACCAGACCTGCGCCGCGTTGGCCACCTCGTTGCCCTCGGCATCCTGCGCGCCACGCGCGAGGACGAACAGCGTCCGCTTGTCCTGCCCACCGAATGCGCAGCTGATGACCCCGCGGGGTGTAGGAATGACGCCGAGATGTTGGCCGTCTCGCCCGATGACCTCGACGCCCGCGCCGGTCGTCACGTAAATGCGCCCCTGCGAATCAATCGTGCTGCCGTCGCCGCCGCCTCCGATGAGCTTCACGAATTCGCGCTGGTTGATCAACGCTCCGTCCGGCTGCACGTCGAAGGCCGCGAGCGTCGTGACGTTGGTGACGTAGAGCGTTTTCTCGTCGGGGCTGAGGATGATGCCATTCGTGAAGAGGTTCTCGCCGTACCGGGTGACGACGCCCTTTGAGTCGGCATGGAACAGCCCGCCCATCGTGAAGTACACCCCGCCGCGGCGGTCCGCGGTCAGGTCGTTGATGACAGCCCCGACGCAGTCGAGCGGTTCGCCCTGGTAACTATCGGCCAGCACCTTGCGCTGCGGCGCGAGTTGCTCGACCTTCATGCGCAGACCGCGCTCGACAATGAACAGGTTGCCCCGAGAGCTCATCGACAATCCGCCGCCTGTGTGCGTGTCGGAGTAAGTGACGGAAGGGGCGCCCGTCCGATCCAGCCTCACCACTTTGCTGCGGTCGTTCTGCGCCACCAACAC
>DATKHR010000196.1:0-1951 GCA_035510155.1 Vicinamibacterales bacterium
CGAATGAGTGACCAAGACCTCAGCTTCAGCGCCGAGGAGCAGCGGAAAGCCGGGCTCCCAAACTTCATCGCCTTGGTCGACGCGGCCCTCCGGGAAGCCAAGACGATGCTGGAGAAGGTCGAGGGAGATGAGCAGGTCTACTTCGCTATTGACTTGGCTGCTCGGTTCCTGGCGGCGGCGAATGCGGTGGTGTCGACCGTCATGCCTGATGAGGTTGAAGAGAGTGGTCTCGCAGATGTGGATGTGCTGAACATCGAAGGGCGGGGGCACGTGGCGGGGGGCTGCTTGCAACTGCCGGAAATCGGAGATGTTACGTCTTAGTAAACGGGCCTCCGGAGCCGTAGGCCGCAGGTTCGAATCCTGCCGGGCGCACCAACCTTGCTCGCGCGCGTCCACCCGAGTGACAGTCCTGTCCTAAACTTTTAGTTGCATCAGCCCCGTCGCGCGGGATAACGTGAAACCGCCCATGCCGCGCAGAAAGCGACGGCGATCGGATCGACTGACCCCGTTGGAGCTGGAGATCATGGAAGTGCTCTGGGCGCAGGGGTCCGCCACGACTCAGGTGGTCCAGAAGGCGCTAGGCCGCCGGCTCGCCTACACCACGGTTCAGACGATGCTGAATGTCCTCTGCCGAAAGGGCAAGGTGCGCCGCTCCCTGAGAGGCCGCGTCTACATTCATCGTCCGGCGCTCAGCCGCCGTCACGAGCTGGCCCGGACGGTTCGAGAGGTGATCGATCGTTGGTTCCGTGGGTCGGCGACCGAACTGGTCATGACACTGCTCGAGGATCGGCACGTCGCTGCTGAAACCCTGGCCGAACTGCAGGAACACGTGACACGGTTCGAGACTCACGCCGATGGGACGGATTGACGACGCGCTCGCCACATTCCTGATCAATTCGTTATGGCAGGTCACGCTGGTGGCCGGTCTGACCTGGGGCTTGATTCGACCCGTCCGGTCAGCAGCCGCCAGACACGGTCTCTTTGCGTTCAGCCTGGTGCTCAGCCTCGCCCTCCCGATCGCGAGCATGCTGCCTCATGCGCGAGGGGACGGGCCGGCGCCGGTCATGCCCCAATCCGCACCTGCGCCAAGCCTGGCAGGGAACGACGCGCCGTGGAGCGCGGCGCTTCATCTGCCACGTGGACTGTCGTTCGTTTTGACGGCTGCGTACCTCCTGTTCTTCACCTGGCGCCTTGCCCTGGCGTGGCGCGCGTGGCGATCCGCATCTGCCATTTGGAGGACCGCGACCACGATGCCTCTCTCGGAAGAATGGGGACGCGTGGCCGAGCGATGTCGCGCGGCGTTTGAGCTGGTCCCGATCAGAATCACGAGCTCTCCGAAGCTGCGGGTGCCCGCGGCGATCGGCGCGCGGTCGCCCATCATCACGTTGCCGGAAGGGCTTCTTGCGCGCCTCTCGATCGACGAGCTGACGGCGGTTTTCGGCCACGAGATGGCGCACATCCGGCGGCGCGACATCGGCCTGAATCTGCTGTACGAGATCCTGTATCTTCCGCTGTCGTTCCACCCGGCGGCCGCGTTCTTGAAAAGGTGCGTCGCGATCAGCCGCGAGCAGGCATGCGACGATTTGGTCGTCTCGCGCCTGATGCCGCCGCAGATCTACGCGCGGTCGCTCGTCAGAATCGCCGGCCGAATTTCGCAAGCAAGGGACATCTCTTACGGCGTGGCCGCGTGTGACGAGCGAAGTCTCGGGTCTCGGATTCAGCGACTGTTGGTCCCGGCGCCGGACACAAACGTTTGGTCCGCCGCATGGGCCGCGGTCGCGGTCGGAACGCTGTCTATCTGCTCATGTGTCGAGTACGCGGCGGCGTTCCACGTCGGTCCGACCACGTTTCTCCCCTCTGAGCGCCCGGCGGTGACGGCGCGTGGCGTCGATTCACGGCTGGAAGGGCGTCGAGCGACTGAGAGCTACAGCGAACGGACTGTACCGCGCCC
>DATKHR010000197.1:0-19122 GCA_035510155.1 Vicinamibacterales bacterium
CGCGTGCTCGTCTTCACGAACACCCGTCGCGTCTGGCGAACCAACGCCCGCGGCGACTACTGGCTGCTCGACCGGCGGTCCGGCCGGATGAGAAAGATCGGCGCCGACGCGCCCGAAGCCACCCTGATGTACGCGAAGTTCAGCCCCGACGCGACGAGGGTCGCCTACGTGCGTCAGAACGACATTTACGTCGAGGATCTGGCCACCGGCGGCACGACGCGACTGACCCACGACGGCACCGATCTCGTCGTCAATGGCGGCTCGGACTGGGTCAACGAAGAGGAGCTCGATCTCCACGACTGTTACGCGTGGAGCCCGGACGGCACTCACATCGGGTTCTGGCAGTTCGACATGCACGGCGTCGGCAACTTCCCGCTCGAGTACTACCTCGGGAAGGATCGCGAAATCGTCACCAGCATTCCCTATCCGGAGACCGGACGGTACCCGCTGGTCGTGAACATCCCATATCCGCTTGCAGGCACCAGGAATTCGTCGGTGCGCGCGGGAGTCGTTCCGGCGAACGGCGGCGGTTCCATGATCTGGATGGACCTTCCGGGCGACCCCCGCGAGCACTACGTGGCGCGGATGCAGTGGGCGGATCCGCGCACACTGGTCGTCCAGCAGCTGAATCGATTGCAGAACACCGATCGCTTTCTCCTAGCTGACGCCCACACCGGGTCGGTGCGGCAGATGTGGGTAGATCACGACGACGCGTTCGTCACCATCGGCTCCGGCGTACGTCCGATCCGGGACGGCGCCGAGTTCCTCGTCACGTCGGAAAAGGATGGATGGATGCACGTATATCGCGTGACGCGGGAGGGACGGGAGACGCTCCTGACGCGCGGCGACTTCGACGCGGTCTCGGTGGCCGGAGTGGATGAGAAGAGTGGCTGGCTGTACTTCGTGGCGTCACCCGAGAACGCGACACAGCGTTATCTGTACCGCGCACCGCTCGATGGAAAGGCGAATCCTGAACGCGTGACGCCGGGGACGTTCGCGGGATCGAACGCGTACGCCATTTCGCCGGACGGGCGATACGCCTTTCACCGCTTCTCCAGCTTCGACGATCCGGGCATCCGCGAATTGGTGAGTCTCCCCGGCCACCACGTCGTGACCGTGACGGACGCCAACGCCGAGCTGAAGCAGAGAGTCGCGGCGCTGGTCAAACCCCCCGTCGACTACTTCAAGGCGAACGCCGGCGACGGCGTCGTCGTCGACGGCTACATGCTGAAACCGCCGGACTTCGTTGCGTCGAAGCGCTACCCCGTGATCGTGTACGTCTACGGTGAACCTGCGGGGCAGACCGTCGTAGATGGATGGGGCGATCAAACGGTGCTTTATCACCGTTATCTCGCGAGCCTCGGGTATCTTGTCGTGAGCTTCGACAATGCCGGCACGCCGGCGCCGCGCGGCCGCCAATGGCGCAAAGCCGTGTACGGGGCGGTGGGCGTCCTCTCGTCGAAGCAGCAGGCCGAGGCTATCCGGTGGCTCGCCGCCAATCGCTCGTATGTCGATCTCGATCGTGTGGCGGTGTGGGGATGGAGCGGTGGTGGCACCAACACGCTGAATCTCGTGTTTCGATCGCCAGAGCTGTACAAGGTCGGCATGGCAGTGGCGCCAGTTCCCGATCAGCGGCTGTACGACACTATCTATCAGGAACGGTACATGGGCCTGCCGGACACGAACGCGGAGGGCTACAAACAGGGCTCCGCGATCAACTTCGCCGAGGGGCTAAAAGGCGACCTGCTGATCGTGCACGGCTCCGGCGACGACAACGTCCATTACCAAGGTTCTGAACTGTTGGTGAATCGGCTGATCGAGCTCGGCAAGCCCTTCGACTTCATGACCTATCCTGGTCGCACACATGCGATCGCAGAGGGAGCGGGAACGTCACCGCACCTGTTCCACCTCCTGACCCGCTATTTGACGACGCATCTGCCCTCTGGGCCGCGCGAGTTGTCATCTAGCCCAAACTGACCGAACTTGGATACGCGCCATGCCCATGCGTTTCTACATTTATCCGGACTTTCGACTGTTGTTCATTCATGGCCACGGAGTCATCACGCAGACAGAACGTGTCGAAACGATGCTCGGATGGTTACGAGAACCCGGTTATGAATTCTGCACCGGCGCGCTCTTTGACGTCACTGACGCGCAATCCACACCAAAGCTTAGAGAGTTGCGGCAGGTTATCGCGATCCTCCGACAACATCTGCCTGTCGCCGGCCCTCGGAGACTCGCCATCGTCACAGCGAAACCGATCGCGTTTGCCGTGGCACGCGTCTTTGCGCAGCTTCTGCAGCTGAAGGGCGTACCGCTCGATGTCAGGATCTTTCCGGATCGAGAGCGGGCATGGGCGTGGCTCAGGCCAGACGATCCGGTGCCTGACCACAGCTAGCGGAATATGAGCCTCGCCGCCCAGCGCGCACGCACGATGTCGGTCTCCAACGATATATCGCGAAGGGAGTTCATCCAGTCTGCCCTGGTCGGAACGGCTGCTTCGCTCCTGATGGAAACCCGGCCGGCCAGCCAGGACCAGAACGCCGCGTTCCCCAACCTGAGCCTCGGGGACGCCAGCAAACTGGTACGCCAGAAGAAGATCTCGCCAGTGGAACTGACCAAGGCGTGCCTCGCCCGGATCGAACGACTGAACCCGACGCTGAACGCGTTCATCACAATTACTGGCGAATCTGCGTTGGCCGAGGCCAAGGCGGCCGAAACCGAGATTCAGCGGGGAAAGTGGCGCGGGCCGCTGCACGGCATTCCGATCGCCTTGAAGGATCTGTTCGACACTGCCGGCGTCAGAACCACGGCCGCGAGCGCCCTCTTTAAAGATCGTGTCCCCAAGGACGACGCGGAAGTGGTGCGGAAGCTGAGGGCGGCTGGCGCCGTCCTCGTCGGCAAGACCAACATGCACGAGTTCGCCTTCGGGGGCACCTCGGTCGTCTCGCACTTTGGCGCGGTGCACAACCCGTGGAAACCTGACCATATCGCTGGCGGCTCGTCCGGCGGCTCGGCCGCTGCGGTGGCGGCCGAGTTGTGTTATGGAGCGCTCGGGTCGGATACGGCAGGCTCGATCAGGCAGCCGTCGGCCTTCTGCGGCATCGTCGGTCTGAAACCCACGTATGGGTTGGTGAGCAACCGCGGGGTGGTGCCACTTTCCTGGTCGCTCGACCATGTCGGGCCTATGACCCGCACTGTCGCCGACGCCGCTCTCCTGCTTCAGGCAATCGCCGGCTACGATCAGGAGGAGACGACGAGCGTTCAGATGACGGTACCGGACTACTACGCAGCCCTCCGCATGCCGCCTTCGAGCTTGCGGATAGGAGTCGCACGCGACTTTTTCTTCACCAATCTCGACTCGGAGATTGAGACCGCGGTAGGCAACGCCTTGACAGTCCTGGAAAAACTGACGGGAGGGCTCCGCGACGTTGCGATGTCGGCCAGCACGCAGGAGCCGCTGCGAGCAACGGTGAGAGCGGCCGAAGCGTATGCGTACCACGCCGAATTCGTTGCAAAGAGTCCGCAGCTTTACCAGCCTGAGACGCTGAGGAGAATCCGCACCGGCGCCGACGTCACAACGTCGGCCTACATTCAAGCCCGCCGGGAGCTCGCCTACACCCGTCGCACAAGCGGGCAGATTTTTCAGACGGTGGACGCGATTATCACTCCCACGACTCCCATCCCGCCGCTGACCATCGCGGAGGTCAGCACGGACGTGGAGACTTCCATCGAGAAGGCGACTCCCACGATACGTAACACATCCCCGTTCGATGTGTACGGTTGGCCGACGATTTCGATCCCGTGTGGGTTTACTGCATCAGGGCTTCCGATCGGTCTGCAAATCAGTGGGCCTTTAGGCGCCGACGCGGTCGTCCTGCGGCTCGCTCACGCGTACGAGCTGGCCGCGCATTGGCAGGCGCGGCGTCCCGTGCTTGGACAGTGACAGCACGATCGCCGGCGCAAACTATCTCCTCGCCCGCAACACTGAAGCCGCACGGCATTAGCAAGTGGAAGGATGAAGATCACCACGCACTAGCGCTGCGCTCCACCCACTCGCTGATCGTCTTGATGCGTGATAGGCTCATGGGAAGATCCGAGAAGTGTCACGGGTGAATCGGAGGTGTGCCCATGCTGTCGGGAACCTTGTGCTGCTCGTTCTGCGGTCGGAGGGACTCGGAAGTCGCTAAGCTCGTGGCCGGTCCGGTCCGGCTATTTGCCGCCCGAGTGTACATCTGCGATCGCTGTGCTGCGCAAACCATTCAAATCATGGAAGCACACTCCGGCGGCCACCTGCGTAACGAGAGGCAGTCTCTTTTCCGAAGGATGCTCAAACGGCTCGGCTCCGAACGCCGTCACAATAGTCCTCGCCAGTCGGAATGCCACGCGACTTAGAAACACGCCGCGAGCAACGCCCACGCCAACTCGGTGCTGGAGCGGCTACAGTCCACGATGGGGTAGCGCCAAGGACCGCACACAGCAACGGCTGAGTTGGTTCCCGCATAATTTCTACCAGCCGTTTCGGCGTTTGATCGCTGACAAGTTCAGCCGTTCTTCGCTAGGATTCGCTCGCGTGCCTCGCCGCCAGTTCACAGGCAAACCGACACGCTCAACGGCTGCCGACGAGTTTCCTCAGCATTACAAATCTGTCGAACTCGAAAATCGAGTCGCGCGTCTTGAAATGCTCGTCACGGACCTCCGGCTCGCTTGCGACGAGCAACGCAGAATCAGCGTGGCGTTACGTGCGCAACTCGATCATCTGATGGCGCGCGTCACTGGTGTGTAGCGGTCGCCTTCCCGAGATCACCCGCCGCCGAACTGACCGCGCGTGCCCTTCTCGCCTTTCGCGTTCGACATCACGACCCCTTTCGCCGCTCCGTCGCGTGCTCTCGAGAGCTAACGCCAGTCTTCGGCGAGGACTTGATTCTGAGACTTGAAAGGATTTAACTGGGATCTGCCCCCCGGCTCTCAATCCCCATGATCAAGAAAATGCCCAGTTTCGCCCTCGGCTTCGCGCTTGCCGCCGCCATAGCTGCCACTATGTTTTGGCTCGCTCGAGGATCCGGCACTCGCATCGATACGAGCCGGCCAACGGTGGTGCATCACATCCGGCAGCTGCAGCGACTCGAAACCGTCGTGTACGGGATGGACAAAATCGTGTCGGGCGGTCAGGAGAGTCGCTACCTGCCGAAGCTGTTGGCGGGAGATCGCCTCCTGCTGATCGTCTACGGCGAAGTCACGGCGGGAGTCGATCTAGATCGTGTCGAGAACGGTCGGGTCGAAATCAGCGGACGAGCAATCGAAATCTCGATTCCGCCCGCGGAAATATTCGCGACGCGGATCGACAACGATCGCACACGTGTGTACGTGCGAGAGACGGGTCTCTTCACCCGGACGGATCCGAACCTGGAATCCGACGTGCGGCGCGAGGCTGAGCACGACGTCCGCCAGGCCGCGCTCGATGCCGGCATCCTGTCAACAGCGACCACTAACGCCCGCACAACGCTGAGCACGTTTCTGAAGGGCCTTGGATTCGATCAGGTCGTCATCAAATAACGAGCCCCTGACGTTCGCGGCACGTCACCACGGAACCGCTTCATAGTCTGGGAATGTTGAGCGGTTTGATCCCGAGACCGGCCGCCGTTCGGTTGAAGGCGGGCACCTCGCGATCCATCACGGACCGATACTCCGCCTTCGCGGCGTTCAGCTCCTTGCTCAGCCCGTCAAGCACGCCGACGGACGCATCCGTTGGCCGCTCGTCGGCACCGCCCGCGACGTCGCCTGCGCCGCTGTTGACGACACCGTTCAGCCAAATCAGGTTCTGGTACACCTTGTACGACTCCACGTACCACTTGTCGTCGCTGTACATCTCCGTCCGGGACACGAGCCGCAGCTCGACTGCGAGGAGCTTCTGATCGATGTCGCGGAGCGCCCGCTCGACATCGGGCTTGCCGCCGTTCGCCTTCAAGTCGTCTTCGATCTGCTTTCGGAGGATCTCGAGACTGTTCACCATGTCGGCCGCCGCGCTCATGTCGTCGCGAATGCGGATCTGCATGGCAGTTGATGCCATAAGGTCGGCGTCCGACACGGGAATCGACGGATCCTTATGCACCTCGAGCGGGCGAGTGAACGTCTGGCCGCCGATTCGGAGCCGAACCGAGTATCGCCCCGGCGTGACGATCGGGCCGGTGACCTGCGCAGTCTCGATGCCCCAATGCACCAATGGGCGCGTTTCTCTGCCCTTGAACCGCGGCTCTTCCCAAATGTGGGGGTTGTCGGGCGGCGTCGTGCGGAAGGCGACCTGGTGCGGCGGGTCGTAACGGAGATCCCAGACAAGCCTGTTCAGCCCCGCGCGTCCCGGCGCCTCGAGCGTTCGGATCACCGCGCCATCTGCGTCGAGGATCTCCGCTCGAGCCGGTTCCGCCGGCGCCGCTTTTGCGCGATAGAGGAACTCGGCGCGCCCGCCACGCGCCAGCCGGAACGCCGGCCGGGGATCGTAGACGTACACCGCTTCGTCGGTCCGAACCTTATCTGATTGCTCGAGCGTGGTGATGTCGCTCAGAATGAAGAGACCGCGGCCGTACGTCGATACGACCACGTCGTGCCATAGCCGCGGGACGGTCATCCAAGTCACTGGTGCCGCGGGCAGCCCCTCCGTCAAGGATTTCCAGGTGGCGCCCTCGTCCAGCGTATAAAAGAAACCGTGGCCCGTTCCGGCGAAAAGCATGCCCCGCCGGTTGGGGTTCTCTGCGACGGACATGGCGTACGCGAGCGGATGTTTCGATGGAAGGCCGTCACTGATCTTTTTCCAGGTCTTGCCGAAGTCGGTCGTCTTATAAATGAATGGGTCGCGGTTGTCCATCAAGTGGAGGTCGACCACGACGTAGGCCGTCGCGGGGTCGAAGTGCGACGGCTCGATCTTCCGCACTGTGCCCCAGGCTGGCAGGCCGGCAAGATTCTCGGTGACGTTGGTCCACTTCGCGCCAGCGTCGCGCGTGTACCAGACCTGGCCGTCGTTCGTGCCGGCCCAGATCAGCCCCCGCTGGATCTCTGACGGTGCAATCGCGAACACGACCTCTCCGTAGAATTGACCAAGGTTGTCGCCGATGATACCGCCCGACGACACCACTCGGCTCTTGTCGCCGCTCGATAAATCCGGGCTGATCGTGTTCCACGCCTGCCCGCCATTCGAAGTCGCAAAGATCACCTGGCACCCGTAGTAGACGGTGTTGTGGTCGAACGGATCGATCGCAAGCGGTGGCGTCCAATGACAGCGGTACGGGATGTCGGTCGGCGCCGAGTCGAGCGTGTGCATTCCCGGACTGACTGAACGCGCGCGCCTCGTCCGCGCGTCCCATCGCGTCACCTCGTTGCCGTAGCAGCTCGCCCACACGATGTCCGCGTTCGTCGGATCCGGCAAGGTGAAGCCCGACTCGCAACCGCCCAGGTTCGGCTGCCACGGCGTGGCGCCGATTCCACCCCGCCCGCCGCGGCCGCCTCGCCCACCAGCGCCGCCTCCGCGTCCGCCGCCTGCGCGTCCGCCCCGCCCGACTCCCCCTCCAGCTTCGTCGGCGAGCCCAGAAGAGACACCGGTGTTGCCCGCGTACGAGGGAACGTTCGGCACGGCGACCGGCGAGTCGCTCGGCCCGCGCACGGTGCCGTCGTCCTGCCGGTTGCTGTAGATCCAATATGGCGCCTGGTTGTCGGTGGCGACGTGATACATCTGGCCGATGGGCAGCACGATTTGGTTGAAGGTTCTTCCGTGATCCGTGGTGATGCCCATGCCGCTGTCGCCGGTGGCGATCCAGTGATCAGGATTCTTGGAATCCATCCAGATGTCGTGGCAGTCTCCGCATCCGCCACCGGCGTTGATCGTGAAGGTCTCGCCGCCGTCGAGCGATCGGTGAAAGCTGCTGTTGGCGACGAGCACCTCGTCCGCGTTCGCCGGATTGACGTCGACGCGAATGTAGTAGCCCGCGCGTCCGATGAGCGTGCGATCCCAACTCACGACGCGCCATGCCGCTCCGCCGTCGTCCGATCGCCAGAGCGACCCCTGGTTCGCTGTCTGGATGAGCGCATACATCCGTTTCACGTCTGAGCGCGCGATTGCCACGTCGATCTTGCCGAGCGGCGACCTCGGCAGGCCGCTTTCGAGCTTCTTCCAAGTCGCGCCACCGTCGCGTGTGATGTAGACGGCGCTGCCGGGGCCGCCGCTGTTCTCGATCCAGGTGTGCAGCTCGACCTGCCAGGTGCCCGCCAGGAGCACGTTCGGGTCCTTTGCGTCCATCGACATACCCGAACAGCCCGTGTTCTGGTCGACAAACAGCGAGCGCTGCCAGCTGCGTCCGCCGTCATTCGTCTTGAAAACACCTCGCTCCTGCTGCGGACCGGTCGCACGCCCCAACGCGCACACGTACACGATGTCAGGATTGGCGGGATGGACGATGATCCGGCCGATGCGACCGGTTTCGGCAAGGCCCATGTTCGTCCACGTCTTGCCGGCGTCGACAGACTTGTACGCCCCGTCGCCCATGACGTCGCTATCGCGGATCATCCAGGCCTCGCCCGTGCCGGCCCACACGACGCGTGGATCGGACGGTGCAAGCGCAAGGGCGCCAATCGCCTGGACCGGCTGATCGTCGAAGACCGGTGCGAACGTTTTCGCGCCGTCCGTCGTCTTCCACACGCCGCCAGACGCCGCGCCGGCGTAGTACGTCTGGCTGTCGCCCGGGACTCCCACCACCGCGGCAATCCGCCCGGCGCTCTCGGGCCCCATGTAACGGAACCGCAACCCGTCGGAGTTGGACCCATCGGGCAGAGGAAGCCGCCCGGGCGCGGCGGGCGAAGGCGGCTGGCTCGGCAGGTCATCCCCGCGCGGCTCCCGTGCTGGTGACCCCAACGGCTGCTTGGCGAACGTCGCGGCCACAAGGCATGCGCCCCAAAGTGCGCCGACAATCAACCTCGAGATTCTCATTGCCGCAAGGATACTTAGCGCCGCCCGCCATTACAATTCCCACGGTGCGCCGGCGGCGCGCGATCGGGAGGCTCTCCATGTCATCGCCCGTTTCTCATCGGTTTGCGACGGCTTTCGTCGTGGCCCTGCTCCTGACCCTCGGGCGGCCAGGTGTCACGAGGGCACAGGTCACCCCCGCGGATTACGTGCGTGCGGAAGCGCTTCGGACCACCTACGAATCGATGGCCGTCGACATCGCCGGTCCCGCGACCGCGATCGGATCGACGCACCGCTTTTGGTACCGCAAGATGGTGCGTGGGGCCGAGCTCTTCTTCATTGTCGATGCCGATACCCAGCAGCGACAGCCGGCGTTCGATCACGAGAAGATTGCGGCGTCGCTCTCGCTCGCCGCCGGCAACGCCTACACGGCGACCGCCCTCCCTTTCAACGCAATCGTGTTCACCGCCGATGGGTCGGCGTTCACGGCCAACGTCGACGGCGCACCGTATCGGTGCACCGTCGCTGCCGCAAACTGCCGCAAGCTCGAGGCAGGCGCGCGCACGGGCGCCGGACTCGGCGTCGGCCGCCGCCGCCAAGACGATTCGCCGCGCGTATCGCCCGATGGAAAATGGGAGGCGCTCGTCAACAACTTCAACATCGTGATACGACCGGCCGGCACGCACACCCTCACGAGGCTCAGCACGGACGGATCGGAGGGCGATGCCTACGATCTGTCCTCGATTGCCTGGTCACCTGATGCGAAGAAGCTCGCGGCGTACCGAGTTAAACCTGGCTACCATCGTCAGGTTCACTACATCGAGTCGTCGCCCGAGGATCAACTGCAGCCGAAGTTCTCCTCGATCGCGTATGCCAAGCCGGGCGATGTCCTCGATGTCGACCAGCCGGTGCTCTTCCTGATCGACTCGAATCGGGAAGTGACGATTGACAACGCGCTGTTTCCGAACGCGTACGCGGTGTCCGAGCTGGTGTGGCGGCGCGACAGTCGCGCGTTCACGTTCGAGTACAACCAGCGCGGTCATCAGGTCTACCGCGTGATCGAGGTGGACGGAGCTGCGGGGAGCGCGCGCGCCGTGATCTCGGAAGAGCCGAAGACGTTCTTCACCTACCGGACGGCCAACGGCAGCCTCACCGACTCAGGAAAGGCGTTCCGCTACGACGTCGACGACGGCAAGGAAGTCATCTGGATGTCGGAGCGCGACGGCTGGAATCACCTGTATCTGTACGACGGCGCAACCGGCGGAGTGAAGAATCAGATCACGAAGGGACCCTGGGTCGTGCGCGCTGTGCAGCACGTCGATCCCGCCCGACGCCAGATCTGGTTCAGCGCCGGCGGCATGTATCCCGGCAAGGACCCGTACTTCGCGAACTACTACCGGATCAACTTCGACGGATCCGGCCTGACGCGCCTGACCGAAGCGGACGCGAATCACGCTGTGGCTTTCACCAGCGACATGAAGTACTACGTCGACACCTACTCGCGCATCGACGTGCCGCCCATCGTGGAGCTGCGACGGTCAGACGACAACGCGCTGGTGGCGACACTCGAACGCGGCAATATCACGGAACTCCAGCAAGCGGGTTGGAAGGCCCCCGAGGTCTTCGTGGCAAAAGGACGCGACGGCACCACTGACATCTGGGGCATCATCGTCCGTCCCTCCCGGTTCGACCCGTCGAGGAAGTATCCGGTCATCGAAAACATCTACGCGGGGCCGCAGGGGTCATTCGTCCCGAAATCGTTCTCTGCGTACAACCAGATGCAGTCACAGGCCGAGCTCGGGTTTGTGGTCGTCCAGATCGACGGCATGGGCACCTCGAATCGATCGAAGGCGTTCCATGACGTTGCCTGGAAGAACCTTGGCGACGCGGGCTTTCCGGATCGGATTCTGTGGCACAAGGCCGTCGCCGCGACATATCCCTTCTACGACATTACGCGCGTCGGCATCTACGGCGGATCGGCAGGCGGGCAGAACGCGCTCGGCGGATTGCTCTTCCACCCGGACTTCTACAAAGCCGGCATCGCCTATGCCGGGTGCCACGACAACCGCATGGACAAGATCTGGTGGAACGAGCAGTGGATGGGCTGGCCCATCGGTCCGCAGTATTCGGCTTCATCGAATGTCGACAACGCGTATCGTCTCCAAGGCGACCTGTTGCTGGTGGTCGGCGAGCTGGACACGAACGTCGATCCCTCCTCGACGCTGCAAGTCGTCAATCAGCTGATCAAGCACAACAAGAATTTCGATCTGCTCGTCGTTCCAGGTGCCAATCATCCGGCCGGACGCGGTAACGATCCGACGGCGCCGTACGGCGACCGCAAACGGTTCGACTTTTTCGTCCAGCACCTGCTGGGTCTGACGCCCCCACCGTGGAACGGTATGAGCTCGGCGCCGACATCGAATGCTCAACAACGATAGGAAGGACTCGAATCCGGCACTCAGGTCTGGTAACGTAGCGCCACTATGACGTCAGCCCTCGACCGCCGCAGCTTTCTCGTCTCGCTGCCTGCCCTCATGATGGCGCCGAGAGTGATCGCGCAAACGGCCAACGCACCAATCAAGTTACGCTCGTTCAACCACGTCAACCTGACCGTTTCCGATCTCAAACGTTCGATCGACTTTTACCAGGGCTTGTTCGGCATGCCGGTTCAAGGACGGACCGGATCGACCGGTGTGCAATTGCGGGTCGGCTCCGGGCCGCAGCATCTCGCGTTATCGAGCGGCGAGGGCGGCGCCGCCACGGCGAAGATTGATCATTACTGTCTGAGCGTCGAGGCGTTCAACGTCGACCGCATCGTGAAGACGCTGATCGAGCATGGCGTTGCCAAGAGCGATGAGCGTGGCGCGATGAAGGTGCTCGTTAGCATGCGCGCCGACACGCCGCAGGTGTATGTCGGCGATCCGGACGGCATCGTGCTCCAGCTTCAGGATGTGAGCTACTGCGGCGGGACCGGACCGCTCGGCAGCGTCTGCACGCCGGCCGAGCCCTCGCCGAAAAAGGGGCTGATCTCGCTGAAAGGATACAGCCACTGCACCGTCTTTGCTGCGGATGCCACGCGGTCCAACGCGTTCTATCAGCAGGTATTCGGCATGTCCATCCGCTCTTTTCAGGGGCCCGCGTCGCCGACGTTGGCGGTTGGAGCGGGCGTCGAGTTTCTCATGTTTGCCGGCGGCGGAGCCGGACGAGGCGCGGCGGCTGGGGCGCCTGCCCGTCCTGCCAGCATCAACCACTTCTGCTTCAGCCTTGACGGCTTCAATCCCGATCAGATCCTCAAGACGCTCGAGAGTTACGGCATCAAGCCGCGTGAGGGCCAGAACGGCCCTGTGGGTCCGATGCGCTCGTACGTGAGCCTGCGCATGGAGAATCGGGGCGGCGCGAAGGAGGGAACGCCCGAGCTGTACTTCACCGATCCGGACGGAATTCTCGTCCAACTCCAGGACGTGAGCTACTGCGGCGGGTCCGGGTTCCTCGGGAACGTGTGCCCGGCCACTTGATTATTTCTCTTCCCAGCGCACCTCGAGATACGTGATCGTCCCGTCGAGGTCTTTGTACCAGTGCGGCAGGCCCGCGGGAATCAAGATCACGTCACCCTTATTGACGTGTTTGCTCACGCCGTTCTGGATCGTCGCAACGCCAGTGCCGGACCCCGTAGCCGGGCGCAGGATCGTCCCGCCCGTGACCAGCGTTCCTGAACCCTCGACAATTTGGTGCAGCTCGACAAAGCCGTCGTGTGCCACGGCGCCTGCGGCCTTCGTGCGTCGTACGATGTTGATCCGATGGCGATCGGTAATCGAGATCGGTGATGTCAGCATGTCAGGCGTCGCCTGGCCGGCTGCCAGGGCGCGGAGCAAGTCCGTTTCGGTCTTGTAGGTCGCGGCTTGTGGCGCGTCGGCTCGAGCGGACACCGTTGCGAGCCCGATAGCGAGGATCAGAACGCTCTTCATAGTGGCGGAGTATAGCAGCCTGCTTGGTCCCGAAATTCCCGCGCAAACGAAGCCGCAGGACGTAAAATCGCGCGTCGGGAGGGGTTTCTCGATGCGCACACATACCGCCATCTCTGTCGTGGCCGTGGGCCTGGCCGCCCCGCTATTCCTCAGGGCCGCCCCAGCCGTCCCCGACTGGGCGTACGCCATCCCTCAGGCACCTCCGAGCGGCCAGACGAGCCCGGCGCCGCCTGCTGACACCTCGATGAAGCAAATTCCTGGAAGCGCGCTGAGCTTCACGCGCCAGCAGATCTCCGATCCGTTCGGTCCGGCGGACTGGTTTCCGGGCGATCACCCGGCGATGCCTGATGTCGTGGCGCACGGTCGGCGCCCGGATGTCCGGGCGTGCGGCCTCTGCCACTATCCCAACGGCAAGGGACGCCAAGAGAACGCCGGCATCGCCGGATTGCCTGTCTCCTATTTCACCCAGACCATGAACGACTTTCGCGCGGGCTTGCGCAAGAGCGCGGAGCCGCGCAAGGCCAACACGAACGTGATGATCGCGATCGCGAAGGCCATGACGGCGGACGAGATCAAGGAGACCGCTGAATACTTCGGCTCGATGAAATGGACGCCCTGGATCAGGGTCGTCGAGGCCAGCACGGTACCGAAAATGGTGAGCCGCGGCGGCATCTGGATCCCGGTTGAGGGGCACGATACCGAACCGATCGGCGCACGGATTGTCGAAACACCCGAGAACCCTGAGCGCACGGAAATCCTGCGGGACCCGAGATCCGGCTTCGTCGCGTACGCCCCGGTCGGCAGCCTCAAGAAGGGCGAGGCCCTCGTGCGCACAGGCGGAAACCGACGGACCGAGGCCTGCGGTACGTGCCACGGCGCCGACCTGCGGGGCCTTGGCCCCGTCCCAGGAATTGCCGGCCGGTCTCCGTCCTATCTCGCGCGCCAGATGTACGACATGCAAGCGCGAGCCCGCCGTGGTGAGTGGGCCGAGCTGATGGTGCCCGTCGTTGCACAGCTCACCGACGACGACCTGGTCAGCATTGCAGCTTACGTGTCATCGCTCATGCCCCCGACACAAGCGTCTTCGGCGGCCGCGCGCGGCGGCCGCTGATCGCGACCCGACGGATTCGGAGTAATGCGCGTCGCGCCCCTCCAGCTCGGCCCGTTACTCATACCGCAACGCGACCAATGGGTCGATCCTGGTCGCTCGATGGGCAGGAACGTAACAGGCGGTCAAGGCCACGATGGCCAATAACGCGGCGACGAGGGCCATCGTCACCGGGTCGCGCGCGCCAACGCCATAGAGCAAAGCGGTCATCAGACGGGTCAAACCGAGCGAGCCGAAGACTCCGAGGGCGAGCCCGACGATCGTGAGGACCACACCGCGGCTCAGGATCAGCTGGAGGAGGTTTCCCCGCGTGGCGCCGAGAGCGGCTCGAATACCGATCTCCTGCGTGCGCTGGGCCACCGAATACGAGAGCACGCCATAGATGCCGATGGCAGCGAGGAGCAGCGCGCTGGCGGCGAAGACGACGAGCAGGACGGATTGCAACCGTCTGTTCGCCATCGACAGCTCTTTGATTTGATCGACCGTCCGGATGTCGGTCAGGGCTTGATCCTTGCTGACGCTGTGGATGGCCGCCGCGATTGACTTCTGGAGCGTGAGCGGAGCCACGTTCGTTCGAACGTTGAGTGTCTGGAAATATACGGGGCTCTGTTCGTTGGAGACATACACGCCGGCACTGCGATCGTCGGCAATGCCGTTGACCTTCTCATCGCGAACGACGCCGACGACCTGCCATGGGATTTCCGATCCAAGTTCGGTCTTGCCGGGAATGATTTCCTGAATCAGGAGGCGCTCGCCGACGGGATCCCGGTCTTGGAACTCGCGTCTGGCGAGGCGCTCGTTCATCACCAGCGCCGGCGGCGCGCTGCTCGTGTCGCGGTCGGAGAGCGCGCGGCCGCGAACCATCTTGAGCCTGAGCGCTGAGAAATAGGACGGGCTCACGATCTTGACAAACCCTCCCTGTCGGTTCGCGCGATCTACTACCGGCCGGCTCGCGACCTGCATGGGCATGCCGTAGCAGGCGCCCTGCATCGGTGGCGAGCAGCTCCAGGCGGTTTCGCGCACGCCTGGTAGAGTATCGACCGCGGTCCGAATCTGCCGGAGATACAGGTTCAGTCGTGCCGGGTCAGGCAACCGTTCCGGCGTGACAGGCAACCCCATGGTCAGCACATTTGTGGAGTCGATGCCGGTTTCCACGTTGAGCAGGCGGAAGAAGCTGCGCATCATGAGCCCGGATCCGACGAGCAGGATGAACGCCAGTGCCACTTCCGCCACTATCAAGGCATCGCGCAGCCGCTTTCGCGAGACCCGATCCGTCGACCCGCGGCCGCCGTCCTTCATGACGCTCGTCAACTCGGGTGACGTGGCCTGCCAGGCGGGGACGATTCCGAAGAGCAATCCGGTTGCAACCGACACGGCGAGCGCAAACAAGAGCACGCGTGCGTCCATTGTGATCTGCGCCTCACGCGCGAACGAGAACGGTGGGACCAACAGTTGCAACCAACGCATCGCGCCATATCCGACCGCGAGACCGAGCACGCCGCCGCACAGCGAGAGGAGCAGATTCTCGGTCAGGAACTGGCGGACGAGCCGCCAGCGCCCCGCGCCCATCGACGCTCGAATGGCGACCTCGCGCTCCCGCGACACGCCGCGCGCCAGCGCGAGGTTCGCGAGGTTCGCACACCCGATCAGGAGGACCAGCGCCGTGGCCGTCATCAGCACGAGCAGGGCGGTCCGCATGTCTGACCCAACGAGCGTGTCCCCGTAGCGCTCGACGATCACGCCCCATCCTTTGTTTGAGTCGGGAAAATCTCGTTCAATCCGCGCGCCAATCGCGTTCATGTACGCCTGTGCCTGCTGGAGGGAGACACCCTGCTTCAGACGCGCGAATGACACCAGCCAATGAAAGTTGCGAGTCATGTTCGACGGCTCGAACGCGAGCGGCCGCCAGAGTTGATTGAAGGCGCGATCGAACGCGCTTCCGGCGGGCAGCACGCCGATGACGGTATGCGGCTCGTTATCGAGCAGAATCGTTCGACCGACGATCGAAGGATCCGCCCCAAACTGGTTGACCCAGAGCACGTGGCTGAGGAGCGCCACGTGATGTTTTCCGCGCTCATCTTCGCCGGGCAGGAACGTTCGACCTCGCTCAGCGCGGATGCCGTAGATGTCGAAGTAACGAGCGGAAACTCGCGCGCCTCTGAGCTGCATCGGTTCGCCGTTGCCGGTCAATGTCGCGGCGCCGCCGGTTTGAGCCGCCATGAAGTCGAAGACGGCGTTGTCGCGCTGCCAGTCCAGGAAGTTCAGCGTGGAGATACCGTTGCGATCGCCTCTGGGAGGCTTCTCGAGGACGCGGACGATTCGATCGGCGTCTCGATAAGGCAACGGCCTGAGCAGGACACCGTCAACGAAGCTGAAAATTGCCGTGTTGGCCCCAATGCAGAGTGACAGCGTCAGCACCGCCACGGCCGCGAACCCCGGACTCCTGACGAGGGTTCGCCAGCCGTAGCGCACGTCCTGGAACAACGATGACACCACCCGGATATCCTCCGCGACGGCCTTTTAGACGGCTTGGGGCGCGAGGCGGTTGTCAGCAGATAGTCCCCGCCTACAACCGGACTTCAGGGCGACGTTACGTTGTTGTTTGAGAGGACTGCGATAATGCCTGGGCGCGCGTCTGCATGGAGGGCGTTCATGAGATCTGCGGCTCTGTGGCTCACCTTGGGGGTGTCGTCAGGTCCGCTGGCGATGAGCCAGAGCCAACCTGCCCACGCGCCCGATGGTGGCACCCGAGCGATGATCACCAGCATCGCCGTGCCGCCGCTCCCGGACGCTCCATTTACGGCGACGGTCAACACCGAGTGGACGCGAATCCTGGAGAACGGTGCGACGCAGATCTTCGCGAATCACCGGCTGATTGCGCGGGACGGTCAGGGGCGCGTTTTTCAAGAACGGCGATTCCTGGTTCCGCCCCGCGACGACAAGCCGACTTCGCGATTGACCTCGACGGAGATCGCGGATCCGCTCACGCACACAATCGCCTTCTGCAGTCCCGACGGGCGCATGTGCGAGCTCCGACTCTACGTGGTCCCGCCAAGGCCTGCCCTGCCGCCGGCTGGTACCTCGCCAAACGGAACCGGTTCCTTGGTTAGAGAGGATCTGGGAGCGCAAGCGGTCAACGGCATCGAGATGATTGGGACGCGCGAGATCACGACAGCGGACGGAGCCGTCGTCGGCACGGACCGCCCGCTTCAGATCATCAAGGAATTCTGGTATCACCTCGGCTGGGATTGAATTTGTCGACGAAGCGGATGGATCCCAGAAACGGCGTCGAGCTCTTCACCCTGACTGACATCAGGCAGTCAGAGCCAGATCCGAATCTCTTCGCACTTCCCAAGAATGCAAAGATTGTCGATTATCGGACGCTGGCGACACCTCCCAGGCACTGAATCGGCGAGCGCCGCGATTCCGGCTCAACCATTCTGGCAACTTTGACAGTGATCCGTGGAATCCATGTAACGAGGCAGCCTATGTCCGCACTATGGGGTCGAGATATATCGACGACCGCTCCGCTTGTGGCATCTCGGTGTGGCAGAATACCGCCAACGTCGGAGCCCAGCCGGTAGACACCAACTCGTCCGCCGCGAATTCTACGCTTATGGATTTCAAACGACGCTATCTGTTCCACGGGCACGCCTCTGCCATCGGCGGGCGTATCGTCAGACACAAAAACAAGCCGATCGACTTGGTTATCGAGACAGCCGCTGATAGTGCGCTGACGCCTGTCGGAGGGCGATCCCGAGCCAGGGTGCCAGGCAAGAATTTCGAAGGTCTTGTCAGCTTCGGCCGAGCTGAGACGTTCGCCGAGGGCTTGTTCGAGAACCTCCGACAAGTCATCGCCGCAAGTCACGGACGTATCCCCGAAGATTCGCTTGTAGCGATCACGCGGGTCGGCGCCGACATTCACGACGTGGCCGTCGGCATCAGTCCGCAGTTGACTGTCAAACGCCTCAGGGCGACGCTGCATTCCCGCAGTCCATACGCAAGTGGACAGCCCTCAATTCAACCGATTGAGGCGAGAAAGCAGACGGTCATCGAGGGCGTGTTCGTCGATGACCATGAGCTGCTCGTTGAGCTCAACACGCCGATCTTCCGGCAGTACGACACGCATGCGAAGCTCCTGACCGCAGCGGACGATCCGAGGTTCGTCACGCGGCACGGACATCACCTTTTCATGCGCTCCGGCGTCGATAAACGGCAGACGCCGAGCTCAGGCAGGCTCGTCACGTCGCATCAAATTATCCACGGCACCATCGTGAGCAAGCTTCGATGGCGGGCCAAACCTTTTCCCGGTGCGCACATCGACCACAACTCGGTGAAGATCCCGAGATTCGGTCGCATCTTTTTTGGTGAGCTGCTGATTGCCGAGGCCTCTCGCCGATTGACGATGATGCGGGTGAGCCTCGGTTCGCCGATCGGCGGACAAGTCGCATTTTCCGCCATAGACCCGAACGGTGGCTGGAGCTAGAAAGACTCGAGAAAGGGATGAGGCTCCTTGTCGTCCTACTGACCCTGCTCGCGTGCTCCGCGTGCAAATCTAGGACGAACGGACTCGAGCAGCTCCGAGATGATGGAGTCATAGCGCTCCGGAGCGGGGATCTCACCGCCGCACAATCAAGTGCTGAACGGGGCCTGGCGCTTGCCGCGTCTCAGTCCTCTCGATGGGCGTGGACGTTTCGCCTCATTCGCGCTGAGAGCCTGCTCTTGCAGCTCAGGCCGACCGAAGCACGAATCGACCTGAGTGAATCGCTTCCTTCCTCGGCGGATTTCGATTCACTTCGAGCACGCCAAAAATATCTTTTGTCCAAGGCACAAGTCGGTGAGGGCGCCTTGAACAAGGCACTCTCCACAGTCGAGGAAGGTCGTCGCCTGCCGTCGACAAGCGACGTCCAACTCGATTTGGACGAGTTGGCGGGTCAAATTCGTCTCCGGCTGGGTCGCCGCGAAGAAGCCGAATCACTATTGACCGGGCTGATATCGAAGGCAGGGATCATCGGCGATCGGTTTCATCAAGCGCTTGCATTGAACGATCTTGGGATGGGACGACTTGCGAGCAGTCGATTCGACGAGGCGGTTCCCTG
>DATKHR010000198.1:0-3909 GCA_035510155.1 Vicinamibacterales bacterium
CCGTCTCGGCACTCCAGAGAGAGATCTGGAACGCGTCAATGGCCTCATGCGCCCGCCCGTTGCGTAGCAGGATGCGCCCGAGCAACAGGTGCGCCTCTGCCAGATACGGTGATAAATACAGCGCGCGATTCAACTCCGCCGTGGCTTCGCGATCGTTCTCGCGTTCGAACAAGCGGCGTCCGCTCTCGAGGTAGAACTGCGCGAGCTCCCTCTGATCCCGCTGTTCGCTCGACGCGAGCTTGGTCTGAATCTCCCGCGCGTGCGGCAGCTCGACTTCGCTCTTTACGCGCTCGAGGCCTTTCGGAATCGGGTCCGCGGCGGGGCGCCTGTCCCACTCCGCGTACGCGGACGACAGGCGCCGCGCCAGCTCTTTTTCGCGCGATGCTTCGGAAGCATGGCCGGCTGCTCCAAGAGCGGTCCCGAGTACGTAATGCGCCACGCCGTCAGCGGGACGACGGCGGACGGCTTCCCGGAGCCAGTAGATCGCCGCTTGGGGATCCCGATTCAGCCAGTACGCGTAGCCGAGGTTGAAGACGTAATCGGAGTCGACGGGGTCGGCCTCCGCGGCCTTGCTGAAAAAAGACGTCGCAGGGCTCGACGGCGCTGAACCGGGCGTCGCCTCGCTCGACTTGACCGCGCCACCGCGACGCAGTTGTACAACGCCCAGGTTGTTCAGGACCGCAGGCTCCGCCCGATCGTCGGCGAGCGCCTTGAAGGTGGCAAACGCGTCGTCATATTTCCGCAAATCCAGCTGGGAAAGCCCTGCCAGGAAACGCGCGCGCCGCGCGTACGACGACTCTGGCCGCACCGAGGCGACCGTCGCGAGCGCCTTGTCGTAATCGCCTTCATCGGTGTACGCGTCCCAGAGGGCCAGCCTCGCGCGATCGAACGGCGGATACAGCCTCAGCGCCGCGTTCAAGTACCCCCTCGCGGTCTCGGGCGTTGCGGCCAGGAGCCCCTTGATGTAGTTCTCGAACGCCGCCACAGGCGGCTGACGGCGCTCACCGGCGTCCGCGCGCCGGCTGGGGGATGGAGTCATGCGCTCGGCGAGACGCTCGAACATGCCGTACAAGTCCGCGAGAGCGCCACGTTCGGTGACGTCCGCTTGCACGCGCCCGGCCTCGAGCGCGATGCTCCGCGCCCGCGCAATGAGTGTGTCGCCCTCGAGCTGCAGCGTCCCGATGACCACGCGATCGGCGCCGACGAGCTGGCCGATCCGAATGACCGTCGCGTCGGTCAGCGTCGCAGCCGGCGGCACTTGCAATCGATCGAACGCCTGCTGCCGTGCCGAGCGTTCGATCGCATTGACCCCGAGCGAGGCGAGGTCATCGGTCAGCAGCACCGCGGCCGCCTCGCCCAACCAGAAGATCCGCCCCTCCCGTTTGGGGTTCTCGAACGGCATGACGAGAACGCCGCCGGGCGCCGCGACGTCGGTGCCGACGACGCCAACGATTTCCCCCGTCGCCGTGCGAGCATTCAGCGCCTCGCGTCCTGCGGGCGACGTATCTGCGCTCGCCAGCGCAAGCGCGACCGTCAGGGCGGAGGCGATCCACACGCTCATCAGCTTTCGACCACCGTCCTCTCCACGTGGCCGTTCTCAATCGCCACTCGCAGGACGCACGTGGACTCACCCGTCCCACGACATCGGACGACACTCGTCGACGCGGCGATATCGAAGATCACCAGGAGGCGCGTGAACGCGGCCGCGTAGAATCCGCACAACGGCATCGAAACCGGCTCACGGACCGTGCAAAAAACGGACGCGCGCACGTCGACCTTTGCGGTATTGCGCCGGAACTTGGAGATCGCGCGGCTGCCGTGATACGTCTCGCGCACCAACCGGCGCGCCAGCCGCATCAGCCAGCGGCTCCGAAGCCCCGCGGGAGACGCCTTGAGCAGTGCTCGCTCGGTGGACGACATTGACTGCACGGTCCATTCCGCCGCGTATTCTCCCGCGCGCGTGGTAATCATGTCGTACGCGTCGCCTTCCTGCCGGAGGAAGCTCAACACGGCGTAGAGCGGCGCAACCCCGATCGTGCCCTCCCGGAGACCCTCGGCATTCAGCCAGTTTTCGTAGAAGGACAGGCGTGTGGGAAGAATATCCGCAATCGCCTGATGGAGGCTCGCAACGAGCACGCGACCAATGCCGGCTTCGCTCATATCTACGGTAAGATCGCGACGTGATGGCCCGCGCCGCAATACTTGCCGGCGGCCGCGCGCGGCGCTTCGGCGGCATCGACAAGAGCTCGCTCGTCGTGGACGGTCAAACGATTCTCGATCGCCAGATGGCTATGCTGCAGACGGTCGACGTCATTCGCGAGATCATGATCGTCGGCGCTACCGCCTCTCATCGGTCGGCACGGAGAATTGTCGACCGGGTGTCCGGATGCGGACCGCTTGGCGGCATCCACGCGGCGCTCACCGCGGCAGCCGGCGGGACGCCAATCCAGGCGCGCGGCAACGCCGTTTTCGTCCTGGCGTGCGACATGCCCTACGTGCCTTCTGCTCTCGTGACGTATCTTCTGGATCTGGCACAAAACGCAGATGCGGTCATTCCGTTGACCGAAGCCGGCTATCATCCGTTGTGCGCGGTGTACTCGCTCGCGTGTCTCGACCCGGTCGGACGTCGCCTCGCGGAGGGGCGATTGCAGGTCGTTGGCATCCTCGACGACGTGAAAGCGCGCGTCGTGACGGTTGCAGAGCTCGATCGATTCGGCGATCCCCATCGGCTGCTGATGAACGTGAATACGCCGGTCGATTACCTGGCGCTTCAGACGTCCCTCAGTCACCAACCGTAATCGTATCACGAGCTTAGCGCGCGCTCTCGCCACACTGGACGGTCGCCGATGATCCTGATCGCTCAACGTCAACTTCACGACGCCATCGCTCGCGCCATCCGTCATCGCCTTGGCGTTTCCGATGTCCCGCCGTTTGTCGTCGAGGTGCCGCCCAATCGCGCGCTCGGTGACCTCGCGGTACCTGTCGCGTTCCAGCTCACTCGCACGGTCAAGCGAGCGCCTCGCGCGATCGCCCAGGAGCTCCAAGCGGCCATCGGTCCGGTACCGGGCTTCGATCGCATCGTGGCCACGCCCAACGGCTACATCAATGCCTATCTGAACCGCGTTCTGTTCACCCTGCCGCGCGTGCGAGGCGTTGTGACGTCGCAAACGGTCGACGCCCAAAAGACCATCGTCGAGCACACGGCCATCAATCCGAACAAGGCAGCGCACATCGGGCACCTGCGGAACGCCGCGCTCGGCGATACGCTCGCGAGGGTCCTCGTCTTTCGCGGCACGCCCGTAGAGGTCCAGAACTACATCGACGATCTGGGCGTGCAGGTCGCCGACATTGTCGTCGGCTTTCGCGAGCTGGAGGGTCGCGAGCTCGACGGTGTCGCGCGGATAGCCGATACGTGCCGCTTCGACTATTACTGTTGGGATCTCTACTCACGCGTGACGGAGTGGTACGACGAGGATCGCACGCACCTCGACGCGCGAGCGCGGACGCTTCATGAGCTGGAGCGCGGCGGCAATACAACGGCGACTCTCGCCGCGTTCATCGTCGACCGCATCGTTCGAGCGCATCTCGCCACCATGGCCCGGTTGAATATCGGCTATGACCTCCTCACATACGAGGGGGACATCGTTCGACTGCACTTTTGGGCGAAAGCGTTCGAAACGCTCAAAGCTCAGGGCGCGGTGTACCTGCAGACCGAGGGCAAGCTCGCGGGCTGCTGGGTGATGAGAATTGAAGACGGCGGCGAGCCGTCCGCCCGGGAGGAGTCGAGCGACCCGATGGAAGGAACCCCGCAAGTGAGCCGCCCGGTGGAAGGGGCCCCGGGAGTGAATGAGATCCCGGAGGAAGCGGCCTGGGGAGTAAGCAATGCCCCGGGGGAAGGGGCACCGGGAG
>DATKHR010000199.1:0-3323 GCA_035510155.1 Vicinamibacterales bacterium
CGGCCGCCGCGGTCGGGACCGACGCTGCGCCACTTGAACGAGTCGAAGAAGGTCGACTCCGACGCCGGATCGGCGGGGGTCGCAGGTTGCGGCGATGGTTGAGCGCTGGCGTGGAACTGCCAGCCGGCTGACGAGAGTAGAAGAAGAGCGAGGCACCAGAAAGGAAGACGATTCATGCGAAGGAGTGTAGCGCACGGAGGCGCCGAACCGTTAAAGTGTGAAGGTGTTCATCGGGCATTTCGGCGTCGGGCTCGCCGCGAAGCGCGTGACGCCGCAGGTGTCGCTCGCCGTCCTGTTCGGCGCCGCACAACTCGCCGATCTCCTGTGGCCGGTTCTCGTGGCTGCTGGCGTCGAGCAGGTTCGGATTCATCCTGACAATGCGCCGTTCACCCGGCTCGAATTCATCAGCTATCCGTATTCCCACTCGCTCGTTGCGCTCATCGTTTGGGGCCTCGTGTTCGGCTACGCGTTCGTGACGCCCCCGCGACGTGTGACGATGCTCCTCGTGCTCGCGGCTCTCGTGGTCAGCCACTGGGTACTGGATTTCGTCACGCATCTGCCCGACCTGCCGATCTACCCGGGAGGGCCCAAAGTGGGTCTCGGGCTGTGGAGTTCGACGCCTGCGACCCTTGTCGTCGAGTTCGCGTTGTACGCGATTGGCCTCGTGATCTACGCGCGGGCGACGCTGGCGAAGGATGGAATCGGGCGCTGGGGGTTTCTGGCCGTTGCGACGCTCCTGGCGGTGTTCTACGCGGCGAGTCTTCTCAGCGCACCGCCGTCCGTGACCGCGATCTGGACAGGAGCCCTCATCGGCGCCGCCATGATTCTCGCGCTCAGCTGGTGGGCTGATCGGCATCGTGCGCCGCGAACGCGAGCGTTCGCTCCATCCTCCGATCGGGTATGAGCCACATCGGAGCCGACCGCCCTCCTCAGCTTGGAATCCGGGCTGTCGTAGCGGGATGACCACTCGCGCGGACCCACCAATTCGAGTGAAGTCAGCGAGATCCTGGACGATGCATACACAGAGCGATCGGCGAATCGCGCGCGTCGTGTTCCTGGGAGCGGCGGCGGGCGCTTTGCTCCTCGGTGTCGAGTGGCTATGGGGGCGGATGCTCTGGCTCGACGAGGAAATGATCGCGATCAATCTGCGCGATCGCTCGATGCGCGAGCTGGCCGGGACACTCTCGCTTGGGCAAGCTGCGCCTTACGGGTGGCTCGCTCTGCAGCGCACGATGCTCCTCGCCGGGGGCACAGGCGAGCGCACGTTGCGTCTCATCCCGCTTGTGTTTGGCATGGCGACCCTCGCGACGGCGTCGTGGATTGGACGCCGGTGGATGACGGCGGCGGGCGCTCTATCGCTTGTCTTTCTCTGCACGATGGGACAATGGGTCTCATTTCACGCGCTGGAGCTGAAGCATTATTCGGCGGACGCCTGCTTTGGCTTATTGCTGCCGGCGCTTGCGGCGTGGGCGGTGGGAAAGGACGCTGAGGGCGTCAACCGCAGACGGCGCGTGCTCGCCTGGTGGATCGTGGCCGCGACGGCGCAGTGGATTTCGAACGGCGCGCTCTTCGTCACGCCTGCCTGCGCGATCGTCCTCGTCCTGTTCACGGCGAGACGATTCGGGTGGCAAGAGGGGATGCGGGCCGCGATGCCGGGGTGTCTCTGGCTCGCCTCGTTCGCCGTCAACTATCGCGTGACCCTCGGTCCCGCACTCGGCAACACGTTCCTCAAGGGGTACTGGGCGAACGCCTTCCCGCCGGCAGCTGCGGGGCCCGTCGAGATACTTCGATGGCTGGCGAGTCAGCTCACGCCGCTCGCGGTCAAGCCGGGAGGCAGCGGGTTCGGCGCGGCGTTCTGGGGCGTCTCCGCCGTTGGCCTTCTGGCTGCGCCCGGCTATCCACTTGCGTTTCGCGTCCTGTTCGCGTCCGTGCCCTGCTCCGCGTTCGCCTGGGCTGGCCTCCGCCTGGTGCCGGTGTCGGATCGGTTGGGTCTGTGGTTCGTCCCGGCGCTCTACGTTGGCCTTGCAATGTCCGTCGAAACGTCAATCGCACTCCTCCGCCCGGGGATCACGCCCCGGCTGCGCTGGATCCGCACGGCCGCCGGCGCCGGCAGCCTTATCGTGCTGCTCGCCATGGCGGCGGACACGTACGCCAGGGGCAAAATCTATCTCGCGATGCGCCCGTACGCGTCCAACCATGACCTCAATGATCGTGGCGCGATCAACTGGCTTCTCCGGCAGCGGCGGGACGGTGACGTCTGGCTGGCCTCTTACCTGTCGCTGCCGGCCATCTGGTGGTACGCGGGCCGGGAGGCTTCCACGCCTGCGGTCGAAGCCTCCCTCGAACCCGGATCGTCGAACTGCGGCGGTTCAGATGTTGGCGCTTGGGCGAAGGCGGGCGGTGCGCGTCGGGTCCTGGTGTACCTGGGATTCGGCCACGACACCCCGCCGGAGTTCGATGAAAGGCTGCTCGATCGCCTGAGCTCGGTTGGAAGCGTCACGGCCTATCGCCCGTTTCATTCAGGCCACGCGCTGATCGTCGACTTCACGGAACCCTCGGCCCGTCCTGTGACGCTCGCGTCTCTCGCCCCGCAGCCTAGCGGGTCGGGCCAGGCGCCAGCCTTCTCGCCGGACCGTCCGGCAGCGAAGCCGGGCCCGGGCTGCATCACGGTCGCGCCAGCACGCCGCTGGTAGCGAGCCCGGCCCGCGCACGCGCCCCGCCACCCCCCCAGTTGACTTGGACGGCCGATTTCTGCTTTCCTTAGAGTTGAGGATTAGACTGGTCGTGACGTTTCCGGTCCCGGTTCTCCGCGTTTCACTGCTGATTAGCCTCGTCCTTATCAGCGTCGGCATTCCTATGCCGACACGCAGCGGGTGATGTAGCCAGAACACAAACAAAGCTTCAAATCAAAAGGCCATCACTCGAAAACGGGTGATGGCCTTTTGGCGTTTAAGGAGTGACCCATGGATCCGGCCCCACATGACGAACCCAAACAGGCACGCCCGCCGGCGTTGCAAGTGCCGACTGGCGGGCCGACGCCACCGCCTGGCGGTCGCCCCCCAACACCGCCGGGCCAAGATCCCCCCGAGCCCGGTGAGGAACCGGGCTACGGCCACGGCGTTTAGGCCCTCGGTTCTGAAGAGGGCTTCGCGCTTTGCGCTCCGCTGGCCAAGTGCTAGCATCGCGTGCAAGGAGCGCTGGCGATGATGAAAGCGACGATGGTTCTCGTGTTCGGCGCGGGGGTGCTCGTCGGAGGGATGCTGACGCCGTTTGGCACCGCGCGCGCGCAAAACAGTCAACGCGCGTTCGAGCTGCGCACCTAT
>DATKHR010000200.1:0-10419 GCA_035510155.1 Vicinamibacterales bacterium
TTCCCCAAATGCTTTGGTAAGGATGACAGCGTCGTCAAGGTCAAGAAAGTGATCAATCGACATCGAACGACCTCACGGCCCTGGATGGACGCATGAACGATTCGCTCGCCAACAGTCGCCAATTCTGGGATTGTCAAGCGCGGCGCGATCCGCTGTGGGCGATCCTGTCTGACCCCGCGAAGAAGGGTCGCCGTTGGGACCTTGAGCGTTTCTTTCAAACCGGCGTCGGCGAAATCTTGCTGATCCTGCATCGGCTGCGCTCTCGGGACATTAACGTCACGCGGGATCGGGCGCTCGACTTCGGCTGCGGCGTCGGCCGCTTGTCGCAGGCTCTTGCGCCGCACTTCGCGCGCATTGATGGCGTTGATATCTCATCCGCGATGATTGAGCTGGCGCGCTCGCTGAATCGCCACGAGCGGGTCGCCTATCACATCAACGAGCGGACCGATCTCGGCCTCTTCGTCGACGGCACGTTCGACTTCATTGTGACCAGCCTCGTATTGCAGCACCTTGAGCCGGCGATTGGGATCCGTTTTCTGACCGAACTGTGTCGGGTGCTCGCGCCCGGCGGCGTACTTGTGTTTCAAGTTCCCGCTCGCCAGCGCGAAGCTGGCGATCCGGCTGCGGCGTTGAACCGGCAGACTTCCGATGTGTCGGACGAGGCTTATCGGGCTTCGCTCTCGGTCACCGGCGTGCCGGCTGGGGCTGTTCGACCCGGTTCTGAAGTGATCGTGCAGGTTGACGTAGTCAATGCAAGCAACTTCGAGTGGGCGCAACCACTATTTGGACTGATACGTGTGGGCAATCACTGGTTCGACGCCTCCGGCTACAAAATGTTGGTGGCTGATGACGGGCGCGCCAGCCTGCCAGATCGACTTGTCCCAGGCGGTCGGTGCAGTGCGCGGCTCGCTATTACAATGCCGGTCGAATCCGGAGACTACTGGTGCGAGATCGACCTCGCCCACGAGGGCGTCGTCTGGTTTCGTGAACGGGGCTCGACTGCCTTCCGCTTTCTCGTTCGCGTTCGCGCGGAGGACGATGTAAGCGTCGACGAGCTGCCTGTGATCAGAGATGGAATTCAAGTTCCCCCGAGGCAGGGTCGGCTCTCCTCTCTTGAGCTTCTGACAGTTCCGCAAACGGATTTCCAAGAATTCCCGATGTTCGGCATTCCACAGCACGAGGTGCTCATGCTGCTTGCAGCGTGTTCGATGGATGTGATCGTCGTGGATGACGATCACAGTTGTGGGGACGACTGGATCAGCTATCGGTACTACGCAAACAAGCCGGCTTAGTCTTATCTTCAGCCGAGCTGTCTCCACGGACATTCTGCACTTTTGCGCGCGAGTTCTCGCCGCCGTCAGCTGGATAACCAGCTCGTATGATTTTGGGCGAACGACTCCCGCGAAATGCTCGACGTCGCCAAGCAGTACCTTCGAGAACGATATCGTGAGGATCCGGACGCGCGATTCGGGCTTCTGCCGTCATCAAAAGATCGAGATCTCGTGCGCTTCGGGATCGAGAACGACTTCCAATCGACGAAGCGAGTGCGGTTCGGACCCTGGTACAGCGATCCCGAGGACGCACCCAACGGCCAATCCTGTCGTCATTTGAAAACGTGCATGACAGAATTCGGAGCTCAGGGACTCGAACCCTTTTCACGCGTGCTTCCAACTGGTTGATGGCGCGCGACTTTTGGCTCTAAGGGTTTGATGCGGTAGTAGTTCCGACCGTCAGCAGTCCACCGGTGTTCTCTGGAGTCCTCTCGAATCGTCCCCAGTCGTGGAGACATTGTGGAGACGATGACCTCCTGCGCGGGATAGTCGGAGGCCGAGAGCTGCAGAATACGATTCCCCGTACAGTGGTTTTCAACACCACCGCCATCCACCACTCTTGCATCCCTCCGCGGCGAGAATCCGGCCAGAATTCGCGCAGTCGCAGGCATCGAGGCCGGATCTCCCAGTGAGCGTAACCGCAAGTGTAACGATCGGGACAACGCGCGAGTCCGTCTAGGCAAGAGGCTTCAGCCGAGCGCGGTGTCATGCCAAGTGTCAACGCCGGCGACCCGCGCGAGCCTGACCGTTTGCCATTGTTGGACGACGGCATCCTGCCGGTGTTGGCGGACGCCGCGATATGTTTCGCCCCCTTCCGCCACTTGTCACGACACCGATCGACGCGGCCCATTGCCGGAACCGGACCTGAGTCGGGGATCGAAGCGATCGTGCTCTCTCGATCGACGCCAACCGTAGAACGGCCCGCCGATGGACATGCCTGGGGAGGTTGAGATGTGGAGAGGTCGACAAAGGCTGCGCGACGGTTTGATAACGATGGTGTTCGTGGTTGTGCCAACAGTCTGTTTGGCGCAGCGCGATCCGGGCGTTCGTCAGGGCCCTCCCGGTGGCGGCGCTCCCTTGTCGGGGCTGACCGCGGTCGAGTTGTCTGTCTTTAACGAGGGCCTCCAGCGCGCTATTCAACTGGAAGCTTCCTGTGACGACTGCGCGGATCTGACGCTCGGCGCTTTTACGGATCCCCGCCAAGCAAACCTAGTCACGCGCACCAACTCCGCTGGCCTTGGCGCACGATTCAACGGGGATCAGTGCACGGTCTGTCACAACCAACCGGCACTGGGCGGATCGGGAGGATTCATGGTGCCGAACCCTCAAGATCCGCCGAACGCGTACCGCCGGCCCGAAAACCCGATGTTTGAACTCATCCCGCATCGAAAGGGAGCCGCGAATCACGTTCCGTCGTTCATCCAACAGTTCGGACCGATCCGAGAAGTCCGCTTCGCGAAAAGACCGGACGGCACACCAGACGGCGGCGTCCACCAGCTGTTCACCGTCGTGGGCCGGTCTGATGTCGGCGACCCTGGCTGTACGGACGCA
This sequence comes from Vicinamibacterales bacterium, assembly GCA_035510155.1. GTDB lineage: Bacteria > Acidobacteriota > Vicinamibacteria > Vicinamibacterales > CAVVIG01 > DATKHR01. The sequence goes on from DATKHR010000200.1 coordinate 2,883, forward strand.
GCCCTGCCACCCATCGATTTCGAATTGGAACACCGCCGCCACAACACCCGATTCCGGATTCCATTGCAGCTCTTCGGTCTCGGCATCATCGACGGCATTCAGGACAGCGAGATTCTCGGCCGTCACGCCGCGACTGGGGCCATTCGTGCCGAGCTCGGAATCAACGGGATACCCAACCGCAGCGGAAACGACGGCACCATCACCAGGTTTGGCTGGAAAGCGCAGAACAAGTCGCTCACCATCTTCGCGGGCGAGGCCTACAACGTGGAGATGGGCGTGACCAACGATCTCTTTCCGCAAGCCACGGACGAAAATGTTCCGTGCAATTTCGACAAGAGCGAGCCAAACGACATCACGCGCACGGATCCAGACGACGTCCGCAACCAGAGCTTCTTCAATCCGTTCCACAACCTCCCGGACTGGCTGGGATTCGCGCTGTTCATGCGTTTCCTCGATGCCCCTCGGCCGGTGGTGTTGTCCCCCAGCGCCCAGCGCGGCGAGCAGCTGTTCGGCACCAATTCAGACCACCCTGGGGTCGGCTGCTTCGCGTGCCACTCGCCGCAGATGGTGACGCCACCGAGAAGCGAGACGAAAGCGCTCGAGAGTGTGACCGCTCATCTCTTCTCGGACCTCTTAATCCATCACATGGGCGCGGGTCTGGCTGACGACATCTCGCAAGGCGCTGCCACCGGCGACATGTTTCGCACGACGCCCCTTTGGGGCGTTGGCCAGCGGTTGTTCTTCCTCCATGACGGCCGGACGGCTGATCTGCTGGAGGCAATCGAGGCGCACTTCTCTCCGGCCACTGAATGTGAGGACGATGGTCACCATCCCTGCTACGGGCAGTCAGAAGCCAATGCAGTGATCGAGCGGTTTAGAGCGCTCTCTCCGCGCGACAAACAAGCGGTCCTGGATTTTCTTCGGTCGCTGTGAGACGAAAAAGGCGCGCGGAAAAACTGCAGTTGAGTAACAAAGCGCTCCACGCGGGCCCGTTCGGCGTCGATTCCGTCGCACCGAAGAAGATCTCGGCCACGGCAACAACGACCCGTTCGGCAATCCGCGGTCGTTCGTCAAGCTGCTCACGCTGCCGCCCGATCAGATTTCGTCGCAGGAGCTGCTCAGCTTTCCGATTCCCGAGATCGCCAATCCGCCCCTCACGATCGGCGAACGCACGGTGACCGACAAGTGCCGAGCCTGCGGAATCTCGAGCTGACGGCGCCGTACTTTCACAACGGCGGACAACGCACCATCCCCCAAGCCGTGGAGTTCTACAATCGCGGCGGCGACTTGCGAGCACAACGTCCTGAGGCATCGACTTCGAGATCGGCAAATTGAACCCGGCCGTGCAGCAAATCGATGATCTCGTCGCGTTTCTCGGCCGACCGTTGACCGACCCGCGTGTTCTCCAGCAGCGCGCACCGTTCGACCATCCGCAGTTGTTCGTGCCGAACGGCCAGCGCATGGACGGAGGCCGCCTACAGGTGGCCGATAAGGGCGTCGCTGCCGATACCCTTCTGGAAATCCCGGCGAGTGGACGCCCCGGAGGCCTGCTGCCCGCCGGGTTCCTCCAATGAGAGTCCCTACGAATTGAGCGCTGGCGTTGATCCATAATCGTCGCGGCACCAGACGCCAACGCGCTGGACTGGGTGCCATTGCCGATGACGTTCCATCGCGGCGTCTTCTTGGTCCTCTGCGCCTCGCTGCCGGCCGTCTCTTCGCCGTGGATCCATGCAGGCGCGCAGGACCTCACGCTCGAGCCCGGACCGTCGGTCGCGCGCGAACTCGCGACCGGCGAGACGCACCGCTACAGGATTCCGCTCGCCGCGGATCAGTACTTGAGCGTGCTCGTCGAGCAGCGCGGCATCGACATCACGGCGACGCTCATCGGCCCCGATGACGTCAAACGGACAGACGCCAACAACGCCAAGGGCACGCAGGGCGTCGAGACGTTGACGATCATCGCCGACGCTCCTGGTGACTACCGGCTCGAGGTGCGCGCGGCCGAGAAGAACACGCCGACCGGCCGCTACGAGATCAGGATCGTCGCCCGGCGCCCGCCAACAGCCGACGAGCGCACGCTGGAGGAAGCGCGCCGCCTGTTCGACGAGTCGCGGAGCCTTCGACAAAAGGGGAAGTACAGCGATGCGCTGGCCCCGGCGGAGCGGGCGCTGGCGATCCGCGAACGCGTCCTCGGCGCCGAACATCCAGCCGTCGCCGATTTGCTGAATCAGGTCGCGTCGCTTCTCGACGACAAGCAGGATTACGCGAAGGCCGAGGCGCCGAACCTTCGCGCACTCGCGATCCGTGAGAAAGCTCTGGGCCCAGATCATCCCGATGTGGCCCGCTCGCTCTACAACCTCGCCTGGCTTGCGAAGGTCAAACAGGATTTTGCGAAGGCCGAATCCCTCTACCGTCGCGCCCTCGACATCCAGGAACGGGCGCTTGGTCCTGATCACTCCGAGGTCGCGTCGACGCTCAACGATCTCGCACTGCTCTATGGGGAGACGGGCCGGTTGGACGAGTCCATCCGCGTCAACGAACGCGTTCTAGCCATTCGGGAAAAGGCCTTGGGTCCCGACGACGATGGCGTGGCCAAAACGCTGAACAACGTCGCGATGGTGTATCAAAACAAAGGCGACTACGCGCAGGCGGAAACGCTCTTGCGTCGGGCGCTCCGGATCTGGGAGCAGAGACTCGGGCCTGACCATCCCGAGGTCGCCTACGCCATCAACGGCCTGGCAAACACGCTTTACAACAACGGGGACTACGCGGCTGCGGAGCCGCTGTACTTGCGCGCGATCGCCATCCGGGAGAAGACCCTGGGGCCTGATCACACCGACCTGGCGATGACCCTTGACGACCTGGCCGCACTGTATCGTCAGAAGGGGGATTACGTAAGAGCGGAGCCGCTCATCCTGCGCGACCTGGCAATCAGGGAGAAGCGGCTCGGACCAAACCACTGGCTCGTCAGCCTGACGCTGATCAACCTGGCCACGACCTATGAGCTGCAAGACGAGCACACCAAAGCGGAGCCTCTCTATCGTCGTGCACTAACAATTCAGGAGACGTCGCTCGGTCCCACTCATGTGAGAGTCGGTGTCACGCTGAATCGCCTCGGCCAACTCGTTGCGACCACGGGCCGGGACCCTGCCGAGGCCGAGGCACTTTTCCAGCGAGCGCTCACAACATTGGAAAAAACAGTGGGCCCCGATTATTCCGGAGTTGCAAATTCGCTCAGCGGCCTCGCCGCGCTCGCCGACGGCAAGGGAGATCGGCCGCAGGCGGAACGGTACTACCAACGCGCGCTGGCCATTCAAGAGCGCGCGTACGGACCGGCTCACCCCGCAGTCGCACAGTCGCTCGAGCGCCTTGCGGCGCTCGCGCAATCGAACGGCGACGCTGGACGGGCGGTGTCGCTTCTGTCGCGCGCGTACGACATTCGGGAACGCCAGCTGAATCACAATCTCGTCGCCGGATCCGAGCGTCAGAAGCTGGCCTACTTGAACCTGTTCGCCGAAGACATCGACAGGGCTGTGTCGCTCCACGCGTCGCTCGCGCCCCGCGACCCCGAGGCGCTTCACCTCGGCATTTCGACCGTTCTTGGCCGCAAGGGGCGAGCTGTGGACGCCGCGAGCGCCAACATCGGCACCTTGCGTGCGAACGCCGCTTCGCAAGATCGGGCACTCTTCGACCGCTTGTCGGCTGTGCGCTCGCAGCTTGCCACGGTGACCCTTCGCGGCCCGTCCGGCACGAACGCGGCCTACCAGCTGCAGCTCCAACGGCTGCAAGAAGAGGTCGATCGGCTCGAAGCCGACATCGGCGCGAGGAGCGCCGAGTTCCGTTCGCAGTTTCGTCAGGTCACGCTCGACGCCGTTCAGGCCGCGGTGCCGGATGGTGCCCTGCTCATCGAGTTTGTGTTGTATCGCTCGCGCAATGCGACCACCGGCACACCACAGCCCCGTTACGGGGCGTATCTGCTTGGCCATCACGGTGAGGCGCAGTGGGTCGACCTTGGAGACGCGGCGTCTATCGACCGGGCAGTGTTGGCGTGGCGTCGTGCACTCGGTGATCCGGGCCGGGCCGACGCACGGCGCCTGGCGCGTGCGCTCGACCGGCGCGTGATGGAGCCAGTACGCAGCCTGATCAACGGCGAGCGGCAGTTGTTGATCTCGCCCGACGGGCAACTGAACCTCATGCCGTTCGCCGCGCTGGTTGACGCGCAGAATCGGTATCTCGTCGAGCGCTACGCGATCTCTTACCTGAGCAGCGGGCGCGATCTGTTGCGCTTACAGATCCCGCGCGAGAGCAGGAGCGATCCGGTCATCGTGGCGTCCCCGGCCTTTGGCGAGCCCGCTCTGGCGCCGGCGAACCAGACAGCGGCGAAGCGCGCACGCGTGGACGATTCCCAGATCTTCTTCGGGCCGCTGCCCGGCGCGGCCAACGAAGTGCGAGCGCTCAAGGCGCTGCTGCCGGAGGCCACGCTCCTCACCGGCGAACAGGCCACCGAAGCCGCGCTCAGGCGCCTGAGCGGACCGCGTATCCTTCATATCGCGACTCACGGCTTTTTTCTCGACGGCGGCGCCGTGCCCCTCCGGCGTCCACGGACCGCGGCAGACCCGACGGGGACCAGGCTCGGAAAGTGGGCCGCATGGACCGAGAATCCGCTGCTGCGTTCCGGTTTGGCGCTCGCCGGGGCCAACCAGGGCAGGAGCGGCTCGGACGACGGCGTGTTGACAGCGCTCGAGGCGACGGACCTCGACCTGTGGGGAACGAAGCTGGTCGTCCTCTCAGCGTGCGACACCGGCGTTGGCGACGTGCGGAACGGCGACGGCGTGTACGGGCTGCGGCGCGCACTCGTCCTCGCGGGCAGTGAAAGTCAGATGATGAGTCTCTGGCCCATCTCAGATCGCAGCACGCAGGACTTGATGATTGGGTACTACACGCTCCTAACGAGGTCCGTGGGCAGAGCCGACGCGCTTCGGCGGGCGCAGCTGGATCTGTTGCATGACAAGGCCCGGAGGCATCCGTACTACTGGGCAGGCTTCATTCAGTCCGGCGAGTGGGGAAATCTGAACGGCCGGTACTAAATGCGGATCGGGCTCACCGAGAACGCGTTCGAGAGGCTGCTCGACCACCTCGACCCGGATCGTGGGCGCGCCGCCGACCGCTATGAAGAGTTGCGGCGCAACCTGGTGCGTTTCTTCGAGTGGGGCGGCGCGCCGTTCCCTCAAGACCACACCGACGAGACGTTCGATCGAGTCGCGGGCAAGCTTGCCGAAGGAATCGCGATCGAGAACATCGTCGGGTACAGTTACAGGGTCGCGCGTCTCGTCCTGCTCGAAACCCGTAAATGGCCCGAGGCCAGGCGCGTGCCAATGGAGGCGAACATCGGGCTCACCTCGGCCGCCACGATTTCCGAAGCGACCGAGAAAGAGATGCGATTAGACTGCCTGGATGACTGCCTGCGCGAGCTGCCGGCGGACAGCCGTGACTTGATCATCGGGTATTACCGGGACGACAAACAGGGGCGGATTGAGGGGCGCCGAAGGCTCGCCGAGCAGCTGGGCGTTCGCGGCGAGGCACTGGCTAACCGGGCACAGCGTCTGCGCGACAAGCTCGAACGATGTGTTTCGGCGTGCGTCAGCAGGACATCGACGCCATGAACGACTCGACGTACTTGACCCGCTACCTGCTCGGTGAGCTCTCTGAGGACGAGCGGACTGCACTCGAGGAGCAATACATTGCCGACCCGAACATCTTCGGTGAAGTCGCGAGAGCCGAGAGCGACCTGGTGGACGACTACGTACGCGGAAAGCTGGCGCCCGAGGCACGCGAGCGGTTCGAACGCGTTTATCTGGCGCGTCCGCAGCGGCGCGAGCGGGTGAAGTTTGCCGAAGCGCTGCTGACCAGACTCGATCGAGCGGAAACACCGGTTGCCGTCGGCGCGTCCTCTGCCGACGCCTGGTTTGACTGGCGAGCGGCTCTCGACCGCATGCTCAGGCCGAAGCCGGCACTGGGCTTGGCGTTCGCGACAATCGTCATCGCGTCTGGCGTCTGGTTGGTCTTCGAAGCCCGTCGAACGCGGCAAGAAGCTGTCCAACGAAAAGCGGCACGTATCGACGAGGATCGCCGAGAGCGCGAAGCGGGCGCACGCGCTGCTGCGGAGAAGGCAGGCGCCGATCAAGCCGCCGTAACGCGTCCTCCGTCCGTCGTAGCGTTGGCGATCAGGGTCGGTGGCGTGAGGGCCGCTGACACATCCTCTCCAACCCTGCTTGTCATCCCTGCGGGGACCTCGGAGGTCCTCCTGCAATTGAGCCTGCCGCAGCTCGACTACCCGTCATATCGAGTGAGCCTTCGCAGCGTCGGTGGTGCCGAAATCCTCAGTCGTGGCGAACTGACAAAGGTAGCCACCGGATCCGGCGCAGAGATTTCGCTCAGCGTGCCAGCCAGCGCGTTCGAATCCGGCGATTACATGCTGATCGTGCAGGGCGCGACGAGCGGCGAGGGGTTCGAGGACGTCAGCCGCTCCCTCATTCGCGCCGACAAGCGCTAACCAATCGAGAAGACTGGCAAAGTGTCTGGGACGAGTTTCGCAACTGGTTGAGCCTGGGCCTTCGGCCCGCGAAGCGGATGAAAATCAGTCGCAGGTCAGAATGGCGGCGGCGGGAGCGGTGAGATCGAAGTGAGCCAGTGGAGCCGTTGAGGCCGAGCAACTGTTTGGTCCGGAGCGTGCGTGATTGAACGAATAATTGGGCGTCGTAGTGTCCAGAAACTCAGTCGACACTCCGTAACCCGTCGCCCGAGTCGCCTTAGACGTATTCCTCGATGAGAGGCCCGTCCGTCAGGTCGAGCAACGTCGAGTGGAACTGGCAGTCGAACCAGCGGCTGAAAGTTTCAAAGGACCGCGGCATCGGCCACGTCGTCCGATCCCGCCACCAACCATTGAGCTGGTTCTCAAAGATCGTTTGGAAAGACCGTCTGCAGGGCAGCTGTCCCTCGCCAATACTCTGCGCGTCGCCGTTAGAAGATGTGCGCTTTCAACTCCAGCGACGAACGACGATTCGGCTCGCTCGCGAGAATTAGACACGGAATGATCCAACCCTTGCCGATGTCGAAGCAGGATCCCCGTGTGGGCCGCGCTTGAATCTAACCGAAGCTCCTTCGGCGAAAGAAGCCCTGGATGGAGGACGGCCAGCACAAGTTTCGACGGCTCTCGACCGCGGCGGGTCCGTGCCAGATGTGAAACGTGTGCGGGTGCGGCGGCAAAGGTGATTCTGCACGAAACAGCGGCCCAGAGACGCCGGTTGATGCGAGGCAGGCCAATCAACCACGGCCCACGGAGTGGACCCGCATGACAGCGAAACAGGGCGGCACGGCCAAAATGAGGCGTCGACGTCGTCATGGCTCGTCGCGAACGACGACATCATCGTCGAGGTGAACGCCAGGTTGCCGACGTGGTTCGCGAAGAAGGTCCGCCAGGTTTGGGACCGTGTCGTCCGTCGGGCTGGCAGATACCGCGACACCGTGCGTTCTGAAA
>DATKHR010000201.1:0-3163 GCA_035510155.1 Vicinamibacterales bacterium
CGTTGGTGCGAGGCCGGAGGGCTCGCGCAAGAGTTTTGAGACCAACCGACCATTTTGACGAGATTCGGGGACAAGTTCGGGACAATCTGGCTGAACAATCGACTGCGTGGGCCTGGCTAACGCCGGCTACGGCGCTATCAAAGCGGCTGGCTGGGTTCCCCGAGAACACGCGGCGGAGCCTGATCGTATTTCGGCACTTCAGGCACTGATACGCGCGCGAGATGCTAGCATCGCTCGCGAAGGGACTCTTCGACGCTCCGAGACCGATGCCGACAGCACCCACCGCTCACATCTTCACTGTTTTATTCTCCGAACTTGTCGACGGCGGTTCGGGATTCGGCCTGCCGGGACGTCGATCGAATTACTGCACAGCACGGGGCCGCAACGTAAGTGAACCCAGTGGTGGCCTCGACAAAAAAGAACTCCGGAGGCCGAGCCCTCTAGCGGCACGTCACTCCGGCGGGGTGGTTAGGGGCAGCACGGTGACAAGGACATGTCGAGCAACGTTCCCGACCCTACCGCCAGGCCACGCCAGGGCCGCCACGCCTATAATCGCCGTGTGCTTCTCGCGCGTCGAGGGACCGGATGCTCGGGGCGAAATGCATGCTTCACGCGGTCGGTAACTGGCGTCCGTCGGTCGCGGCATTTCGGATCGGCCGCCGTCGTCGAACACGCCGAAGATGCAGGATCTCCGCAAGAGCGATCCCGCGCAGTGCGAGAAGTTGATTGGCGGAATCGCGGCGCGCCAGCGCCGACTATAGGCGCGACTCCGCGCTCTACGACGAAGAGGCGATCGCCGCCGTCGACAAGTTCCGCGCGGATCGCGGGCAGACTTATCAGGGCAATGCACCCGGACTCGAGGCGCGTTTGATCAACGCGCTGCGCGCGGCGTACTTCGAGAAGAAGGCCGCGGCGAAGAAATGGAGCTGCGAAAACACTATGCGAATGTGTCTTGTTGCGTTGCTCGTGACGGCGACGGTGTCGGCGCAATCGACGGCGCCGCAGAAGCCGAAATATCCGGCGCTGCCGAGCGAGACGCCGGCCGAGTTCAAGCCGGTCACCGACGACTTCGACTTCGTCCGCCGCGACGTGATGATCCCGATGCGTGACAGTGTGCGGCTGCACACGGTCATCCTCGTGCCGAAAATCGCGCTGGGGAAGACGTCGGCGCCGATCCTGCTCACGCGCACGCCGTATAACGCGACCGCGCTCACCAGCCATGCCGAGAGCTCGCATCTCGGATCGGTGCTGTTCGGGTACGACAACGCCACCGACGTCATCGTGGAGGGCGGCTACATCCGCGTGGTGCAAGACGTCCGCGGCAAGTACGGATCGGAAGGCGACTACGTGATGAACCGGCCGCTGCGCGGACCGCTCAACCCCACGCCGGTCGATCACGCCACCGACACGTACGACACCATCGACTGGCTGGTGAAGAACGTTCCCGAGAGCAACGGCAAGGTCGGCATCCTCGGTATTTCGTACGACGGCTTCCTGCCGCTGATGGCGCTCTTCCATCCGCATCCGGCGCTGAAGGTATCGGTGCCGATGAATCCGATGGTCGACGGCTGGATGGGCGACGACTGGTCCCACAACGGCGCGTTCCGACAGTTCGGGCTCGGATTCATCTACAGCCAGGAAGCGACGCGATCGAACGACGTGAAGTGGTGGTCGACGCACGCCGACGACTACGACGAATTCATGCGCGGCGGATCGGCGGGAGAAATGGGACGCCGCCGCGGGCTCAAGCAGCTCGGCTTCTGGCAGAAGATCGTCGAGCATCCAGCCTACGACGCGTTCTGGCGCGAGCAGGCGGTCGACAAGCTGTTGGCGAAAGAACCGCTGACCGTGCCGGTGATGCTCGTTCACAGCCTATGGGATCAGGAGGACATCTACGGCGCGATTTCTGTTTACAAGGCGATCGAGCCGAAGGACACGGCGAACGACAAAGTGTTTCTCGTGATGGGCCCGTGGTACCACGGGCAGGAGATCGGCGACGGCTCGACGCTCGGTCCGCTGCGCTTCGGCAGCGACACGGCGCTGTACTTCCGGCAGCGCCTTCTTCGTCCGTTCCTCGACCACTATCTGAAGGACGGCGCCGGGGACCATCGCATCGCGCCGGTCACGGCGTTCGAGACCGGCACCAACGAGTGGCAGAGCCTGACGACGTGGCCCGCGGGCTGCGCCGGCAGCTGCGCGGTGAAGCCGACGCCGCTCTACCTCGGTCAGCGCCTGACGCTCGGCTTCGAAGCGCCGCACCCGGGCGATGCGCCGTTCGACGAATACATTTCCGATCCCGCCAAGCCGGTGCCGTATCAGGCGCGTCCGATTCAGAGCAAGACGTGGTCGCAGTGGCTGGTGACCGATCAACGCGAAGCCTCAGGCCGGCCCGACGTGCTCGCGTTCGCGTCGGCTCCGCTCGCGACGCCGGTGAAGATCAGCGGGCAACCGATGGTGAATCTCGTTGCGTCAACGAGCGGCACCGATTCGGACTGGGTGGTGAAGCTCGTCGACGTCTACCCCGACCAGGTGCCCGGACGCCCGGAACTCGGCGGCTATCAGCTCGCGGTGTCGATGGACATCTTCCGTGGCCGCTACCGCGAGGGTTACGAGACGGCGAAGGCGATAACGCCCGACACGCCGCTGCTGTACGCGTGGGCACTGCCGACGGCGAACCACGTATTCCTGGCGGGCCATCGGCTCATGGTGCAGGTGCAATCGAGCTGGTTCCCGCTCTACGACCGCAATCCGCAGACGTTCGTGCGCAACATCTTCTTTGCGTCGCCGGGCGATTATCGCAAGGCGACGCAGCGCGTCTATCATGCGCCGAGTCAGGCCAGCTTCATCGAGCTGCCGCTGGTTAGCCGCTGACGGCCGCGGATGTTCGCGGAGCTATCTGCTCAGAAAATGCGGTCGATTCCACAACATGTTGTGGGCCGAACGCCGAAGGACCACAAGCCCCATTTTCATGCAACGGGGTGTCCGCAGGACATGAAGACTCCACGAACATTCTGCACTTTCTTGCGCGAGTTCCCGTCGTGTAGGTGGCAAGGGGCTGCTATTGGGCAGGGAACATGATCCCGGACAGGCTCTACCCGTCTACTCGCCTCACGCGCGGTCCCCGGTTGCTCCCGGCGCTGTTCCCAGATGGACGGGGCCGCGG
>DATKHR010000202.1:0-7583 GCA_035510155.1 Vicinamibacterales bacterium
CGGCGGCGGGTCGGACCTCCGCGCGTACGCGAGCTGGCGGCTGCGCGATCTGAACAGTCTGCTGCTTCAGGCGGAGTGGCGCGTGATCGCGAACCGGTTCCTGGACATGGCCGTGTTCTACGACACTGGCCGCGTGGCCCCTCGTCTGGACGCGCTCAAGTTCAATGATCTCAAGAACGACGCCGGCATCGGATTCCGCTTCCACGGGCCGCTGACGACGCCGCTGCGCCTCGAGCTCGCCAAGGGCAGCGACGGCTTCGGCTTCGTGATCGCTGCGTCTCACGCGTTCTGAGGAGAGGTGTCATGCGCGGCCGATTCGTTCTCATCGTGGCGCTCGTCGCAGCCCTGGTCGCTCCCGTTTCACCGGCCGGCCCACGCTTCTACGACGACGACCCGATTCCTTGCGAGCCCGAAGCCAGTGATGCCGGAGGCGCGGCACCGCTCGGCATCGAGCTCTTCTTTGAGTATGCTTCTAACCTCTTCGTAACCGCGCGGCGCAAACCGTCGAACACGCGCGCGCTCAACGTGAACACCATCGACGAGGTGCCGGATTCGAGCTGGTTCACGAACCGTGTCGGCACATCGCGCATGTCCGCGGAGCAGATTGCCCGCGGTCCGAACTCGGACGCGAGGCCGGCGCCCGAGCAATGGGTCATTCTGCGCGAGAAGACATCGGGCACCAACCCCGGGTTCACGGTGAAAGATGGCAACGGGCAGACGTGGTTCCTGCAATTCGATCCGCCGGAGTACCCCGGCGCAAGCACGGCAGACGTACAGATAGCCACCAAGGTGTTCTGGGCCCTCGGCTACAACCAGGTCGAGACGTTCATTACGACATTCGATCCGCGGCGGGTTGTCATCGATCCGACGGCCACCAAGCGCCGACTGTCGGGCGAAAGGACGCCGTTCACACGAGACGACATGCAAGTCGTGCTCGAGCGCGCCGCGCGGACGAACGACGGCACGTATCGCGCGTCCGTCGGGCGCCTGCTGGAAGGCAAGGTGCTCGGCAACTTCCGATACGCGGGGACGCGGCCCGACGATCCGAACGATCTCGTGCCGCACGAGCACCGCCGGGAGCTGCGCGCGCTGCGCGTCTTTGGAGCGTGGATGAACCTCGTCGATCTCAAGGCCGGGAACACGCTCGACGAGCTCGTGGCGGCGAATGGCCACTCGGTGATCAGGCACTACCTGCAGGACGTCGGCTCCAGCCTGGGCATGGCGAACGACTACGGTGTGTGGGACCAGGGCTGGGAGTACTTCTACGACGGCCCCGCCATGCGCAAGCGCCTGTTGTCGTTCGGGTTCGACCTCAGCCCGTGGCAGACCGTACCGTACGTCGAGTACCCGTCAGTCGGGCGCTTCGAAGGCGAGCGCTTCGACCCCACCACCTGGAAGCCGCAGACCCCGACGACGGCGTACATGAACCTGGACGCCGACGACGCGTTCTGGGCGGCGCGGCGGGTGGCGGCATTCAGCGACGAGTTGATCCGCGCGGCGGTTCACGAAGGCCAGTTCAGCGATCCGGCGGCCGAACGCCACCTCGCCGCCGTGCTGATGCAGCGCCGTGACCGCATCGCGCAGGCCTATCTACCGGCGATCAACCCCGTGGTCGATCCGAAGCTGTCGCCTGACGGCACACTGGTCTTCGAGAACGCCGCGGTCGCGGCTGGAGTTGCCGAGGCGCCAACCGCTTACACCACCACCTGGTCGTGGTTCGACAACGCGACGGGCGCGACGCGCCCGATCGGCGCGGCCGAGAGCGCGACGACGTCCGTCACTGCGCCGGCGGGCTGGTCGCGTGACGGCGGACAGTTCGTCGAAATTGACGTCGCCTGCACGAGCGACGCGCACCCGTCGTGGCGACAGCCCGTCCGCACGTACTTCCGGCGGACGTCCGTTGGATGGAAGCTGGTCGGACTCGAGCGACCGGCGCAGCCGTTGACCGGCAGCTCGCCCGCTCCGCGCGGCGCCGAGAGGTGATGGCTGTGCCGGTGCTGGCTCGCCAGGATGCGCCCCCACCGCAGGCCGACAAAGGCGTCCTCGAACACTTGCTCTCGCCGATCGCCGATGTGCGTCGGGGCGAGGCCCCGAGCGCGCTCCTGATGGCGCTGACCATGTTCTTGATTCTCGCCGGCTACTATCTGCTCAAGACCGCGCGCGAGCAGTTCATCCTCAGCGAGGGCGGGGCCGAGGTGAAGAGCTACTCGTCGGCGGGGCAGGCGCTGCTGCTCCTGGTCCTCGTGCCGGCGTACGGCGCGTTCGCGTCGCGGGTCAACCGCGTGCAGCTCATCCAGTGGGTGACGCTGTTTTTCGCCGCCAACCTCGGGCTGTTCATCGTCGCCTTGTCGGCGCACGTCCGCATCGGCATCGTGTATTTCATCTGGGTCGGCATCTTCAATGTGATGGTGATCGCCCAGTTCTGGGCGTTCGCCAACGATCTGTACACCGAGGAACAGGGCAAGCGCCTGTTCCCGCTGATTGGCGTCGGCAGCAGCCTCGGCGCGTGGCTGGGGGCGGTGCGCGCCGGCGGGCTCGTGGAGTCGTCGGGACCCGCGCGGCTGCTCGCCGGGGGCGGCGCCATTCTCGTCGTGTGCGTCGTCCTCGCGCGCCTGGTCGACCGACTCAGCGCGCGCGGGAAGCCGCTGCAGGCCGCGCGATCGGAAGAGAAGCTGCAGACCGACGTGCGCGGCTTCCAGATGATCGCGTCCGATCGCTACCTCATGCTCATCGCCGCGCTCGTTCTTCTCTTGAACGTCGTCAACACGTCGGGAGAGTACCTCTTCGGCCGGTACGTCGTGGCCGCAGCGAACACGTTGTACGGCGACGGGCCTGGCACCGAGGCGGCCAGGCAGGAGTTCATCGGCACGACCTACAGCAGCTATTTCAGCTATGTGAATCTGATCGGGTTCCTGCTGCAGATGTTCGTGGTGTCGCGCGTGTTCCGGTTCCTCGGGGTGGGGCGCGCGCTCTTCATCCATCCGATCGTCGCGCTGACGGGCTACGCGATGATGCTGCGCGCCCCGTCGTTCGAGGCGATTCGGTGGCTGAAGATCTTGGACAACAGCCTCGACTACTCCCTCGGCAACACAACGAAGCAGGCGCTGTGGCTGCCGACGAGCCGCGAAGCCAAGTACAAGGCGAAGCAGGCCGTCGATTCCTTCTGCGTCAGGGCGGGCGACGTCCTGTCGGCCGGCATTGTCTTCTCCGGGGAGCTCGTCGCACTCACCGCCGGCGGGTTCGCACTCCTGACAACGGCGTTCGCCGGCGGCTGGCTCGCCGTGGCGTTCGGCTTGAGGCGGCGTCTGCACGCCCGTGCGCACGAAACGGGAAGGGCGGAATTGTGATCGGCCCAAGTACGGAGCGACGACGATGACGGCAGGAGACGACGACAGCGGCGGGAGTCGGGCAGGTTCCCCCCCGGTCGCCTACGAGTTCCCGCCGCCGTCCGCGACCGTGCAGGTGGCGTTCGGCGCCGATTCGCGTCGCGGCCGGTCGCGGATGGTCAACGAAGATCACTATCTGGTCATCAGGCTCGGACGGCATCAGTCGACGCTCTTAACAAGCCTGCCCGAGGCGGTCATCGGGAAGGGGTTCGACGAGTACGGTTACGCGATGGTGGTCGCCGATGGCCTGGGCGGTACTGGCGCCGGCCAAACCGCCAGTCGTCTCGCCCTTGCCACGCTCCTCCATCTCGTCCGTCACTTCGGCAAGTGGAACTTGAGAATCGATGACCAGGTCGCGCAAGAGATCCTGAGCCGCGCGGAGATGTTCTATCGACAGGTTGACAGGACCCTCGTGAACGATGCGGTGACCGCGTCGATGCCGACGCTGCAGACGACGTTGACAGCGGTATTCGGCGCCGGTCGCGACCTGTTCTTTGCGCACGTGGGTCACTCCCGCGCGTATCTGTTTCGCGAGCGCCAGTTGATGCGGCTGACGCGCGATCACACGATCCGCGGCGCCCAGGAATCGACCGTCCCCCTCGCGCCGCTCGTGGACGTGAATCTCGTGGCCCAGGATCTCAGACACGTGCTCACGAACGCCATCGGCATGCGCGGGTTCACGGGCCCGACGATCGATCTCGAGCGGTTCCAGCTCGCCGACAAAGACATCGTGCTCGTCTGTACGAACGGCCTGACGGATGCGGTCGACGAGCCGGCGATCGGCGCGGCGCTCGCGTCGCGCCGGTCACCGCCCGACACGTGTCGAGCGCTCGTGGAGCTGGCGGTCGCCTCGGGGGCGGACGATGACGTGACGGCGCTGGTGGCCGAATACCGCATTCCCGGCTAGGTGGCAAGGGCTGTGGTGACGACCATCGGCCCCGCAGGCTCGCCGCGGACGACCCGCCTCTCCCTGTCGGCCCAAATCGCTATCGGTGCCGCGGCCGGCGCGGCGCTGGGGCTGTTCTTCGGCGAGCGCGTGGCCTTTTTCCAGTTCGGCGCCGACGCGTACATCAAGCTCCTGCAGATGACCGTGCTTCCGTACGTCACCGTGTCCATCGTCGCCGGACTCGGTGGGCTCAACGCGGCGCAAGCGCGCGCGCTCGGGACACGCGTCGGCCTGGTCCTGGCACTCCTGTGGGCGTTGGCGATTGCGGCAGTCCTGTTGTTCCCGCTGATGTTCCCGCCGAATCAGAGCGCGTCGTTCTTCAGCACCGCGCTCCTCGAGGAACGCGAGCCGTTCGACCTCCTGAACCTCTATATTCCAACCAATCCGTTCTATTCGCTGGCGAACAGCGTCATTCCGGCGGTCGTCCTGTTCAGCATCGTGCTGGGCGCGTCCCTCGCTCTGGTGCCGGAGAAGGCGCGTCTGCTGGAGGTGCTCGACGTTGCCGCGCGCGCCGTGTCGAAGGCGACGAGCTTCGTCGTGGCGCTGTCACCATACGGGATGTTTGCGATCGCCGCTGTCGTCGCAGGGACGATGAGCTTCGAGGATCTCTCGCGGCTCCAGGTTTACCTGGTCAGTTACGTCGGCATGTCGCTGCTGTTGAGCATCTGGGTGTTGCCTGGGCTCGTCGCGGCGTTGACGCCCGTACCCTATCGGCCGCTCATGTCCCGCGCCCGTGACGCGCTCGTGATGGCGTTCATGACGACGAGCCTGTTCGCGGTGCTGCCGCTTCTCACCGAGCAGGCCAAGGCGTTGATTCGAGAGCACGCGACCGTCGAACGCGATTCCAGCGCCGCGACCGACGTGATCGTTCCCGCGTCCTTCAATTTTCCGCACACCGGCAAGGTCCTGTCTCTGAGCTTCCTGCTGTTCGCCGGCTGGTTCGTCGATCAACGTGTGCCGCTGGCCCAGTATCCGCGGCTCGCCGGCGCCGGACTGCTCGTCATGTTCGGGAACGTGAACGCGGCCATTCCGTTTCTTCTCGATCTCTTCCGGATTCCCGCCGACACATTCCACCTGTTCGTGGCGTCAGGGGTCGTCAACGCGCGGTTCGGCACCCTCCTCGCCGCCGTTCATACGCTCACGATCGCGGTGCTGGGAACGTGTGCCGTGACCGGGGCGCTCACGATCGACGGCCGAAAACTGATCCGCTTTGCGACAGTCACAATCCTGCTGACCGCCGGCGTGGTCGGCGGATCGCGTGTGCTCCTCCAGACGACGTTGAATCGCCCTTACGACAAAGACGTGACGCTGACCGGGATGCGCATGCTGCGCGATCGTGGGACGGCGCGCGTGTTCAGGAGCGGCGAGCCGATTCCACTGCTGCCTGCCGTGAAGTCGTCGATCCTCGATCGCGTGCGCAGCCGCGGAGCGCTGCGCGTCGGCTACTTCGGCGACAGCCTGCCGTTCGCGTTCGTCAACCGTTACGGCGAGCTCGTTGGATTCGACGTCGAGATGGCGCTCCAGCTCGCGCGGGACCTTGAGGTCGAACTGGAGCTTGTTCCCATTGACCGCACGATCCTTGATGGCGGCCTCGATTCGGCCCTGTGCGACCTCGTCATGTCCGGCGCGGCGGTGACGGCGCACCGCGCACTGCACGTGCAGTTCTCGGCGTCGTACCTCGACGAGACCGTCGCCTTCATTGTGCCTGACCATCTGGCCCGAGCGTTCTCGGACTGGTCGAGCGTGCGTGCGATGGGCCACCTGCGGCTCGGCGTGCCGAACGAGCCGTATTTCGTGCAGAAGATCCGCGACGAGCTGACCGATGTCGATATCGTCCCGATCGATCGGATGGACGACATGTTCGCGCCCCACGATCCTCCCATCGATGCGGCGGTTGCGACCGCCGAGCGGGGGGCGGCCTATACGCTGCTGCATCCGGAGTACTCGGTGGCAATACCCAAGCCCCGTCCGTTCAAGGTGCCGTTGGCCTACATCATTGCGGGCCGTGACGAACCGATGACGTCGATGGTCAACACCTGGATCGAGCTGAAGCACAAGGACGACACGATCGACGAGCTGTTCGCGCACTGGATTCTGGGACAGGACAGCACGTCCAGGGCGCCTCGATGGTCCATCGTGCGCGACGTGCTGCATTGGGCTCGGTGAACTGGACCCTAACGGACGAACACCTGCGTCTGTCCTTTCGCACGCACCAGCCGATCGATCTGCTCCTGCATCCCCGTACGGCGATCCAGGAGCGCTCGAATCTGATCCCGGTCGAGCCACTGGGAGAGGGCGCGCGCCAGCCCGTCTTCCGAGAGCGCGCGCATGCGCTCCCAGAGCGGCTGGTCGATGCGCTGCAGCTGGTGAACCAGCTTGGTGGTGGTGGTCAGCGCGCGCGACTGATCGATCAAGATCACGTTCCACGCAGGGTCCACGAGCCAGTTCCCGAGGTTCGGGTCGATGTCGCCGATGAGGTTGTGAAACATCTTGGCCCGAATGAGCTCCCGATTCCATTTCTCGAGCCGCGCCGGCGGCGGCTTGGGGATTCCGCCCAGAGCCGCGAAGCTTTTCGTCGGCTCCACCCACATCACCGCCACGCCGGTGACGCCATCGACGTCCCGCTCGACTTTCGGCGGGACCATGTCGAGCTCCAGCAATTTGTCGATGTCGTAGGCGGCGATTTCGGACTTGTAGCTCTCGTAGAAACCGCGGGATCGGCACGGCGGGAGCGCTTTCCATGTCATCGAGGTCACCGGGCCGCCGGCCTCGAAGAACGCGCGCACCGGCTGCGTGACCCCGCGCTCCGTCCGTTCGGTCCTGACAATCCGCGCCGTGCGCAGGTCGGCCTCGATTTCGGTGGCCCTCCCGATCCAGGTCTTGGCCGTCGCTTCCGGCGGTGCGACGACCTGTGCCCCGTCCCAATGCGTGACGGACGTGGCCGCGAACGCCGCCAGGGCGATCACGATCCAGCACGCGGCACGCGCGGATCTGTGGCCCATCTCATTCATCCGCATGCGGCCGAGCGCAGTCATGCGATCAGTCGTAAGCAAGCTGGGCACCGAGCGAAGGCGACGCGCGAATCCCGCAACGTCGGGCAATGCGGGCGTCGGGGGCTCAGGCGCCTCCGACATTAGGGAGAAACTCCGGCTGCGCGGAGCCAGGTGGTGGCCGCGCGGCGGGCGCGGGTGCGTCGAAGCTGGTTAAGGCCTTTGAATTGAATCACTTCTCGCGAGCGTGGATCTCGCCGC
>DATKHR010000203.1:0-4045 GCA_035510155.1 Vicinamibacterales bacterium
CGCCGTCGCATCTACCCTCGTGGAGCTGATTGGCGCGGATATCGGCACGATCGGCGCTGACTCGTCGCCGCCACCGTCGCGTGTGTATTGAAGGGACGAGCGTGTGGATCATGCCCAGTGAACCCAAGCGAACCTGTGGAATGACATGGAGTCAGAACCGCTAGTCGTCTCATTCTGGCGCGGCGCGACGAGACGTGAGGACGAACGCCTGTTTCAAAAGTCCGCTCTGAACCGGCAACGCTTTCGCCCGCAGTCTCGCCTATTCCGAGGCGTCGCAGAGTTGGCCTCGGCGATCGGTAAAGACTTGTTTTCGGAACACTCCGTAACGGGGCGCGGCTCCTGGCAACGGGTTGCCGCCAGACAGCCCACGCTAGTCACAGCACGGATCGCCGCGAAGTCCTTCGATCCCTTCTTTCGCGATGATCGGTGTCATCACAAGGGCGGCGACCGGATCCGCCCACCACAAGCCGAATGCCGAATTGAGCAGCAGCCCGCCAAGGAGGATACCCGATAGCCAACTGCAAAATGCCGTCTGTGTGGCATCTGCTTGCATCGCAGCGCTTCCCAATGCCCGGCCCACTTGCCGCTTCGCTCGCGACAACAGCGGCATGACAACCAGTGAGACACACGCCAACGCGATACCAATGCGACTCGATGCTGGTGCGGAGCGGCCGACCAAATCACGGATGGCTTCAAAGCAGACGTACGCCGATAGCAACAGAAAACTCACGCCGACGAGTCTGAGCGTGAGCCGTTCTCGCCGCTGGCGCTGCTGCTCGTCCGCATCGACCGCCATCCGCCACAGCAGGGCCGCGCCTGAACTCACTTCAATGAAACTGTCGACGCCGAAACCAAGCAGTGAAATGCTCCCGGACATGGCCCCGGCGAGTACCGCGATGATGCCTTCGAGGCTGTTCCAGCCAATCGTGAAGTACTCGAGGCGTCGACCGCGCTGAGCGAGCGCACGACGTTCTGCCGTCATTCACAGATGGTAGAGCACTCCGGACGCTGCTCGAGGATCTCCAGTCGCTCGGCGTGGCGTTCGTCTCCCCATAGAGTCCCTTCTTTAGAATTCCGCCAAGCGGGAGACTTCGTCTCTTCGCTTACCTTCGCCCCACCGCTGCACATAAGCTGAGCCGCTGAGTCGCGAACTCTTCAAGTCCTTCCTGTTGGGACTTCTCAGGCCGATTGCGAAGGGAGGCCACGATGACGACTCGAGACCCGCACTCAATGGGTCACGGAATTCGAGGTAAGCGTCCGATAAACACCGTATTTCCTATGATGGCGTTCTGGGCGATCCTTTCTCCCGGGAGGTCACCTGCATGGCCACGGCTCCTGAGGAGCTCCGCACGCAGCGACTCGATCTCGCGCGACGTTGGCGCGAGAGCGGACGGTCCGCTCGTGCGTTTGCGCAAGAACAGGGCGTCTCACCGTATGTGTTGTATCACTGGCGACAGCAACTGACCGGGGAGGAGCGTGCGACCCGGCGTCGTCCGTCTCGCCGGGTGAAGCTCGCCCGTGTGCGGGTGGTCGCTGAGACGGCGGCGGATCTCGAGATTGTGCTCGCGAGTGGGGATCGGGTGCGCGTCGCGACGAACACGTCGGCGGACCTCCTGCGCCGGGTCGTTCAGGTGCTCCGGACCGGATGCTGACGCTCTCGCCCGCCGTCCGCATCTACGTCGCGGTGGGCTCGACGGATTTGCGGCGATCGATCGACGGGCTCGCCGCGCTGGTGCGCGAACGGTTCGCGCACGACCCGCTGTCCGGTCATCTCTTTTTGTTTCGAAATCGACGGGGCGATCGCTTGAAGGTGCTGGCCTGGGATCGGTCCGGCTTTTGGATTCTCTATAAGCGTCTTGAGCGCGGGACCTTCGCGTGGCCGGACGAGGATGCGGCGGGTGTGGTCGAAATGCGCAGTGCGGACCTCGCCCTCTTATTGGCAGGCGTGGACCTGTCGCAGACACGTCGGCGTCGCTGGTACGAGCGCGTGGCGTAAGTGCGTGCGCGATCTTGTACGGGAGGTCGGCGTCGCGTATGATGTCCGCGTGTCGGATCAGCGCCCGGTGACGGAGGTGCCCGATCTCGCGACGGCCCAGACGCTGATCGCCACACTCCACGACGAGCTCGCCCGGCTGCAACGCGAGAACACGTCGCTACGGCATCAACTCGATCTCCTCTGTCAGCGGTTGTTCGGCAAGAAATCCGAACGCGTCAGCGCCGATCAATTGCGGTTTGCCTTTGCGCAACTGCACATTGAGCCAGGCGCCGCGCCCGAGCCGGTCGAAATGGACTCGGGGGAGCGCCCCGGCCGACCGCGGCGGCGGGTGGGACGGCCGACCGGTCGCCAGCCGCTGCCGCCCACGTTGCCGCGCCAGCGCGTCGAACTCGATGTCGCTGACACCGACAAGGTCTGCGCCTGCGGCCACACCAAGACGCGGATCGGGGAGACGGTGACGGAAAAGCTGGAGTATGTGCCCGCGAGTATGCGGGTGATCGAAACGGTCCGCTTCAAGTACGCGTGCCCGCACTGCCACGACGGTGTGGTGGAAGCCCCGGCCCCGCCGCAAGCCTTGGAGAAATCGCTCGCCGGCGAGGGTCTGCTCGCGCAGGTGGTGGTCTCGAAATTCGTGGATCATCTGCCCCTCTACCGCCTCGAACGCATCTTTCTGCGGCAACACCTGGATCTGTCGCGCTCGACCTTGTGCGACTGGGTCGCCGGGGTCGCGACGGCGTTGACGCCGATCGGCGACGAACTCCGGCGCCAGGTCACCCGCGCGTCCTATCTCCAAACCGACGATACGTCGGTGACGATTCTCGAGGCCGCCGGCGGGAGTCGGAAGGGCCGGCTGTGGACGTATCTGGATCCGATCGCCGGACAGGTCGTGTTCGATGCAACGCCGACGCACGAGCGCGACGGACCGGCAGCGTTCCTGGCCAACTTTGTCGGCGATCTCCAGGCGGATGCCTATACCGGCTACGACGCCTTCTATGCGAGTGGCCGGATTCATGAGGTCGGGTGCTGGGCTCATGCGCGACGAGGATTCGTCGAAGCCCTGCCCACCGACGCCCGTGCCGCGCTCACCGTGGCCCTCATTCGGCAACTGTACGACGTCGAGCGCGCGACGGCGGAGCTGTCGCCGGACGCCCGGCGCGATGTCCGCCATGCGCAGTCGCGGCCACTGCTTGACCGGATCGCCGCCGAACGCGATCAACTCGCGCAGACGGTCCTGCCGAAGTCGCCGCTGGGGGAGGCGCTCCGGTACTTGACGAACCAGTGGGCGGCACTCCAACGGTTTGTCGAGGATGGGCGCCTCGCCATCGATAACAATCGCGCGGAGAACCAGCTGCGGGTCGTCGCGTTAGGACGGAAGAACTGGCTCTTCGCTGGGAGTTTTGAAGGCGCGCGGCGCACCGCCTTACTCTATTCGCTCGTGCAGAGCTGCACGCTCGCTGGCGTGCCCACGTTCGACTACTTGAAAGATGTTCTGCTGCGCGTTGCCACCCATCCACAGTCGCTGATCGCACAGCTGACCCCGAAGGGGTGGGCCGAGCAGTTCGGCCGACATCTCGTCGCGGCGTAAGTCCGTCTCAACTCCGGCTATCATCTCGGCGTGCCACGCCACGCAACCCGGACGCGAAAACGCGTCGCGCCGCGGCGCCTCTCGAAGGCCCGTCTCGAGGAACTCATGGAAGAGGCGCTCATCGATGCGTACGGCGAGTCCGAACAGCGCACGGCGTTCCTGACGATGCTCGAGGAGCATCTCGCCTGCCCCTTCACCACGGAGGTCCTGGGCCAACCCGTTCACGTCGACCGTGTCGATCTGGATGATACGGATGAAATCGTCGCGGTCTGTCGTCGCGGCCGAACCCGACAGCGGATCCCGATTCTCAACCTGCCACTGCCCTTACGACCGCCGGCGGGATGGGAGTGGATTGCCGCGTATCGACATTGGGCTCGCGGCCAGCGCTAACGTCGAGCGAACGGCCGGATCAAAACCGCAGCCACTCTAGAGCGCTGGACCAACGGTGTTCGTCGGACGGATAC
>DATKHR010000204.1:0-3309 GCA_035510155.1 Vicinamibacterales bacterium
GGCGATGGGACCTTCGAAGATGTGACCGACCGGAGCGGCGCGGGCGTTCGCGGCTACGGCATGGGTGTCGCGGCCGGCGACTTCGACAACGACGGGTACACGGATCTGTACGTCACCAACTTCGGTCACAACGTCCTGCTGAAGAATGATGGGCACGGCGGTTTCGTCGATGTGACCGCGAAAGCGGGCGTGGCGAGCTCGGGTTGGAGCACCAGCGCGGCCTTCCTCGACTACGACGGCGACGGGCTTCTGGATCTGTTCGTGACGCACTACCTGAACTGGAAGCCGTCCGCAGAGGTCGAGTGTTTCAGCCTGACGGGGGTGTCCGACTATTGCAGCCCGGCGAGCTACGATCTCCCGTCAGCTTCGACCCTGTATCACAACAACGGGAACGGCACGTTCACGGATGTGTCGGAGCGATCCGGGCTGCTCACCGCGGTCGGGAACGGACTCGGCGTCGTGGCCGGCGACTTCAACGGCGACGGCCGCGTCGACCTCTTCGTTGCAAACGACCGGACTCCCAATCATCTGTGGCTGAATCAGGGCGATGGCCGCTTCCGCGAGGCGGCGCTCGCGATGGGAACCGCGCTCGACCAGGATGGCATCGCCAAGTCGGGCATGGGTGTCTACGCTGTCGACGCGGACGACGATGGCGATCTCGATCTGCTGGTCGTGAATCTCGACAGCGAATCGGACTCGTTCTTCAGGAACCAGGGGCGGTTCTTCGTCGACGACACGGTCTCGGTTGGGCTGCGGACGCCAACGCGTCCCTTCACGCGGTTCGGCACGGCCCTGCTCGACTTCGACAACGATGGGGCTCTCGACCTGTACGAGGCCAACGGCCGCGTCGGCCTGCAGTCGGAGCTCTTCTCCTCCGATCCATATGCGGAGCCCAGCATGCTGCTTCGAGGCTTCCCTGGGCCGCGGTTCGAGCCGGTCGTGCCGCGCGGCGGAACGCGCGCGCCGCTCGTCGCCACAAGCCGCGCCGCCGCCTTCGGTGACATCGACAACGACGGCGGCATCGACATCGTGGTGGTGAACCGCGACAGCCGGGCGTATCTGCTCCACAATGTCGTGAAGCCGCGGGGGCACTGGATCATGTTCCGGGTGCTCGAAGAGCACAACCGCGATGCGCTCGGCGCGCAGGTCACGATCACCGTCGGATCACGAACGATACGACGGGATGTAAGGGCCGCCTACAGTTACCTGGCCAGCAACGATCCGCGGGTGCACGTCGGCCTCGGCCGGGACACCGTCGCTCGGAACGTCTCCGTCCTGTGGCCCGATGGCCGGCGCGAGGTGTTCGGCGACCGCGGCGCCGATCAAATCGTCGTCATTCGTCGCGGCGCCGGGCGGCCGGCCGATTAGATCCTTGGCTCGATCGGCGAATCATTGCGGCGCGAAGGCGTACGTCAGTTGGGTTTCAGCGTAGTATCGGCGACCGTCGGGGAGGATACACGCGTCGCAGCTGAAGAGCTGAATCGTCGCCGTGCCGGCGCCACGAAGCGCCACGGCGAACAGGTCATCGTAGTAACCTCCGAACGGCGACGCCCCGCGGACGTACCCCGAATACGTGAACGGGGTCGAGAAGGTGATCGATTGCTCGCCCGTAGTCGGGATGGTGAAGGAGTCGGCCACGATCGTAAACAGGACCTGCGGTATCGCGACGGGGCCGTATTGGCCTCGGTATTCGTTGCCTCGAACAGTCGCCGACCCGGACGCATCTTCCGTCACGAATACGTCATAGCTCAAGCTCACGATATTGCCAGCTAGGCAGGGGCTACACGAGAAGAGACCCTCCCGCACGTTCACATCCGCTGTCGCGTCGTCGGTTGTAAACGCGAAATGCGCCCGCCCGACGATCGGGCTCAGAACCTCAATCACGCCATCGTTAATCGTACGTGGCGTACCCGGGGTGCTGAACGTGGGCATGGACACGATGTACGCATGGACGTCCGCGTCGGCAGAAACCGCTCCGGAGACCACGGCACTGGTCGCGTCCCCTGTGAGGGGCACGACCGATTCAATCTGGGACTCGGCCCCCAGAACATGCGCGAGGTCCGAGAGCCATCCGAACCACCACCGGACAGGATGCAGATCGCCATCGACGGTCCGCGATTCGCCGAAGATCTGGAGGGGGAAGAAAAAGCGCTCTCGCAGAGCGCGGCTCTCGGTTCCGCCCAATGTCCCCAGGTCGGTGATGACACGGTCGCTCCACGAAACCGCGTGCGTGGGACTGTCGCCACTCACGCTCGATTCTCCGAGGAATCGCCCCGACGGGTCGCTGCAATTGATCGCGGCGCTGTAGGTGCCGCCCAGTGTGCCCAGGTCGATGAGCCCACCGTTGCTGGTGACGAACGCATGCCGAGCTCCGTCAACGGTCGCGGCTTCGCCGCACACGATCGCGCCGACATCGTACGCAAAGCTGGTGTCGCCGCCGAACGTGCCCAAGTCATTCATGCCGGTGATCGGGTCCCACAGGAACGCGTGGTAGGAGATGTCCCCGGCGACTTGGGACCAGCCCGACACTTGGCCCGCTTCGTTGATGCCCGACGCACGGCTGTAGGTCCCGCCGAGCGTGCCCAGATCCAGCATCCCGATTTCCTCGGTCCAGAGAAAGGCGTGGACCGCGACGTCGTCCGGCAGGCTCGCGCTGCCGGTAACGGCGCCGGCCGAATTGACCGCAAACGCCCAACTCGTCGAGCCGCCCAGCGTTCCAAGGTCGGTTAACGCCCCGTTTTCATACTTGAAGGCGTGGATCGTGCCATCGCCGGTTTGGGACGCACCGACGATGCGTGCGCCATTGGCGGCGTACGCGCGCGTTTCGTTGCCCCCCAACGTGCCGAGATCAATCGGATCCAGGTACGTTAGGGCGTACGCGGTGGCTTGCGCAGCGGTCGGTGCCGCCGTCATGAGCACCGCGGTTACGAGAATCGCCGTCGTGATGAGCAGGCGTGCTGACGTTCTCATGACTGAGCTCCTGACGCACGGTTGACACAGGTGAACGGAGACGGTGGAAACTGAGGGCGCGAGGATCCGATTGATCGGCGTCAGATGACAATTGCGCCGACGCGCCAGCTCCGCCTTCCTGACACCCTTCGCTGGCATAGTGTGGTAGGTCTGGTGGCCGCTTTCGTGCGCAACGCTACCACCGAATCTCGGGCGGGAATAGCCGGCAGCTTTGACAGTGCGGCCCGGTTGGCCGTCCGTCAAACGCCCGATACCGAAGAGGTGTCGCGCCCCTCAGCGCGGCTCGACGATCCGCAACACGCGGTTCACGCCCGGCGGGGTCTCCACCTGCCGGCGCCC
>DATKHR010000205.1:0-7534 GCA_035510155.1 Vicinamibacterales bacterium
GAGCGAGCGCGAGGCCGCGTTCGCAGGTCTGCATCGAACGCTGTGGAAACCCAAGCATCCAGTAGGCGATGTACTGGTA
Source organism: Vicinamibacterales bacterium (assembly GCA_035510155.1). Taxonomy (GTDB): domain Bacteria; phylum Acidobacteriota; class Vicinamibacteria; order Vicinamibacterales; family CAVVIG01; genus DATKHR01. Next base: position 80 of record DATKHR010000205.1, read on the forward strand.
GGTCAGCAGCCCGACGCACGCGGACAGACCGAACATCCGTCCGATCAGTCGCTCCCGCTCCATATCCAGCATGGCCAGGCCGGCGTCCGCATGCTCGACGGCGAGATGAAAGTCGCCGTGATAGCAATGACCGACCGAACAATTCTGGTGCGCCACCGTCAGCAGCAGTGGATTCCCCAGCCTACTGCTCAATTCGAACAGCTGCTTGCTGAGCGCGAGACCCTGTGTCACACGACCGGCGACGAAGTGATACCCCATCGTGCCGGAGAGCACGGTGAATCGATGGGGAGTCTCGCCGAGCAGGTTCACCAGCTGCCCAGCGCGGCGGTAGATCCCTTCGAGCTCGGCGGACGCCCAGCCTTCGGACGCGATCAACGCCGGAACCAGAGCGATCAGCAATTCCAGCTCCTGCGAGAGCCGCTCGGCAGCCGGCAGCTCGTCGATCAGTTCCAGTCCGCGCTTCAGGTGACGGATGGCTTCCTGGTTTGCGCCGCGTCCCACCGCCAGCTGCCCTGAGAGCAGCCAGAGCTTGACCGCCTGATCGACACTCCCTGCCTCGCTGTAATGCTCTGCAAGCAGCTCCGGGCGCTGTTTCGCGGTCTCGGGAAAGTGCGTCGTCAGCGCCTCGCCAATCCGCTCGTGCAGCGCTCGCCGGGACTTCTTGAGCAGTGACTGGTACGCGGCGTCGCGCAGGAGCGCGTGCTTGAACAGATACGTCTCCTCCGGCGAATCATCACGCCGGTAGATGAGCTCCGCGCTCAGGAGGCGATCGAGGTTCCTTCTCAGATTGTCTTCACCTTCTGTGGCCACGGCGCTCAACAGGTCGTACCCGAATTCACGCCCGATGGCCGCCGCGAGCTGCGCCGTCGCCTTTGCCGGACCGAGACGATCGAGGCGGGCATCGAGTGAACCCTGTACCGTGGGCGGAATGAGTTTGGGCGGCAACGGCCCGGACAGCTCGAACCGGTCTTCACGTTCGATCAGCACGCCCATCTCGAGCACCGCTTTCGTGACTTCCTCGACGAAGAGAGGCACGCCCTCGGTGCGCGCGACGATCTGGTTCAGGACGTCGGCAGGCATGGTCTTGCCGCGGGCGACTAAAGCCGTCATCGAGCTGGTCTCCTCCGGGGACAGACGCCTGAGCACCAGAGACGACACTCGATCGCTGATTTCCCACGGTGCGACGAAGTCCAGCCGGAACGTCAACACCACCAGCACCGGCTCCGGCGATAACGAGCGGAGCACCGAGCTCACGAACTCGAGTGTCGTCGGGTCCGCCCAATGCAGGTCTTCGACGATCCAGAGGGCCGGCCGCTCGTGCGCCACCGCCATCAGCCAGGCGAGGAGGGTTTCGAGCGTGCGTTCGCGCCGCTTCTGCGGCGAATAGTTCACGAGCGGGTCCGCGCCCGCCGGCCGAATCTCGAGGATACCCGCCATGAGCGCGGATGTTTCCGCCGTGAGCAGCCCGCGCATCGCCAGCCTGTTCTCGAGCGCCGCCAGCTTGTCAGCATCCGCGGTCTCCCGTGTGAACCCGAGGGTCCGCTCGACCAGGCTGACGATTGGGAACAGCGGCGTGTTCTGAGTGTACGGGGTGCAGAAACACTCGAGCACCGCTGCCGATTGGCGCTCCACCCGGTCCCGGAGGGCGTCGACCATTCGAGACTTTCCGATCCCGGCCTCGCCCTGCAGCATGACGGCGTGGCTGCCGCGGACGGCGACATCTTCCCAGCACCGGTCGAGCAGCGTGCACTCCCGGTCACGCCCGGTCAGCGGCGTCAGGCCGGCACGGCGTCCGACGTCGAGACGGTTTTCCGCCCCGCTCTCGCCGACAACACGATACAGCGTAACGACTTCAGAGAGCCCCTTGATCTCGTGGGCGCCAAGCGACCGGAAGTCGAAGAATCCCCGGACGAGCCGGTACGTGTCGTGGCTCACCACCACCGTGTCGGGCGTCGCGATATTCTGGATCCGCGCCGCGAGATTCGGCGTCTTCCCAACCGCCAGAGGTTCGCGTCGCAACACACCGACACCTTCGCCCATGGCCACGGGTCCTGTGTGGATACCCACTCGCGCGCTGAGCGTGATGCCACGCCGCGTCCGGAACCGACCGGTGAGTTCCGAGAGAGCGTGATTAATCTCGAGCGCGGTGCGCACGGCGCGCCGCGCGTCGTCCTCGTGCGCCATCGGATAGCCGAAGTACGCCATGACGCCATCGCCCAGGTACTGGGCGATGTGGCCGTCATGCTTGCGGATCATGGTCTCGCATACCGCATGGTAGGCGCCGGTCACCTCTCCGAGGTCTTCGGGATCGAGAGACTCGGACAACGCGGTCGAGCCCACGAGATCGCAGAACAGCACGGTGAGCTGCCGCAGCTCGCCCGTACCGTCACCGGGGCCCGTACGCAGCAGGGCGCCGCAGTATCCGCAGAATCTCGTCGCGTCAGGGTTGTCTTCGCGGCAGTTCGGGCACCGCATCTTCCACTCTCCCTCAGGCCAGAGAGCGAGGATAGCTGAGCCTGACTGGCAGCGCGTTAATCGCGAACGCGCCCCACGGAGCGCCGTCCCCGATCGCCTCGATGTCGGACGAAACAGCGCGCATGCCGTCGAGGACTAAATGGCTCGACTCCAGTCGCACCGACACCGGCGTCACGCGCACAGCCTGATCCTCGAAAAATCGATCCAGGAACGAGATCATGAGCCGGTTGACGGGCAACACGCCGAGGAGAGGAAGCGATAGCGTCCTCACCGTCTGCGCCGCCGCCAGCCTCAAGGCAGAGAAAGACCCCGCCGGCGGCGCCAGCCGACTGACGACTTTGAACGACTGGCCTGACGAACCGGTGTTCACCTCGAGGACATCGTCCGTCACGCGTCTGCCAAGGGCCAACGATTTCCCGTATCCCCAGCCGATGAGACACTCTCCCAGCGTGGACGCCGCGCTGTCCGTGTACGTTCCGAGCACGAACGCCACGTCGAGGACTTCCTCTTCTTGCGCAAGCTGACACGGCACGGTCACCATGATCTCATTGTAGGTGCCGATGATCCGCGAGCTATTTACACTCGCTCGATAACCGGCGTCGGCAGCCACCTCGGCGCCGCGCTGCGCGCCGGCAGCGCCCACCATTGTCGCCCCGTAAGCGGCACCCGCGACCGCTCCGCCGGCGGCGCCCCACCACCACCCCAGCGGCCCCAGCCACATCCCCAGCGCACCGCCGGTCGCGGCGCCGACCGCGCTGCCGATGCCGGCGCCCAGCGTCGCCCCGGTGGATCCGCCGAATGCCAGACCGGCCGCGCCTCCGGTCATTTCCCACCACTGATGCGCGGTCTGTCCGCCGAACTCGATCAAACCGTCCTGCACGTGCCAGATCTCGACGACGACAGGATGACATCCGTCCGGCACATCTGGAAGGCGCGGCAACGACAGGCGCGCCGGGAGGCGCGAGTGAAGCTCTCCTGAGTCGACCAGTACGGGGCAGACCAGCGAGTCGAGCCGCGCGGTACTATAGGTAGGCGGTCGTGGCGTCATGACTCGGCGAACCGCGTCAAAAGTCCTCCCTCGAGACGCCGTCGAACGACAGGGCGAACTCGGGTCCGTACACTCTTGAAGGCGTCTGGAAGCCGGCCAGCCAATCGCCAGCGAGTGTTCGTTCTGCGACTCGAATGGCACTGAGTGCCGTGAACGAGTACTTGTCGGCGGTACGCAGCCTGGAGCGAACACACCTCCCGTTCCAGTCGTTCGCATCGGCGACGATGGTGGCCCACCCTCGGCTCCTGGCTTGAGGCGAAGGGCCGGTGGGGAGCCACGCTGTCTGGGCTTTCAGCCAGGCTTGCCAGGGTGGACTGGCCACCAGCCAACCCCAGTACTGATCGGCGGTGATCGCCCCCCACACCGAGAGCGTGGCGCGCAGGTACGTTTCCACGTTAGGAATCCCGGTACTGAAGTAGGCGGCGGACGTGTCTCCCAGGCTGACGGCAACACTGAGTTGCGGACCACGTCCATAATCAAAGCAGTAGGTCAGGGAACCCTGTGCCACCCTGACGAGCCGCCCTCCACTGCGGACCTGCACGCCCCGACCCGCCATCTCGAGGCTGGTCTTCAGCGAGCCGCGTGACGCCGACTGCGATGTGTCGAATCCGAGTTTCAACACCCGGGCGCCCGGCAGGCGTCGCGCCACGTGGGCTGCGAGGCAATCGGACGCGACGACGTCGAAGCCGACGCCGGGCATGAGCATCACGCGACGACGGATGGCCTCGTCGTGCGATTGGGCGGTCGCCTCGATCGAGTCCGCTTCGCCCGTAACGTCCAGGTAGTGGGTTCCCGTCGCGACGCAGGCGCCCATCAGGGCAGGGGAACTCGAGGTGAACGGAGCCGCGGCATTCAGGAGCACTGTCGCCGACGCGGTCAAAGACAGTAGCCGCGCCTGGTCATCCACGTGGGCGATCATCCACTCGAGGTCGCACGCCGCCGCCATCGATGCGATCGCCTCGCGATCGCGCCCGGCGATGATCGGTTTCAACCCTCGAGCCAGCGCTCGCTGGACAATCAGCCGGCCGGTATACCCCGTGGCGCCGTAAATCAACAGCCTTGGAAGGGGCACGACGATGATCGACTAGACAATATGGAATGACCGGCTCTCCATCGTAACGTTGTAGTGCTCGCAGCACTCAACACGGTGGTCAGAGCCACCAAGATCGCGGGTTAGCGCCATATGGCGCCAGAGCCGCATCGAAGGGAGCCGGTCATGGAGAACGTTACCACGTACGTCGGGATTGACGCGCACAAGAAAGATCTCTTTATCGCGATGCTGATCGGGACTCAAGAGAAGCCGGTGACGTGGACGGTTCCCAACGAGACACAGGCGGTGCGCCGCCTGGTTCGCAAACTCGAGCGCTCGGCGCCGGGACCCGTCCGATGCTATTACGAAGCGGGGCCGTGCGGCTATACATTGCAGCGAGAGATGGCGACGGAGCGCGTGAGTTGCCAGGTTGTGGCGCCGGCGCTGATTCCGCGGAAGCCGGGCGAGAAGATCAAGACGAATCGGCGGGACGCGCACAAAATAGCGGAACTCGCGCGGGCGGAGCTGCTGACCGAGGTGCGGCCGCCGACCCCGGCGGAAGAAGCGGTCCGTGATTTGGGCCGGGCGCGCGACGACGCGCGCGAAGATCTGCAGCGCTGCCGCCATCGCTTGGGGAAATTGCTGCTGCGGCGCGGGCTGCACTATCCCGGGCGGAACTGGACGCAGGCGCATCGCCACTGGATCAATGGGATCGAATGGGGGCACGCGTCGACGGGCGTGGTCGTTAACGATTACCTGCTGGCGATCGATCAGCTGGAGGCGCGCCTCACCGAGTTGGATGCGGCGCTGACGACGATCGCAGAGAAGGGGCCCTACGCCGAACCCGTTGGCTGGTTGCGCTGTTTTCGGGGTATCGACACCTTGACGGCGATCTTGCTCTTGGCGGAGCTGCATGATTTCCAGCGCTTTCACGACCCGCGGGCGTTGATGGCGTATGTGGGGCTGGTGCCGGGCGAAAATTCGAGTGGCGAGAAGCACCGGCGCGGTCGCATCACCCGCACCGGGAATGCGCTGGTTCGGCGACTGCTGGTGGAAACCGCGTGGCACTACCAGCATCGGGCAGGGATCGGGCCAGCGCTCGCGCGCCGCCGCACAGGGCAACCGAGCCGCGTGATCGCGATTGCGGACAGGGCACAGCAGCGATTGTGTCGCCGGTTCCGACGCTTGATGGAACAACACAAGCCGGCGCCGAAGACGGCGGTGGCCGTCGCGCGCGAGTTGGCGGGCTTTCTGTGGGCGGCGCTCCAACCGGCGCAGTGAAGGGATGATGGTCGAGAACAATTCACTTGAACGAAAGGGGATGACGCGGGTCCGTGACGGACCGCGAAGACGGCGGATGATCAGAGGCACGATTGCGAGGATCGGCGACCTAGACATGCGATACGGACGTTTGTCCCAACTCGCGACTCTAGACTGCACGTCCTCCCGACGAAGCACTGTCATGTGTGCTCTGCCGCGGGCAACCGGGGTAACCACCGAATATCAGCGTGACTCGTCGTCGAAGCGCCCTCGATTGTCCGTCGTCTTCGCGGTCCGCGCACTGCGCCATGCGTCGCGGATATCAGAGAATGCTCTTATGCCAGCAAGCTGACACTTGCTGGCCGAGGCCAAGCCAGTTTCGAAAAGAACGGGCTTGACAAGAGGTCATTCCATATCAGTCTACGCTCTCTCGGCGGGTTTCCTGGGCGAATGGCCAGCCGACGATTGTCCGTTGATGCACAGGATATCCACAGGCAATCTCAGTATCTGTAAGTTATTGATATGACTTGACTTAGTTCCTCGTCTCGTGGTAGGCTATAGGTGTAAAGAACCCCCTCGGACTCCTCCTCCCTCCCGCCCGAACAAGCGCGAGTCCGAGGTGCGGGCCAACGCATCATGGGCATCAAGATTCGACCCCTCTCACCGGACTTGGAACGCGCCCTCGGGTTCCATTACCTTTTGCAGTTCTTCGGCGGCAAGCACATCGCCACCATCGCCCGCGAGACCCACTCGTCCCGAAGAAAAGTCCGAACGCTGATGAAGAAAGCCGCCCTCACCATGGTTGACGCCGCCCAGCAGTCGCTGCTGGCGGAGGTGTTCCCGAGGATGGTGCAGGTGCTCAACGCGCACCTCGACCAACAGCTGGCACGAGCCCAAGAAGGGAAGCCGGTGGACACGAGTGTGGTCGAACGGCTGCTCAAGGGCCTCTACATCACCGACGCGCCACAACTCCGGACTCGGTTGATGAAGGAAATCGACGGTGGTCTCGATGCTGAGGTGCAGACCCTCGAAGGATTCGTCGCCAGACGAGTCCTCGAAGCCGACCACACCGACTAAGGCTGCCTTCACAAACCAACTGCTACGCTCAACTCAGAAACGAGACAGAGAATGAACCGGATTTGTCTACACGGTGACATCGCCCAGATGACCGTTGCCCTGTATCGGGCGGAAGACCAGGTGGCGATGGCTCCAACGTCTCGCTTACCTGGCAGCGGAGAGTGTCGAGCCCCTCTCGCCAATGGCGTTGACCGGCATCGCTGACACCTGCGACGACATCATCGACACGCTGTCCAAGGTCAGCGACTCATTGAACCGCGCATCATGAATGGACGCATCATCGTTTACGCGCGCACCAAACCGCCCGTCGTCCTCGACCACGTCATCAAAATCGAGTTGGGGAAGGACACCATTGTCATCTACCAGCCGAGTGGTTCGGTCGAGTTCGAGGCCGACGACATCCTGCAGTTCGAGTTGGCGAAATGAGTGACAGCTTCGCCGCGGAGGAGAAGCAGAAGGTCGGACTGCCCAATTTCATCCGCTCGGTCGACGCCGCAGTTCAGGTGGCCAACAGGATGCTGGGGAAGGTCGAGGGGGACGAGCAGGTCTACTTCGCCATCGAACT
>DATKHR010000206.1:0-25144 GCA_035510155.1 Vicinamibacterales bacterium
GTACGTGCCGGCCGACGACCTCACCGATCCCGCGCCTGCGACGACGTTCGCGCACCTGGATGCCACTCTGGTGCTCGACCGGGCGATCGCGGAACTCGGCATCTATCCGGCGGTGGATCCGCTGGCCTCGACCTCGCGCGCGCTGGCGCCCGAGATCGTCGGCCAGGAGCATTACGACGTGGCGCGCGGCGTACAGAAGGTGCTTCAACGGTTCAAGGACCTCCAGGACATCATCTCGATCCTGGGCATGGACGAGCTGTCGCCTGAGGACAAGCAGACCGTGTTGCGCGCGCGCAAAATCCAGCGCTTCCTGAGCCAGCCGTTCAGCTCGGCGCAGGTCTTCACCGGACGTGAGGGGCGGCAGGTACCGGTCGCCGACACTGTGCGTGGATTCAAGGAAATCCTCGACGGCAAACACGACGATGTCGCCGAGGACAACTTCTACATGAAGGGCGGGATCGAGGAAATCAGAACGACCTGAGGGCAAACATGCCTGACGTGCTCAAACTCGAGGTCGTCACGCCGGACGCCGTCGTCTATTCCGAGGACGTACACATGGTCACCCTGCCCGGCGTGGAAGGGGAGTTCGGCGTGCTGCCGCATCACACCGCGCTTCTGACGCAGGTGGTCCCTGGCGAAATGATTGTGCGGAAAGACGGCCACGAGAGGTTTCTGGCTATAGGAGAAGGGCTCGTTCTTGTCACAGGCGACCGCGTGGCGATCGTGACCGACATGGCTGTCGCGGCTGAGAACATTGACGAAGCCCGGGCGGAGGAAGCGCGCGAGCGCGCTGCGGCGCGGCTCCGCGACAAGATCTCGGACGAGGAGGTCGCGTCGGTCAACGCAGCGCTCGCTCGATCGCTGGCGCAGCTGCGAGTCAAGCGTCGGCGCCGCGTGTAAACTCACGCGGAAACAGCTTTGCCGTGTTGTGCCGGATTCGCCTCCAAGACGATAGCCCCCTTGCCGAGCTCAAGCATCTTGCTGGGTGGTATCGTGGCGAACACATGCATGATGCGGGCAATGATGCCCGTCCATCCCGTTTGGTGGCTCGCCCCGAGACCGGCGCCGTTGTCGCCGTGGAAGTACTCGTAGAACAGCAGGTAATCGCGCCAGTTCGGATCGGTCTGGAACTTCTCGCTTCCTCCGTAGACCGGCCGCCGCCCCTCGCCGTTGCGCAGGAAAATGGTGCCGAGGCGGCGGGCAATTTCCTCGGCGACCTGATAGAGGGTCATCCGGCGACCGGAGCCAGTTGGACATTCGACGGTGAAATCATCGCCGTAATAGGCGTAGTACTGAAGCAGACCCCTGATGATCAAGCCATTGACCGGCATCCAGATCGGCCCGCGCCAGTTGGAGTTGCCTCCGAACATGCCGGTGTCGGATTCCGCCGGAAGGTATTGGACACGATAGGCCTGTTTCCCGACCTGAAACACATAGGGATGCTCGGCATGGTATCGGGAGAGCGCTCGCACGCCGTACGGACTGAGAAACTCGTGCTCGTCGAGCATGGCGGCCAGAACCCGGCGAAGCCTTGTCTCGCTGAGGATGGCGGCAAGCCTCCGGCGGGCGTAGCCCTCGTGCAGAGGATCGTGGATATGTTCCCGCAATTCCGGACGATGGTCGATGAAGCTGATGAGCCGGCGCGTGGTCTCTGTGTTTTGCCAGATGCTGTGGGGATCGAAGACGGTGGCCGCGCAGAGCGGCAGCAATCCCACCATGGAACGGACCTTCAAGCGGCGGGCCGACCCGTCGGGGAGCCGCAGGACGTCGTAGAAAAAGCCGTCCTCTTCATCCCACATGCCGACGTCGCCCCCGGCATGAGCCATCGACGAGGCGATCCAGAGGAAGTGCTCGACGAATTTCGCGGCAATTTCCAGGTAGGCGGGACGGGTTTCCGCAAGCTTGCCGGCGATTTCCAACATGTTCTGGCAGAAGAGCGCCATCCAGGCCGTGCCGTCCGCCTGTTCCAGATAGCCGCCGGTCGGCAACGGCGAACTGCGGTCGAAGACGCCGATGTTGTCGAGGCCCAGGAACCCGCCCTCGAACACGTTCTTGCCCGAGCGGTCCTTCCGATTGACCCACCAGGTGAAGTTCAGCAGCAGCTTGTGGAAGGCGCGTTCGAGCCACTCGACATCGCCTTTACCGCGGTGCGCTTCTTCCAGACGATAGGTGAAAATCGTGGCCCAGGCGTGAACCGGTGGATTGACGTCACCGAAATTCCATTCGTAGGCCGGCAGTTGTCCGTTCGGGTGCTGGTACCGCGCCTGCAGCATCAGATCCAGCTGACTCTTGCCGAACGCCTCGTCGACGATGGTTAGCGCGAGCACGTGAAACGCGAGATCCCAGGCCGCGTACCACGGGTACTCCCACTTGTCCGGCATCGAGATGATGTCGGCGTTGTTCATGTGATACCAATGTTCGTTCCGGGGGACGGTGCGCCCGCTTGGCTTGAACGGATCGGCGCCACGCTCGACGAGCCATTTGTCGACATCGTACTCATAGAACTGCTTGCTCCACAGCATGCCGGCGAGGGCCTGCCGCATCACCCTCGCGTGGTCGGCATCGAGCGATGACGGAATGACGGCCGCGTAGAAATCGTCCGCTTCGCGCTGGCGCGCGTCCATCGCGGCATCGAAGCTGTTGCCGAATTGGCCGCCCCCCTTTGCCTTCGACCGGACCTCATCCTCGGGCGGCACGTCGGTCAGGCGTAAACGGAGCACCCGCGAGGCGCCGGCGGCGACGGTCAAGGGGTAATGGACCGACGCCTTGGTCCCTTTCTCATCCGGATTCACCGCCTCGCGGCGGCAGTGGACGATGTAGTCGTTGATGCCGTCCTTCACATAGCGCGTCCGGTTCGGCGTGCCGAACAGGCGCTGCGTGTTTGTTTCGTTTTCCGTGAACAGCAGCGCGGCGGCGCCTTCGGCATAGAGGAATCGCCGCCCGAACGCCGGACGTGACGCGACGATCACGTCACCGTCGGCGTGAATCTCGTGGTGGAGCTCCGGCCGGAGGATATCGTCCCCGCTCGACCACACATTGCGGAACCAGAGGGTCGGCAGCACATGAATCGGCGCGTCCTCCGGCCCGCGGTTGCATACAGTGATCTTGATGAGGATGTCTTCGGCAGCTGCCTTCGCGTATTCGACGAAGACGTCGAAATAGCGATTCTCGTCGAACACTCGCGTATCCATCAGCTCGTACTCGAAGTCCCCTCGGCTGCGGGCCTTGTTCGTCTCGACGAGGTCCGCGTAAGGGTACGCCGCTTGCGGATACTTGTAGAGGTACTTCATGTAAGAGTGCGTCGGCGTCGAATCGAGGTAGAAGTAGTATTCCTTGACGTCCTCGCCGTGATTCGCCTCGCTGTTGGTCAGGCCGAACAATCGTTCCTTGATGATGGGATCGTGTCCGTTCCACAAGGCCAACGCGAAGCACAGCCGCTGCTCGTCGTCGGAGATACCGGCCAGGCCGTCTTCTCCCCAGCGGTAGGCGCGGGAGCGCGCCTGATCGTGCGTGAAATACTCCCAGGCGTTGCCGCTGTCGCTGTAGTCTTCCCGTACGGTGCCCCACTGCCGCTCGCTCAGATACGGACCCCATTTCTTCCACGGGATTGTGCCCTGGCGATCTTCTTCGAGCCGAATCTGTTCAAGGTTCATGGCGGCCCTCACCTCATTGGTTGCACGCATTCGTCAAGACTTCAATGCACGGCGTCACGGCGACCCCACGCTGTCGCGAGCACCGCGTCGACGTTCTCCGGTGGCCGCGGCTCCGCCGGTGACCGCGTCGACCGGCCTCCCCTCAGCGACGTACAGCATCTGCGACGGAAGAGCGATGGCCGTTCCGGACCGTTCGACGATCTCCATCACGCCGAGCAGGAGTTCCTCCTGGATCTCCTGGAACTGGTCCCAGCCGCTCGCGAGGATGTACGCGGACAGATCGATGTCGAGCGACGAGGGGCCGAACCGGAAGAGCCGCACGCGAACCGACTCCACGTCGATGGTCGGGTGGGCGGCGAGCTGGTTTCGCACGCCGTCGATGACCGCACGGAGCTGGCGGGACGTCGTCTGGTACCGGACGCCGACCACATGGTGAAACCAGAACTTGTCGCGCGACGAGATCGTCTCGATCCCGACATTCGCAATCTGACCGTTTGGCACGCTGACGATCGTTCGATCGGGCGTCCTGATGCGCGTCGAGCGGAGACCGATGTAATCGACCGTGCCGGAGGTCTCGCCCACCTTGAGGGAATCGCCCACGCGGACGGCCTTGTCGAAAATGATCGAGAGCCCGCCGATGACGTTCTCGAGCGTTTTCTGTGCCGCGAGCGCAACCGCAATGCCCCCGATGCCCAGCCCCGCCAGGGCGGCCGTCGGATCGAAGCCGTAAAAACGCAGCGTGATGATCCCGGCGGCGATGACGACGATCACATCCGCCACCCGGCGCACCAGCCGCAGCGGGGCCGCGATCTCGCCGTGTCCCGGGCCGGCGAATCGGCGCCGTAAGTACGCCTCGCCGCGCGCGTTCGTCAGGAGCAGCATCCATACCACGGCCACGACGGCGAACATGGCCGTCGTAGCCGCCCAGAACTGCCGCTCCATGAGCGGGAGATCGACGCTGCCGAGAAGCCAGCGAATCACGACGGCCAGCACCAGCAGCCGGATGTACCCGGGCGCCGGCTCGAGACGAGCGGCGGCCGCCGGCATGTATCGGCGGCGCCAGAAGGCGATGACCGGACGGAACAGTTTTCCCAGCAGCCCGATCACGTAATAGAGCAGCGGAACGACGACGAAGAGGACGAGCCAGTCGAAGAGGCGGATGCGCGCGATCCGCGATTTCGCGAGTCGCGGGAGGTACTCATCAACCGAGATGAGGTCGATCTCGTGGTACACGTCCGGAATCGAACTGAGCGTGCGAGACGAGAAGAGCCAGATCCGTCCCGACGCGCCCCGGTTCACACGTTCGACGAAGATGTCGAGCGGCCCGCCGCCCGTCGCGATCGTGCCGACCACGTCGACGTCGGGCTTCAATGGGTTCGGCACGGCCCCTTCGGGGCGATCGCTCACCTCGTTCAGCCGGGCAGGCAGCCTGGTGTCGAGGACGACATAGAGCTGATGCGCGAGAACGGTGGCTGGCTGGCCGCGCAGGCTGGTATTCAGGTACGCGACCGCTGCTTCATCGTTCCGGTTCCGTGCGGCGCGCATGAAACCGAGCAGCGTCCCCCGCGGGGTCTCGCGGCCGAGGGCGTCCTTTGGCGGCTCTGCCTGGACGGTGCCTGGCGCGGCCGCGGGTGTCGTCGCTGTGGAGCCGCTCGTGCCCCGTTGCGCCCCCACGCCCGTGGCGTAGAGGAGAATGCCTGAAAGCGCACAGGCGATTCGAAGACTGGCCTGTTTCACCGAGCTACGCCTTACCGAGCGCGTCGGACGGGCCGGTCGCGGACCGCTCCATCCAAGTGCTTCGACTTCTAGCGTCCCCTGCCTGCCAGCGGATTGCCGCCAAGCGTGTTCGAGATCGCGGTAATCGCCCGCTGAGCGCGTATGCTGTTGCCGGCGTCATCGAGCGGCGGAGACACGACGGCGACGCCGAACTTGCCCGGCGAGACCGCGATGATGCCGCCACCCACGCCACTCTTCGCCGGCAGTCCGGTGTGGTACAACCACTTTCCCGAGTCGTCGTACAAGCCGGCCGTTGCCATGACGGCGAGCACGCCAGGCACTTTATCTCGGTCAAGGACCTGTTTGCCAGTGACCGGGTTCTTGCCGCCGGCGGCCAATGTGGCGGCCATCATGGCGAGATCTCGCGCGTTGACGCCGACCGAGCACTGCCGGGTATAGAGATCCACGGCTTGTGGCCAGTTGGACTTGATGTAGCCGTACGCGAACATCAGGGCGCCGATGGCCTGATTGCGCTGGTTGGTGTCCGACTCGGACTTGTACACGTCCTGCAGCACCTTCAGCTGCCGCCCGGCGTAGTCGTTGTATGTGCCGATGATCTTGTTCCAGACCGCGTCGGAAGAGGCTCCCCTGACCATGCTCGTGGCGGAGATGGCGCCAGGATTGACGAGAGGATTCATTTCGGGGGCACCAGTTCCTACGACAGTGCGAACCGCTTCGACGGCGATGATCGAGTTGAAGCGGGCTCCGGTCGCATCGACGCCGATCCTCTTTTCAATAGAGTCCAACCCCTGCTCTTGGATGACCTGCGCCATCGTGAAGACCTTGGAAATCGATTGGATCGAGACCTCGGTCTGGACGTCTCCCGCCGTATAGGCCTTGCCGTCGACGGTCACCAGCGCGATGCCGAAGAGGTTCGGGTCAACCTTGGCGAGGGCCGGAATGTAATCCGCGTTCTTCCCTTCCTTGAGGGTCTTGAACTGGTTGAATGCGTTGTTGACGGCAGTCTGCGGATCCGTCGTTCCCTGCTGAGCTGAGAGCGAGAAGGCGCCGACCGTGGCGAGCGCCGCGAGGCACGTGACCCAGGCGCGTCGCTTCATGGCTGCGTGAATCTTCATACCACTACCCTCCAAGCTTGTACGAGAAGTTGTATTTGAACGAGAATTGGAGCCGGTAGTCGTTCACCGACCACCCGTCGGAGAAGTTTTCGCGCCGGCCCCACTGGAATTCGCCGCCCGTCATCACGTTCTGCACGGGCGTGTACAGCAGGTTCACGAGCGCGTACTGACCGGCCTTGAACTCGCTGGACTTCTGCCCATCGGTGTTGTCGATGCCGAGCTGCGAGTAGCCGAACGAGCTGGTGAACTTCTCGTTCCACGTTCGATCGTAGAAAGCGACCAGCCCCCGGACCGGCAGCGCCTTGCCGACGATGGGCGTCACGGCATTCCCCGGGTTCGACTGGATGCCGACATCGACGGGCGCGTCGTTCATGTAGTTCTCGATTCCGTGACCGAAGGCGTACTGGAGGCGTACGGTGTCGCTCTTCATCACCTTGAGATTCGAGCTGAAGTTGAAGCCCCACCGCGCCGCGCTGCCCGAGAGGTTGAACTGGACCGGGTTAAGGTCGTCCCATTTCATCTCGCCGACAAGGAATGCCCCTCTGACGTACCCCCACGACCGCGAGGCTTTATAGGCACCGGAGAGATCCGGTAATGGGAAACGGGGTTTGACGTTCTGCAGCTCGACACGGTCCGCGTACACGCCCTGGTCGGCGCTGGCGCCGGGCCGCTCGATGGCGAACATCAGGCTCGAGTCGCCGAGCGGCATCCAGCGCGCCTGGACATTGCGGAAGAAGACCATCCCGTTCGGCCCCCAGTACTCGAGCGAGTTCGGGAAGACGTCGGGATCCATGAACGGGCTCCAGGTCTGGCCGGCGCCGAAATGCTTCACCTCGCCCCACGCGTGGCGCAGACGGAAGGTTGTCTGCCCGGCGTCCACGCCCGTGCCGAACAGCTCGAACTCGAAAATGGTTTTCAGTTCGCCAAGGTCGGTCGGCAGCGAGCTCCTGACGCCGAGGCGGCTCTGACGAACGCTCGAGAACCAGTGCCCGTCCTTGCCAAACTGGTCCTGCGACGCCGGGAGCTTGGTCGGCCGAAGGACATCGAACCAGTTCGGATCGTTCGACTTGACCTGGTAGCCGTTGTCCAGCATCGCGAAGCCGTAGATGTCCATCGTCGCTTTCTGGTCGGCGGGCGCAGGCTGCGTGCCGTCGTCGGGCGGAGCGCTCTGCGCGCGCGCGGCCGCCGCACATACGGAGAGCATCGCGGCAGCCGCGAGCATAATGCCCAACCATCTACCCGTGCTTCCCCGAGGTGTCATCGTCTCGTCTCCTTGATGTTGGTCCTCTCCCACGCGCGGACCTTGCGTCTGGCGTCGTCGAAGAGGCGTTCGTAGTTTTTCTTGCGAAGCTTCTCGCTTGCGTCAGGCGTCAGCTGCGCAAGGAGCGGCGAGTACAAGGTATAGACCTTGAGGTACGACGCCTGATCGGTCGGCGCGACTTCATCGGTCCCGAACAGGAACCGGTCGGGATACCGGTTGATGAGATCGGCGACCGCCTTGATGGTTTCCGGGCTGGCCACGATGTACTTCGCGGTCTCGTCCCAGGAGATGTCGAAGTAGATGTTCGCGAGGCGCGGATTCGCGAGCGCGCGCTCGACGATCCCGATCTGATCGTTGACCGGGCGGACGACGCGGCCCAGGCCGATGTGCGCCCAGATGATCGTCGTGTTCGGGTGGCGCAGGAACAGGTCCCGCAGCTGCACGAGCTGATATGGCTCCTGCCCCGGCCTCGGAAACGGCATGTCGGCGTCGTTGTGCAGGAGCGCCACGAGGCCGGCCTCGCCGGCGAAATCGAGCAAACGATCGAGCGCCCGATTCGTCAGGCTGGCCGTCTCTCCCGCGATTTTCGAGGAGACGAATTCCTTGTGAATCGTGAATTCGCCGATGCCGGAAAACACGCCGGGGAACGTCGTCAGCACGCGCCGGACGTGATCGGCGGCGTACATGTCTGCCGGATTGAAGCCCGTGATCATCGGGTCGAAGCGCGCCTGCTCGGCCGGTGTCAGCGATTTGTAGACCGTTGCGATGAACGCGTCGGTGAACGAGTAGTAGTAGAGCGGCGCGTCGGTCTGCAGGTAATAGGTCGGAGCGAAATCGCCGGTGTTGCCGTACGACCACTGCTGCTGGAGCGGGATGCCGAAGAGCGCGACGCGGCCGACCTTCGTGCCCATGATCTTCAGGAAATCGTGGATGTCGGTGCCTTGTTGGATGTAGTTGGTCAGGTGGAAATGGCAGTCGTTGACCTCGTACGTGTCCGCCTGCTCGGACGCCGCCCGCCCCACCATGCGCCCCACCGCCCATGTCGCAACGGCGATCGCGAGCCCCCCCACAAGGAAGAATGCCGCGCGCTGGGCCCTACCACGGGTCATTCACGTCTTCTCCTTGATCGGACTCAGAAATTCATCTCGAGGTTGATGTGGAGGACATTGCCGTTCCCGCCGACGGGATAGGGAACCGCCGTGTACCCCACGGGACAGTGGCTCAGGTGGATCCACTCCGCGTTCAGTCGCAGACCGCGGTCCTTGACGAGATACCAGTTCTCCCCGGCCCGCACTTCCGACCCGTTGCCGTAATGACCGAAGATCTGCGATCCGCTGAGGTAGAGCTGGAGGATCTTGGGAACGACCATGGCGGAGGACTGCAGCTGATATCCGTTGTCGGTGATGTCGGCGATGCCGCCGGTGTTGACGCCGGTGAAGTTGCTCAACCAGCGCCGGTAGTACTCCCCTTCGAGCGACATGCCCCGATACTTGACTCCGGCATCGAGACTCATCATGTCGTAGCGGACTTGCTCGACGGTGATGCCCGGGCCGAAAAGGTCAGGCGTGAAGACGACGCTGCCGTCGGTCAATCGGATCTGGCTGTTCTCGATAGAATTGGTCCCCGGCTGAGACTGCTTGTCCTCGAGGCTGTGCGTGTAGTGCACGCCAAGCCTGGTGGCAACCTTTTCGTGATAGTCGAAGTCGCCGAAGGTGCCGTAGAGGCCGAATTCGCCGGTCGTCGGCAGCCATTGCACACTGTAGGATTGCGTGTCGAACTTGTTGTCAAGCTGTGTCGCGCTGACGCCGAGCACGCTCAAGTTGTTCGCGAACATCACCATGTACTTGACCTTCGTCTGGATCTCGCCTTTGAGCCACACGCCGTCGGTGTAGGAGCCTCTGAAGAACTCGTCGGCGGTCAGACGGTCATCCACGCCGAGCCAGTACGGAAACTGGCCCTCCGTGCTCCGCACGGACGGCAGTGAGGTGATCCCTGCACCCACGGTCACGAACCTGTTGAAGGTGTAGCTCAGGTTCCCGGCACCGACCACTTGCGCAGGATCTCCTTGCGACGTGTTCGACGACCAGACGTAGAGGTAATAGCGGAATTTTGGCGTGAGGAACCAGCCCGCGAACGGCGAGAAGAATTTCTGGAGCTGGACGTCCTGGCGCTGTTGCACTGTGTGGGTGTGGCCGAAGAAGTCGACGTAGCTCGCATCCAGACTCCGCTGGTTCAGATAACGCACGTAGCTGAAGAGCCGGAAGTAGATTTCGCCTTTCTCGCCCGAGTACAGCAGGAACCCGACGTTCGGAATGTGCTCGAGGGGCTTCAGCCGCGTTGGCTGTTGCGCGGCCGGACCGGCGAAAAATTCGCCGCTGCAGCCGTCCGACACCCAGATGCCGGTATCGTCGTACCCCCAGGTCTTCCCGAGGAGGCATGGCGCCTCGCCCATCGACTTCACGAGCGCGACGCCGGCCGACGTGTCCGCCGCGCAGTGTTCGCGGGTGCCGGGCGACGATGAGCAGGTCACGGTCGGCTGCGTCGCGGGGGGCGCTGCGGCAGATTGCGACCCGCTCTGCGGTTCGGTCGGCCGTGAGTCAGCGCTTGGCCGCAACGCATCGTCCGCAGGCTCGATGGGGGCTTTCAACGGCGAAAGCGTTTGCGTTCTACCTGCGGCGGGCGCTGCGAGCGTCGCGAGCAGCGCGATCGCCGTGCCGATAGCTCGATGTGAATGACACACGAGGTCGGTCAACGCAGACCGCATGCCAGGCCACATCAAACGGGCATGTGGAATGCGCCGACGAACCTTACGGCGCGGATGGGGTGGATGCCTCGCGCATTGGCAGCCCGGATGTCCCGTTGGGAAGGATCGAGCGCCGCCCCCGGTCGACCGGAGACGCTCCGAAATGTCGGACAGCTGTTGGCGGACGCCGACAGCGGCGCGCCAGCATCGCGAGGCGAGAAAGTGAACAGCTGAGCGCTCGCTCAGGCGTGCCGTTTGCACGTGTCGTCGTGCGGATCTCGACAGCTTGAAAGAAAGGAATGACACGATGAGGACGCTATTCGTCTTTCCGCTGGTGTTGCTCCTGGCCGGCGCCGGCACCGCGCTCGCGCAGGACGTCCGTTACAACTTCGACAAAGACGCGAACTTTGCAGGGTTCAAGACCTACAGGTGGGTCACCATCAAAGGCGCCCAGCAGCTCAACGATCTCGTCGACCGCCAGATTAAGTCGACGGTCGACGCGGAGCTCGCCAAGAAGGGGCTTACAAAAACCGAGTCGGACCCTGCCGACCTCTACATCGGTTACCAGGCGGCTGTCGGTCAGGAAAAGCAGTACACCTCGTTCGACACAGGGTGGGGCTACGGCCCGGGCTGGGGCGGCGGCTGGTACGGCGGCGGCGGCGGCGGCATGTCGACCGGGACGACCTCAACGATCTACATCGGCCAACTGGCGCTCGACATGTACGAGACGACAAATCACAAGATTGTGTGGCGGGGCGCCGCGAGCAAGACGATCGATACCGACGCGAAACCGGACAAACAGCAGAAGAACCTGACCAAGGCCGTTGAGAAGATGCTCAAAAAATACCCGCCGGAGCAGAAGAAGTAGCGCGCCATCGTCGCGCACGCAGATTTGACGTGAGAGAAGTATGACGGACGGAGAACGTATGAAACGCCGTGTGGCGACCGATCCGCAAAAGTCGAGAGATCGACTTCATGATGAGAGCATTCGCACAGGGCGCGGGGCGGACGCCATTGCCCAGGCGCTCATCGACAACCTCCGTTTTCTCCAGGCCAAGCTGCCCCAACACGCGACGCGGAGAGACTGGTACATGGCGTTGGCGTACACCGTCCGCGATCGCATGCTCGATCAATACATGGCGACCGTGAACGCGATCACGAGCCGGGACACCGGGACCAAGGTCGTCGCGTATCTGTCAGCCGAATTCCTGGTCGGACCGCATCTGGGGAACGGTCTCATCAACCTTGGCATGTGGGAGGCCGCTGCGGAGGCGGTGTCGCGAGTCGGTCAGGACCTCTCCGCGCTGCTCGAGGAGGAGGAAGAGCCCGGCCTCGGCAACGGCGGCCTCGGCCGCTTGGCCGCCTGTTACATGGACTCGCTGGCGACGCTCAATATTCCGGCGATCGGCTACGGCATCCGGTACGAGTTCGGGATCTTCGATCAGGCGATTCGCGACGGCTGGCAGGTCGAGCTCACAGACAAGTGGCTTCGGTTCGGCAACCCCTGGGAGATTGTGCGCGCCGAGATCGCGTTCGAGGTGAAGCTAGGTGGTCGAACCGAGCACGGGCGCGATGAACACGGTCAGTACCACGTGCGGTGGATTCCCGACCATGTCGTCAGGGGTGTCGCGTATGACACGCCGGTGCCTGGGTACCAGGCGCCGATCGCTAACCTGCTCCGCCTGTGGAAAGCGGAGGCAACCGAATCCTTCGATTTCGACGCGTTCAACGTCGGTGACTACTACCGTGCGGTGAACGAGAAGGTCGCCTCTGAAACCATCTCCAAGGTCCTGTACCCGAACGACGAGCCGGAAATTGGAAAGAGGCTGAGGCTCGGGCAACAGTATTTCTTCGTCTCCTGCTCGCTGCAGGACATGATTCGGCTGCACCTCGCGACGGGCAAGCGGCTCGACGAGTTCGATGCGTGGTGGGCGGCGCAGTTGAACGACACGCATCCGTCCATCGCCGTGGCGGAGCTGATGCGGCTCCTTGTCGACGAGCACGCGATGGATTGGGATCAGGCCTGGGAGATCACGCAGCGGACCTGCGGCTACACGAATCACACGCTGCTCGCCGAGGCGCTCGAAACGTGGCCGCTGCCGCTCTTCGGCCGGCTTCTGCCCCGCCATCTCGAGATCATTTACGAGATCAACCGCCGCTTTCTCGACGACGTGCGACGGCGCCACCCGGGCGACGAGAACCTTGTTCGACGTGTCTCCCTCATCGACGAAGCGGGGGAGAAGTATGTGCGCATGGCGCACCTCGCAACGGTCGGGAGTCATACCATCAACGGCGTCGCCGCTCTGCATACCGACCTCCTCAAACGGACGGTCCTCAAGGATTTCTACGCGTGGGCGCCGGACAGGTTTCTGAACGTCACGAACGGCGTGACGCCGCGGCGCTGGATCGTTCTAAGCAATCCGAAACTGACCGAGCTGATTACCCAGCACATCGGCCACCGCTGGATTTCCGCCCTCGAAGAAGAGCTCGTGCGCATCGAGCCGCTAGCCGATGATGCGGATTTCCAGCAGAAGTGGCGGGCGGTGAAGGCCGACAACAAACAGGTCCTCGCCCGCTTCATCAAGGACCGAACAGGTATCTCAGTCAATCCTGAGTCGCTCTTCGATATCCAGGTGAAGCGGCTGCACGAGTACAAGCGCCAGCTTCTCAACGTGCTGCACCTGGTCACGCTTTACCACCGGCACAAGCGCGTGCCCGGCGCGACGATCGCGCCTCGCACCGTCCTGTTCGGCGGCAAGGCGGCACCGGGCTACCGGATGGCCAAACTCATCATCCGGCTGATCAACGGCGTCGCCGGCGTCATCAACACGGATCCCGCGGTCTCCGAATCTCTGAGAGTCGTGTTTCTGCCCGACTTCAACGTCAAGAACGGCCAGCGCGTCTATCCAGCCGCGGATCTCTCAGAGCAGATCTCCACGGCGGGGAAGGAGGCGTCGGGAACGGGCAACATGAAGTTCGCGCTGAACGGTGCGCTGACGATCGGCACGCTGGACGGCGCCAACGTCGAGATTCGCGACGCCGTCGGCCACGAGAACTTCTTCCTGTTCGGCCTCACGGCCACCGAAGTCGAGCAGGTGAAAGCCGGCGGCTACAACCCGCGCGGCATTTATGAATCAAACGCGGAGCTGCGCGAGGCCATCGACCTCATCGCGGCCGGCGTCTTCTCGAACGGGGATCGCGAATTGTTCCGCCCGCTTGTGGATTCGTTGCTGACTCGCGACGACTACCTGGTCCTCGCCGATTATCAGGCCTACATCGACGCGCAACAGCGCGCGGGCGAGGCGTACGGCGACCAGGGTACGTGGGCCCGCATGTCGATCCTCAACAGCGCCCGCGTCGGTCGCTTCTCGTCGGATCGGTCAATCCGCGAGTACTGCCGCGACATCTGGAACGTTCGGACGCTTGTCACGGCCGAGAAACCGGTGTGAACGCCAGCGTCGTCTCTGCATCCCGAGGCGCGACCATCGCCTCGGTTGCCGACATCAGCGGACGGAGCGCACCGCTCGGCGCGACGCCCGTGCCGGGCGGCGTCAACTTCAGCGTGTTCTCCAAGGATGCCGCGCTCGTCGAGCTGTTGTTGTTCGACGATGCCAACGCGAAGCAGCCGTCGCGCGTCATCCCCCTCGAGGCGCGGAGAAATCGCACCTATCACTACTGGCACGTCCTCGTTCCCGGACTCGAGCCCGGCCAGGTGTATGCGTATCGCGCCCACGGACCCTTCGAGCCCGCACGCGGCCTGCGATTCGATGGCGAGAAGGTGCTCGTCGACCCGTACGGCCTCGCCGTCGCGGTTCCCGAGGCGTACGATCGCGGCGCGGCCAGCCGCGCGGGGAGCAACGTCACGACCGCGATGAAGAGCGTCGTGGTCGATCCCGGTCGTTACGAGTGGGAAGCAGACCTGCCGCTCCGTCGCCGGTTCGCAGAGACCGTCATCTACGAAATGCACGTACGCGGCTTCACGCAGCATGAGAGCTCGGGCGTGGCTTCCGCCAAGCGGGGGACGTTCGCCGGATTGATCGAAAAGATTCCCTACCTTCAAGACCTGGGCATCACCGCCGTGGAACTGTTGCCGGTGTTCCAGTTCGATCCCCAGGATGCGCCGGGCGGCCGCGTCAACTACTGGGGGTACCAGCCGGTCTCGTTCTTCGCGCCGCATCATGCCTACAGCTCGCGCAAGGACCCGCTCGGCGTCCTCGACGAATTCCGCGACATGGTCAAGGCGTTCCACCGCGCAGGCATCGAAGTCATCCTCGACGTCGTCTTCAATCACACGACCGAGGGAGGCGCCGGCGGGCCGACGTTGTGCTATCGGGGCCTTGCCAACGACTTCTACTACATCCTCGAGGGCGACCGGTCGCGCTACGCCGACTACACCGGCTGCGGCAACACGCTGAACGCCAACCAGCCGATTGTGCGACGGCTGATCCAGGACAGCCTCCGTTACTGGGTGACCTGCATGCACGTCGATGGCTTCCGCTTCGATCTCGCGTCGATCCTGTCGCGCGACGAGCGCGGCTGGCCGTCGGCGAATCCGCCCGTCCTCTGGGACATCGAATCGGATCCGCTGCTGGCCGGGACCAAGCTGATTGCGGAGGCCTGGGATGCCGCAGGGTTGTACCAGGTGGGAAGCTTCGTCGGTGACGCCTGGCAGGAGTGGAACGGGCGGTTCCGGGACGATGCGCGCCGCTTTGTGAAGGGTGATGACCACTCGGTGTCGCAGATTGCGGCCCGCGTGCTCGGCAGCCCTGACATCTACGCTCACAAGCAACGCGAAGCGGAGCAAAGCATCAACTTTGTCACCTGTCATGACGGCTTTACGCTCAACGACCTCGTCTCTTACAACGGGAAGCACAACGAGGCGAACGGCGAGAGCAATCGCGACGGCGCGGACGACAACGCGAGCTGGAACTGCGGTCGAGAGGGGCCGACCGACGACTCCGCCATCGAGGCGTTGCGCAATCGTCAGGTGAAGAACTTTCTCACTCTCGAGATGCTCGCGGCCGGCACCCCGATGCTCGGCATGGGGGACGAGGTCCGGCGCACGCAGCGGGGCAACAACAACGGCTATTGTCAGGACAGCGACATCAGCTGGTTCGATTGGAGCCTCCTCGAACGACACGCGGACATCCATCGGTTCGTCAAAGAGCTCACGGCCTTCCGCCAGCAACGCGACATCCTGGCCACCGAGTCCGCCCTGAGCCTCAACCAGCTGTTGGAGCGTGCGCGCGTCGAATGGCACGGCGTGCAACTCGGTCGTCCGGACTGGAGCCCGCAGTCGCACTCGCTGGCTTTCACGCTGCGCACGCTGCGCGATCGCTTCGTGCTCCACGTCATGTTCAACGCCTATTGGGAGCCGCTCACGTTCGAGCTTCCGCCCGTGCCGGCCGACGGCAGCGAACGCTGGCGTCGGCGTCTCGATACCGCGCGGGCGTCACCCGACGACATCTCCCGTGGCGCGACCGCACCTGTGGTGGCCGAGGACCGTTGCGTCGTGCAGCCGCGCTCGATCGTTGTCCTCGCGACGGCGCTCAAAGGCGCGGCCGCGCCTCACGCGAAGGGGTGATCTCGTGACGATCCATCCGCTGGCGGGTCAGCCCGCCCCGAAAGACCATCTCATCGACCCCGATGCGCTTCGAGACGCGTACTTCACGCGCACGCCCGACATCGCGGATCGCTCCCAGCTGGTGAGTTTCGGCACGAGCGGCCATCGCGGATCGTCGCTTCTTGGCACGTTTAACGAGGCCCACGTCCTGGCGATCACGCAGGCGATCTGCGACTACCGCAAGGACCAGCGCATCACGGGGCCTCTCTACATCGGCAGGGATACGCACGCGCTCTCCGAGCCGGCGTTCATGACCGCGCTCGAAGTGCTCGCGGCAAACCGGATGGAGACCATGGTCGATGCGGCTGACGGTCGCACGCCCACGCCGGCAGTCTCTCATGCGATCCTGACGCACAATCGCGGCCGCACCGAGCGCGTCGCGGATGGCATCGTCATCACCCCATCCCACAATCCGCCCGACGACGGCGGCGTCAAATACAACCCGCCGACCGGAGGACCCGCACCGACCGAGGTGACCCGCTGGATTGAAGAGCGTGCCAACCGGTTGCTGTCGAAAGACGTCGGCACGGTCCCTCGAATCGCCTACAAGCGGGCGCGGCACGCCCCCACCACGCACAACTACGACTACGTGGGCTCGTATGTGGGCGACCTGGCGTCGGTCGTGGACATGGAGGCCATTCGCGGCGCCAAGCTCAGAATCGGCGCTGATCCGCTCGGCGGCGCGAGCGTGGGCTACTGGGGGCCGATTGTCGAGCGGTGGGGATTCGATGTGACGGTCGTGAACGACGCGGTCGACCCGACGTTCAGTTTCATGCCGCTCGACCGGGACGGCAAGATTCGCATGGATTGCTCATCGCCGCACGCGATGGCCAAGCTCATCGCCCTCGCAGGCCGCTTCGACGTCGCCTTCGGCAACGATCCCGACAGCGACCGTCACGGCATCGTGACGCGCGGCGCAGGCCTGATGAACCCGAACCACTACCTGGCTGCGGCGATTCTCTATCTCTTCACTCATCGTCCGGATTGGTTCCCGGATGCGGCGGTCGGCAAGACCGTCGTCAGCAGCAGCGTCATCGACCGCGTGGCGGCCAAGGTCGGGCGCCCGCTCGTCGAGGTGCCGGTCGGATTCAAATGGTTCGTGCCGGGCCTGCTCGACGGATCACTCGGCTTTGGAGGCGAGGAGAGCGCAGGCGCCTCGTTTCTGCGCCGCGACGGCACGGTGTGGACGACCGACAAGGATGGGATCATCCTCGACCTGCTGGCTGTGGAGCTGATGGCACGCACGGGCTGCGATCCGTCCCAGCTGTACAACGACCTGACGCGGGAGCTCGGCGCTCCCGTCTACGAGCGCATCGATGCGCCAGCCACCGCTGAGGAAAAGAGCACGCTCCTGAGCTTGTCGCCGGCAGACGTCACCGCCAGGGAGCTCGCGGGCGACCCGATTCGCGCGCTCCTCACGACCGCGCCCAGCAACGGCGCGAGCATCGGTGGGCTGAAGGTTGTCACGAGCGAAGGGTGGTTTGCGGCGCGTCCATCAGGCACCGAAGCAGTCTACAAGCTTTACGCGGAGAGCTTTCGAGGGCGCGACCACCTGCGGCGGATTCAAGAGGAGGCGCAAACCCTCATCAGCCGGGTATTCGCCGGGGTCACGCCATGAAGAGCGAGACGGTGACGAGCACGGCCCCCATCGATCGCGCCCGTTTCTCCGAGAGAGGGCCGAAGAGCGAGACGCACGCGCCGACGCAGGAAGTGTATCTCGTCAGGCACGGCGAAACCGCGTGGAGCCTCAGTGGCCAACACACCGGCGTGACGGACCTCGAGCTCACCGAGAACGGCGAGAAGGCGGCCAGGCGGCTGGAACCGGTGCTGGCAGGCGCCCGATTCGCGCTCGTGTTGACTAGTCCGCTCAGGCGCGCCACCAGGACCTGTGAGCTGGCCGGCCTGGGTGAGCCCGCCGAGATCGATCGCAATCTCCTGGAGTGGGACTATGGAGAGTACGAGGGGTTGACGCCGAACGAGATCCACGCGAAAACGCCGGAGTGGAACATTTTCAGAGACGGGTGTCCCGGCGGCGAAAGCCCCGAGCAGGTCGGCCTTCGTGTGGATCGAGTGATTGCCAGGATCCGCTCGGAGAAAGGAAACGTGGCCCTGTTCGCGCACGGTCACGTTTTCCGCGTACTGGTTGCGCGATGGCTCGGACTTCCCCCTGGTGGGGGGTGTCACTTTCTTCTCGATACGTCGACGTTGAACATCCTCAGTTACTACCGGGGCACCCCGGCTGTGAAGCAGTGGAATGCTTCGGTCGAGCCGTAAGGAAACAACCAACGGGAGGCAACATGGCGGATTTAACAACAACAGCCCAGGCACTTGTGGCCCGCGGCAAAGGCCTTCTCGCCGCCGACGAGACGGTCCCCACGATCACCAAGCGGCTCGCGGGAGCCGGAATCGAATCCACAGCCGACAGCCGTCGCGCCTACCGTGAGATGTTCTTTTCGACGCCCGGAATTGCCGAATTCATCAGCGGCGTCATTCTGCAGGACGAAACGATCCGCCAGAGAAGCTCGAGCGGCGCGCCTCTGGTCGATCTGCTGAGGCAGCAGAACATTATCCCCGGGATCAAGGTCGATACCGGCGCCCACGCGCTCGCTGGCTCGCCTCAAGAGCTCGTGACGGAAGGACTCGATGGGCTGCGTGATCGGTTGAAGGAGTACCGCGAGCTGGGTGCCCGCTTCGCGAAGTGGCGGGCCGTGATTATCGTGACCGACGACCTGCCGAGCCCGGCGTGTGTGACGGCCAACGCGCATGCATTGGCCCGATACGCCGCCCTGTGCCAGGAGCAGGATCTGGTGCCGGTTGTCGAACCCGAAGTCCTGATGGATGGATCGCACACCATCGATCGCTCGGAAGAGGTGACATGCAGCGTCCTGCACGCCGTGTTCGACGCCTTATGGGATCTGAACGTCTCGCTGGAAGGCATGTTGCTCAAACCAAACATGGTCATCTCGGGTAAGAGGTGTGCCGCGCAGGCCTCGGTCGACCAGGTCGCAACCGGAACGCTGCGTTGTCTTCTTCGCCACGCGCCGGCCGCGGTCCCAGGCATCGTGTTTCTTTCCGGCGGACAGGATCATCTGCAAGCCACCGTTCACCTGAGCGCCATCAATCGGCTCGAACGCCCGAAGCCGTGGCCACTCAGCTTCTCATACGGCCGGGCTCTGCAGGACGAAGCGCTCAAAGCCTGGGGAGGCCGGGCGGACAACCTGGGCGCCGGCCAACTGGCGTTTTACCACCGCGCCAAGTGCGACAGCGCGGCGGCGCTCGGCACCTACGTCACCGCGATGGAAACCGAATCGGCCGTTGCCTGAGCGCGACGACGCGCTGCTCAACACAAGTAACGGCAGAACACGAACTAAGCGCCGAACACAAAGTCACCAAGAACACGGATTCACGATAACGCGAGCGACAGGAGAAGACGTCGTGGAAAAGCATCGATCTTCCAACAAAGGCGTGGCGTTGATGGAGATGGTCGAAAAACCGCTGTCGAGCCGAGAGGTCGAATTGATGAACGCTTACTGGCGGGCATGCAATTACCTCTCGGTGGGCATGATCTATCTGCAGGACAACCCGCTCTTGCGGGAGCCCTTGAAGCCGGAGCATGTGAAGCACCGGCTGCTCGGGCACTGGGGCACGAGCCCGGCCTTGTCGTTCGTGTGGGTTCATCTGAATCGCCTGATCGTCAAGCAGGACCTGGACGTGATTTTCGTCGCCGGACCCGGCCACGGCGCGCCCGGCGTGCTTGGGCCGGCCTACCTCGAGGGCACCTACTCCGAGATCTATCCCGACAAGAGCCAGGACGTGGAAGGCCTGCAGAAATTCTTCAAGCAGTTCTCGTTCCCCGGACACATCGGCAGCCACGTCACGCCCGAGACCCCGGGCTCGATCCATGAAGGCGGCGAGCTCGGCTACAGCCTCTCCCATGCGCACGGCATGGCGTTCGACAACCCCGATCTCATCGTCGCGTGCGTGGTTGGCGACGGCGAGGCAGAGACCGGACCGCTCGCGACCGCCTGGCACTCCAACAAGTTCATCAATCCGGTGCGCGACGGCGCGGTGCTGCCGATCCTGAATCTCAACGGCTACAAGATCGCCAACCCGACGGTCCTTTCGCGCATCAGCCACGAGGAGCTCGAGGCCTTGTTCGTCGGGTACGGGTACAAGCCGTACTTCGTGGAGGGGAGCGACCCGGCGGAGATGCATCAGAAGATGGCGTCGACGCTCGAGAATGCCGTCGGCGAGATTCGCGCGCAGCAGCGGAAGGCGCGCGACGCGAACGACGCGTTCCGTCCGAGGTGGCCCATGATCGTGCTGCGGACGCCGAAGGGGTGGACGGGGCCGAAGGAGATCAAGGGGCACAAGGTGGAAGGGTCCTGGCGGGCGCACCAAGTGCCGTTCTCCGACGTGCGCGACAATCCGGCCAATCTCAAGCTGCTCGCGGACTGGATCCGCAGTTACAAGCCCGAAGAGCTGTTCGACGCCAACGGCACCCTCGTGCCCGCGCTGCGGGCGCTCGCGCCGCGAGGACCCCGGCGGATGAGCGCCAACCCGCACGCAAACGGAGGCCTGCTCCGCAAAGACCTCGCCCTCCCCGACTTTCGTCAGTACGCCGTCGAGGTGCCGACGCGCGGCGCGGCGGAGTACGAGAACACCAAACCGCTCGGTGAGTACTTGCGCGACGTCATGAAGCACAACATGACGACGTTCCGCGTGTTCGGTCCGGACGAGACCGCGTCGAATCGGCTGCAGGCTATCTACGCGGCAAGCAAGAAGACGTGGATGGCCGATCTCCTGCCGGAGGACGCGGATGGCGGCGAGCTCGCCCGTGACGGGCGTGTAATGGAATTGCTGTCAGAGCATACGCTGATCGGCTGGCTCGAGGGGTATCTCCTGACGGGCCGGCACGGCTTCTTTCACACCTACGAGGCGTTCGCGCACGTCATCGATTCCATGTTCAACCAGCACGCGAAGTGGCTTGACATCAGCAAGAATCACGTCCACTGGCGCGCGTCGGTCGCATCCGAAAATATTCTCTTGTCCTCCACGGTCTGGCGACAGGACCACAATGGATTCTCCCATCAGGATCCCGGCTTCATCGATCTCGTGACCAACAAGGGACCATCGGTGGTGCGCATCTATCTGCCGCCCGACGCCAACACGCTGCTGTCCGTGGCGGACCATTGTCTGCGAAGCACGGACTACATCAACGTGATCGTGGCCGACAAGCAGAAGCACCTCCAATTCATGGCGATCGAGGAGGCCGTCACGCACTGTGCCAAGGGCATCGGCATCTGGGGACGCGCGAGCACGGATGCGGGGGAAGAACCGGATGTTGTCCTGGCGTCCTGCGGAGACGTTGCGACCATGGAGGCCCTGGCCGCCGCCGCCATCCTCCGGGAACGAGTGCCGGATCTGAAGCTGCGCTTCGTCAACGTTGTGGATCTCTTCAAGCTCCAACCGGCGTCCGAGCATCCGCACGGGTCGACGGAGCGCGAGTTCGACAGCCTGTTCACGGCCGACAAACCGATCATCTTCAACTTCCACGGCTACCCGTGGCTCATCCACAGGCTCGCCTACCGGTTCAAGGGCCACGAACACCTGCACGTACGCGGGTACAAGGAGAAGGGGAACATCAACACGCCGCTCGAGCTGGCGATGCTGAATGAAACGTCCCGCTTCCACCTGGTGATCGACGTGATCGATCGCGTGCCGAAGCTTCGCACCAGAGCCGCCCACCTGAAGGAGGAGATGAAGAACGCCATCATCGACAACATGCGCTACGCCCACGAGAATGGCACCGATCGGCCGGAGATCGTCAACTGGACGTGGCCGTACTAGAAAGTTCGGTGACGCGATGACCACCATTACTGGCACCACGCGCAGCGTGACCGCCGACGCCGGAGGGATGACCGCCGGGATTGACCAGCTGTGCGTCAACACAATCCGCACGCTGTCGATGGACGCCGTCCAGCAGGCCAATTCCGGCCACCCCGGCACACCGATGGCGCTCGCGCCCGTCATCTATTGTTTGTGGCAACGCTTTCTCCGCATCGATCCGACCCACCCGATCTGGCCCAATCGCGACCGGTTCGTCCTGTCCGCCGGACACGCCTCGATGCTGCTCTACTCCATGCTCCACCTGACCGGAGTCAGAGCGGTGAATCCCAAGTACGAGACGCTCGGCGCCTTGTCGGTGACGTTGGACGACATCAAGCGCTTTCGGCAGATCGACAGCAAGTGTCCCGGGCACCCGGAATACCGGTGGACATCGGGCATCGAGACGACGACGGGGCCCCTGGGACAGGGGCTGGCGACGAGCGTGGGGATGGCGATCGCCGAGCGGTGGCTGGCGAGCTATTTCAATCGTCCGGGATTCCCCTTGTTCGACTACGACGTCTATGCCCTGTGCGGCGACGGCTGCATGATGGAAGGCATCGGCGGCGAGGCGGCCTCGTTGGCAGGGCACCTCAAGCTCGATCACCTGTGCTGGATCTACGACAACAATCGGATCACGATCGAGGGAAACACGGCGCTGGCCTTCAGTGACGACGTGGCCACACGCTTTATCGGCTACGGGTGGAACGTCACGCGAGTCGGCGACGCCAATGATCAGGCGATGCTCGAGCGGGCGTTTCAGACGTTCAAACACACAGACGACCGACCGACGCTCATCATCGTCGACAGCCACATCGCGTACGGCGCGCCGAACAAGCAGGATACGAGCGCGGCGCACGGAGAGCCGTTGGGCGCGGAGGAGATCAGGCTCACGAAGCGGCAATACGGCTGGCCGGAAGATGCGAAGTTCCTCGTGCCCGACGGAGTACGGGAGCATTTCCAGGCGGGCGTCGGTGCGCGCGGCCTGGCACTCCATCAGCAGTGGTGGGGCCTGTTTGAAGAGTACCGGCGGCACTTTCCCGAGCTCGCCGACCAGGGCTACCGCATGCTGCGCCGCGAGCTGCCGCACGACTGGGACAAAGGATTGCCAGCCTTTCCAGCCGACGCCAAGGGGCTCGCCACGCGGGACGCGTCGGGCCAGTCACTGAATGCGCTCGCCAGGAATGTCCCGTGGATCATTGGGGGCTCGGCGGATCTCGGCCCGTCGTGCAAGACGCGCCTGAGCTTCGATGGCGCGGGCGATTTCAGCGCCGAGAACGGTGCTGGCCGAAATCTCCACTTCGGGATCCGCGAACACGCCATGGCCGCTGTTCTGAACGGCCTGTCCCTTTCGAAAGTCCGCGCGTACGGGTCAGGGTTCCTGATCTTCAGCGACTATGGCCGTGGCGCGATCCGTCTAAGCGCGTTGATGGAAATCCCGGTGATTCACATCTTCACGCACGATTCCATCGGGGTCGGCGAAGATGGACCCACCCACCAACCGGTGGAGCATCTCGCGTCGCTTCGCGCGATCCCCGGTCTGATTACGCTCAGGCCGGCCGACGCCAACGAAGTCGTCGAGGCGTGGCGCGTGATCATGGAGCTGCGGCACGAGCCGGTCGCGCTGATCCTGACGCGCCAGGCGGTGCCGACGCTCGACCGGGCGAAATACGCCGCCGCAGACGGCGTGGCGTTCGGCGCATACGTGCTCGCCGATGCCATGGATGGACGGCCCGACGTGGTGCTGCTGGCGACGGGCAGCGAGGTCCCTCTCTGCGTGGAGGCGTACGAACACCTCACGGCAGAAGGGATCAAAGCGCGCGTGGTGAGCATGCCGTCGTGGGAGCTCTTCGAACGGTACTGCGCCGACCATCCGGATTACCGCGAGCGTGTGCTGCCGACGTCGGTCGCGGCGCGCGTGTCGGTCGAGAAGGCGTCTACGCTCGGCTGGGCACGGTATGTCGGCCCGAGCGGCGAGAGCCTCGGCATGGAGACGTTCGGCGCGTCGGCCCCTCTCAAGGAATTACAGCAGAAGTTCGGCTTCACGCTCGAAAACGTCGTGCGGGCCGTCAAGCGGCAGATCGCCAGCACGAGGAGGTGAGGCCAACACAGCGGACCGGATGGAGCCGCCAGCCGCATCACGGTCCAGGTCGTCGGAGGCGCTCCGACATGTCGGGCACCGTTGACGCGTGCCGGACGACTCCTGACTGTCGTCAGGGCGTCGTCACGGGCAAGGCGGCTCGATATGCTCGCCAGATCCGGCGAGCGAGGCGTTCACACGGTTGAGCTTTGCCAGCAACCCCTGCCTCGCGTTCTTTGGCCACGAAAATTGCACGCACTCGAGGTGGACGATCGCGCAGAATGCGTGATCGTCGTCCGTATAATGTCCTGTCGGGGAGGTCTACTGTGCCCAATAAAGCGACGGTTCGGCGGCGGTCGCTGCTCTTTCTCTTCGCGGCGCTCTTTTCCGTCGGCAGCGCCGGGCGAGCGAGCGCCGAGGGATTCATCAGCCCCTTCATTGGTTACAACTTCGGTGGCAAGGCAGGATGTCAGCAGATCACGAACTGCTCGGATAAGCATGCAAACTATGGTGTCTCTTTCGGCGCGCTCGGCAGCATCGTCGGCTTCGAGGCGGAGTTCGCGTACACGAACGACTTCTTCGGCCAGTCGTCGAACCAGACCTCGAACGTGCTGACCTTCATGGGCAACTTCATGGTGGCGCCTAAATTCGGCCCGATTCAGCCGTACGGGTTGGCAGGTCTCGGCCTGATTCGGAGCTCGGTCGGCAATTCGAATTCGACCACTGACCAGAATCAATTCGGATACGACGTCGGTGGTGGCCTCATGGCGTTCTTTAACCAGCACGTCGGGGTGCGGGGCGACATTCGCTACTACCACTCGTTCAACGTGTTCGACACCAGCAACTTCCCGAACTTGCCTCCCCTGAACCTCGGCGGCGGGCAAAAGCTCGATTACGGTCGTGCTGCCATCGGCGTGGTGTTCAAATTCTAGGAGACGGTTACGGATTGCGGATGGCGGATTGCGGATTGCGGATTTCTCCAATGGGGGCGCTCGCAGATCGAATGACACAATCGTCGATCCGCTCCAAGTCTTGAAATCGCTGGC
>DATKHR010000207.1:0-11498 GCA_035510155.1 Vicinamibacterales bacterium
TGTTCCAGCTCATCGGCCGGAATTTCGTCGCCAAGGTGCGCAAATGCGCCGGTCGATCGGCCTGGGCGCGACCGGCGCACATAGCCGGCAGGCGCGACGTAGGGACGGTTGTGGTCAAGAAATGAACGGACATGCAGCAGATCGTGAACATCCAAGCCCAGTGCTTCCAGATCGCTGGCCAGTTGCGCGGGGCGATTGATGTCTCCGTGAATCACGTGAAACTTGGGAATGGCGGCCTTGCGCAGCGTCCGCTTGGTCGCTCGCCGCGCGACCTTGTTGAAGTCGGCGCCAACCAGCACGAGCGGGTGCTCGTCGAGAACCCGGCCGCGGGCGGTCTGCTCCTTCACGATGGAATAGAGATGTTCGAGAAATGTGCCGTCGCCGCAGCCCATGTCGCAGATACCATGCGGCTGTTGACCGATCGGCCCATTGAAAATGTCGACGATGATCTCGTCCACTTTCTTGAAATACGTCCTGTGCGCGCCGCCGCTCGCCCACACATTCATCCCGCGATTCACCAGGAGCTCGACGCCGCTCTCGTCGACGCGTGGAATGCGAGGATTGCCGAACAGGAGCGTGGTTAACACCGTGAACGTCGGCAAATACGACACGGTGACACCATAAGCGGTCGCAATTTGGGTGGCGTATCGACCGCAGGCAGTCAGTTGCACTCGATCCTGCTCGCATGTGATCCAGCCGAGGTTGGCGAGAAGGTCGAGCAGGCAGAACAGCGTGTCGCGGTTCGCCGCGAGTGAACTGGTGTGTGTGGGCCCGTGTTCAAGCTGAGCGAGGAGGCCGCCGCGGGCGAGCGCGACCATCGCCGGGCCGACCAGCATTCCATCGAGATGTCTGCGAATGAGATCGCAGACCTTGAAGGCTCTTTGGTCGCTCGGCGTGTTCAGTCCCCAATTCGACCGCGATTGAGCGACCAGCTCACGCACCGATGACAGAATGGGCGCCGCAGACGTCCCGAACAAAAAGTCTTCCAGGAACACCGCTTTGGGAATGAACGACACCACTTCCGAGTACAGAGGTGGTGCGACGCCTGCGGCAATGACGCCCTCCGGCGTCAGAGCGTAGGCCGGTCCGGAAGACCCAGCCTCGTGCTGCTCATCCAACCACCCGGCCGACACCAGCAATCGCAGAGCCACCTTCAGATACCCGCGGTTTCCATGAGTCTGCCGCACAATTTCGTCGAGTCCCGTCCACCGCGATGATCTATTGAACAGATCGAAGACTTTTCTGTCGGAGAGAGCCTTGACGGTCGGAGCCAGGACGATACCGGCGAGGTGATGGAAGACTAACCCTCGAACACTTGCGCGCTCGGTCTCCGTAGGCGAGGGCTCGGGATGTGCAGGGAATCTCGGAGGCATCTCAGGAAGCCTTGGCCGGCACAGGCTAACATGACGCCGTCAACGACGCATCTGCGGCTGAATCGCGCCGTCGCGCCCGCCGGCGGCGAGCCCGAGCGGATCGCTTTCGAGCGAGCCACATGACGCGAGTGTGGAAGAATCCCTTCATGACGCGAGGCATTATATGAAGACGAAGTCCATTCTGGTGACCGTGGTACTGGCGACCGCCTCATCCGCTTTCGCTCAGCGCGTTGTCCGCTACGCGCCGCTTGAGAATGAGCTGAAGTTCGTGTACGCGGCGGCGCCGCCGGTCGCCACCCTCCAGCCGGGTGACACGCTCGAGACCAACACGTTCGACGCGTTCGGCAACGTGATCAAAAAACCAGGCGACACGATGGCGATGGTCAAAGGCGACAACCCTTTGACCGGCCCCTTCGCCATCGCCGGGGCCGAGCCGGGCGACACGCTCGCGATCAAGCTCCTGGAACTGACAGTCGATTCCGACCACGGCGTCGGCGCGCTCGCACCAGGGTTCGGCGCGCTCAACACCACCAGCTACACGCCGATGCTCAACAAGAACCTGCCCGAGCGCATCTGGTTTTACGACATCGACAAGCGCTCGAACACGGCGACCTATCACGCCGTCGACTCGAACTTCTCGGTGACGATTCCCGTGCGGCCGTTTCTTGGCTGTATTGGCGTCGCGCCGGCCGGCGGCGAGGCCCGCGCGTCGACGGTTCCCGCGGAGTTCGGCGGCAACATGGACGCTCCCGAGGTCCGGCCCGGGTACACACTCTACTTGCCGGTCAACGTGCCGGGCGCGCTGCTGTACCTCGGCGACGGCCACGCCGCTCAGGGCGACGGCGAAATCGCCGGCACGGCCATCGAGGTCCCGCTGCGCGTCCGCCTGCAGGTACAGCTGCTCAAACGCAAGAAGATCGGGTGGCCCCGTTTCGAGACCGACACGTCGTTGATGGCGGTGGGCGCGTACCGTCCTGTCGACGACGCGCTGCGGATTGCGTTCACGGAGCTCGTCGCGTGGATTCACGCCGACTACGGGTTGTCGGAGCTCGACACCTACGAGTTGCTGTCGAAAGTGGCGACGATCCACCTCGTCGAGATGGTGGACCCGAACTACGTGGTCATCGCCGGCGTCGAAAAACGCTACCTGCCTGGAAACAGCCGAAGATAAAATGCCGCCGAAGAGGGGCGGCGCCCTCGCGCCGCTCTTGGACCGAACGACTCAGGTCGTGTGAGGTGCGCATGGGCAACATCTGGCGGCGGGTCGCGCTGACCGCAGGAGTGATCGGCAGCCTGACACTCGGATTGTCGGGACAGGTCGCGGCACCTGCCACACCTCAGCCGTCATCAAATCCGCTGGCCGGAAACGCGACCGCCATCACGCAAGGCGCCGTGCTGTTCAGGCAGGAATGCGTCTTTTGCCATGGAGTCGCCGCTCGCGGCGGCATGCGCGGTCCCGATTTGACGACCGGATCATGGAGTCATGGCGGCTCCGACGCGGACCTTGCCGACACCATCAAGGAGGGGGTGCCCGGAACCGCGATGCCACCGCACAACCTGACGGCCGATGAGATCTGGCAGATCATCGCGTACCTGCGGACGCTGGAGCAGCCCGCCGCTCAAACGGCCGGGGATCGGATGCGCGGCGAGTCGCTGTTCTTCGGCACCGCTGGTTGCTCGTCTTGCCACATCGTCAACGGCCGCGGCGGACGCGTGGGACCGGAACTGTCGACCGTCGGCTCGGCGCGATCGCGCGCGTACCTGGTCGAGTCTGTTCGCGAACCGGGACGGCAACTGACACAGAATCGCTCGTTCGGCGATTCCAATCTGAAGTACGACACGGTGACGGCGGTCACCGCCGACGGTCGCACGATCGTCGGCGTGCCGATGAACGAGGATACCTTTACGCTGCAACTGATGGACACGGGCGAGCGCATTCACAGCCTGGACAAGAAGACGCTGAGGAGCGTCAAGCATGAAAACCGGTCGCTCATGCCGACCTACGACGTCAGTCGACTGCCCAACGCTGATCTGGACGACCTTGTCGCATACCTCCAATCGCTACGCGCGCCGACGCCAACCCGGAAGAAGGGCGGCTCGCATGAAGACCGTTAACGGCGTCCTGCTGGGAGTCTGTCTCGCTGTTTCGTCCATTTCTGCCCAGGTGACATCTGAGCGGCTGCTCGACGCGTCGCGAGAACCGCAGCAGTGGCTGATGTACTCGGGCGCATACGACGGCAGCCGTTTCACGCCGCTCGATCAAATCAATCGGAGCAACGTGCAGCGCCTCGCGCTCCAATGGGTGTTTCAGACCCGAGTCCGCGGCCAGCACGAGACGACGCCGCTTGTGATCGACGGTGTGATGTATTTGACGACGCCTCAAAACCACGCGTACGCCGTCGACGTCCGGACCGGCCGTCCGCTCTGGCATTACGAGCGAAACCTGCCGAAGGAGATGTCGCTCTGCTGCGGCCCGCAAAACCGCGGACTGGCGGCGCTTGGCGACCGGTTGTTCATGGGAACGCTCGACGCGCACGTCGTCAGCCTCGACGCGAAGACCGGGCGCGTGCGCTGGGACGTCCCCGCGGCTGACGCGGACAAGGGCTACAGCTTCACCGGCGCGCCGCTCGTCGTGAAGGACAAAATCATCGTGGGCGTAGCCGGCGGCGAGTATGGCGTGCGCGGCTTCATCGACGCGTACGATGCGGCCTCCGGCAGTCGCGTGTGGCGGTTCTACACGATACCCGGCGAAGGCGAGCCGGGCAACGAAACCTGGAAGGGCGACTCGTGGAAGCGCGGCGGCGCACCGACCTGGGTGACCGGCGCGTACGATCCTGGACTCAACTTGCTCTATTGGGGCACGGGCAATCCCGGACCACAGATGTACGGCGCCAACCGGCTTGGCGACAATCTGTACTCGGATTCGCTCGTCGCGCTTGACCCCGACACCGGGGCCATGAAATGGCATTTCCAGTTTACGCCGCACGACGTGCACGACTGGGATTCCACGCACACGCCCATCCTGATCGACGAAACGATTGCCGGGAGGCCGCGCAAGCTGGTGGCGGTCGCCAACCGCAACGGCTTTTTCTACGTGCTGGATCGTGCGACCGGCGCTTTCCTGCTCGCGCGGCCGTACACGCAGGTCACGTGGGCGAAGGAGATCGATGCCAACGGCCGGCCGGTGGTGCTGCCGAATACCGCTCCCACCGCCGAAGGCAATCGCGTTTGCCCGAGCGGGACCGGCGGAACCAACTGGCATTCTCCGTCCTACAGTCCGCGAACCCATCTCTTCTATTTCTTCAGCTACGAGCAGTGCGATACGTTCATGTCGGATGAGAAGCTCGAGCCGCCCTACCGACCTGGCCGTCTGTTCATCGGCAGCGCGTTTTTTCCGCTCCCGGAGGAGCGCGCGGAAACGGCCGTGCGCGCCGTGGATCCCCGAACAGGAACCGTGCGATGGGAGTTCAAACAGTTCGCGGACGCGTGGGCCGGAGTGTTTTCGACTGCGGGCGGACTGGTGTTCTCAGGCGACGGGCAAGGCAATTTCATCGCGCTCGACGCGGAGACCGGCAAGGATCTGTGGCACATTCAGCTGGGCGCCCCCATTCATACGGCCGCCATCAGCTTTTCGGTCGACGGTCGCCAGCACGTGGCGATCCTGGCCGGAGACGCGCTGTTTGCATTCGCGTTGAGGAATGAGCCATGAAGGGGAGAAACGCGTAGGCCCATTGTTCCTCCCCTTTCAGTATGTGTGGGCCGTTGACTATTTTCTGTCAGGGCCTCTTCGGTCCACGTAGCCTCCGTTCGGCAGATTGGTCAAGTCGCCCAACTTGACATCTGAGGCGATGTTACGGAGTTCGCGCGCAAAGTCGCGATTGAAGTCATCCCAGTCGTCCTGACAGATCCAATTCGACGGCTCATTCGGACTACCGGCACCCGTGTAACGAGCCACCTGCGGGTAGGCGCACACCGGCCGCGTTTTATCGGCCACGCCATTCGTAAAGTGGGATGCGATGAATTGCTTCGGGGCGACGTGATGTTCGACCCAGCGATCGAGCGCCGCAAGGATGTCGTGGTCCGGGTCGTTCGGGCCGGCCGTATTCGCCAGGGTGTACGCGAAGCTGGAATTGGGACCGAGGCCGCCACCGCAATGATTGACGCCGGGAGCCATGAAATGGCGGAAGAACTCCTGCGTCTCCTCCAGCGCTTCGTGGCGTCCGTTACGGAGTCCGTGGTCTTCGGTCACATCAATTGACAGATTGTCGAGATCAAGTCCTCCACCGGTGACCGCAACGACACTGTTGTAGTAGTTGACGCTCTCGCGAGGCTCCAGCGTGGTATCCGTCCACCCCTGCCACATGAGCAGCTTCCCCCCGCGCGCGCGGAACGCGCCGAGATCAGGATTGTTCGAGTCGATGATCGATGTGAGCTTGGCATCGAGAAACGCGACGTCACTCGTGAAGTTGAACGTGTGGTAGTCCCACGTGGGGTTGTTCTCGAACACCATGTTCTGGAACAAGTTGTTCACGAATGCTCCGAACGCCACCCATCCGAACTCGCTCCC
The DNA here is from genome assembly GCA_035510155.1 of Vicinamibacterales bacterium. Taxonomy (GTDB): domain Bacteria; phylum Acidobacteriota; class Vicinamibacteria; order Vicinamibacterales; family CAVVIG01; genus DATKHR01. Next base: position 5,941 of record DATKHR010000207.1, read on the forward strand.
GCGCTCAAACCCTGGAAAGAGGCTCTGATGCGTTTCGGGATTGCTGGGGCCTTCGTACAACTCTTCGACAGCTTCGACTTCCTGCGCGGTCAGACACGTCGGACTGTCGGCACCCTGGCACAGCAGCATGCGGGGATCAAAACGGCACTCCCGAGGATCGTTCAAGTATCCGTCGGCCGGCACGCCGCCGTCCTGTGCACCGCACTGAGCGACGATGGCATTCGTGATGTTGGGCAGCTTCGCGGTCGCGACGTTGGGCAAATTGATCGCGCGCCAGACAAACTCGATGACTTGATGCGTCCACTGGTTCCACGGTGCGCCGGCAATGATGCCGTCGTAGTCCTCCGGATAGCGTTGAGCTTCCATGAGCGCCTGATGGCCGCCGTTCGAACAGCCATGGAAATACGACAACCGCGGCGCCGATTCGTAGTACGCGCTGACGATCGCCTTGCTCGCCACCGCCGTCACGTGATCGGCCCGATACGCGTAATCGATGACTTTCTCCGGGTGCCCCAACGCCCAATTCGCTGTGGAGACCGTGTGGCCTAAGTCTGAGTTCGCCACCGCGTAGCCATTTTGGAGCGGTCGCACCATCGATGTGTGCCAGATGGCGCCCGTAAGCGCACCGTTGCCAACACCAAGAAACTTGCCATTCCAATGACCGGCAGACGGCAACCAGATCTCCATGTTGATGTCAGAATCGGCGGTCGGTGTCAGCGTGGCCGTCACGCGGCAAAACGGAAACGGCGCGGAGACAGTAATCATGGCCGAACCGCTGCTGGCCGTCGTCGTGTACGGCGCAGTGATATCGGTGGCAGACGTAACCGTTCCATCCATCAGCAAGAGCGTCTTCAGGTTGGCGCATGGTGACGCGCCCAGGGCAGGAACAGCGTTGAGCGCGACGAGCGTCAACGTGAGAGCCGCCGTTGCTGTCCAAGAAGCGACATGGCCTTGAGCGATCCTCATTCCGTCCTCCTTCCGCGTGACTCCGATCGCGTCGTGAGCGTTTCTGCAGTTTGTCGTTCGTGGCGGTGGATCATACAGCAGTGGACGTCGGGTGGCGGCTCTTCGTTGGCCACGTTCCACAGCCCGGGATAAACTCAAGCCGTGCCTGCCGGCTGATGAGCGAAAGGGACCGATGAAGTCGTTTCTCGCCTGTGGACTACTCGCCGCCTGCACCCTCTCTGTGTTGGGCGCGGCCGGACAACAGCCTCCTGTCTTTCGCGGCCGTAGCGACGTCGTCCGCGTCTTCGTGACCGTGACCGATCGGGACGGACGACTGGTCACGACGCTCACCCAGGAGAATTTCCAGATACGCGACGAAGGCAAGCCCCAGCCCATCACGCTCTTCGACAACGCACCGCAGCCGCTCAGGCTGATCGTCTTGCTGGACGTTTCGGGCAGCATGGAAGGGAACCTGCCACTGCTCCGCGCTGCCGGGACGCAGCTCTTCTCCCGGCTGCGCCAGGACGACGCCGCGTGCATCGGCACATTCGGAAACGAGATTCGCGTCAGCGACTCGTTCACCAACGATCCGCACCAGCTCGAAGCGGCGCTTCCTGACTCGATCCCGCCTGATGCACCGACGCCACTGTGGCGCGCCGTCGATTCGGCAATCGACGTGCTGAACGGTGGCCCCCCCCGCAAACCCGACCCGAGCGGCGCCGGGGCCCAGGTGGCAAGGACAGACACTCAGGAGGCGCGTTCAGTCATTCTCGTGCTGAGCGATGGCAAGGATGCCGATCCGCCGAGTTTTCGTCGACGTCCTGTCAGCCAGGCCGACGTGATCGATCGCTCGCAGAAAGAGGACGTGATGATCTACGGCGTCGGGATGCGCAGTCGGAGCACGCGGCCCCTCCCACCAGCTTTCGGACCGGGCGGCCTCCAGGCGAGGCTGATGGCGGACCTCCCCGATCCCGGCCTGGCGCGCGTCGCCGAGGAGACGGGTGGCGGCTACACCGAGATTCGCTTCGGTCAGGATCTCGGCGCGGCGTTTGCCGCGGTCGCCGACGAGCTTCACAGTCAGTACCTTCTCGGCTTCGCGCCGCCGAGCCGGGATGGCAAACTGCATCGCCTGGAGGTACGCGTGACGCCCGGGTCGCAGAAAGCGCGCGCCCGGAGGAGCTACGTCGCTCCGGCTGCCGGGAAGTAGCGCTGTCGCGCGGCCGGCTGTCGGACGATGATCGGTCTGATCTTGCCGCCTTCAACGACACGCGAGTCTGGTGACGCGTCGAAACTTGCTGCTCACTGCGGCGGACGCGTGTCGCTGGGAGTCGGCGCGACCGGCTCGATTTTGAGCAGCGCTGCTGGGTCCTCGTCGGTCAACAGATACAGCAATCCGTCGGGACCCTGCCGTACGTCGCGCACACGTTGATGAAGGTCGCGCAACAGCGACTCGCGCCGCAGCTCCTCCCATTTGTCGTTGAACACGATCCGCTGGAGCTGTCCGGTCGGCGCCACTTCGCCTTCGCGCATCCCACCCACGAACGCGTTGCGCTTCCACCCTGGAAAACGGTCGCCGGTATAGAACGCCAGGCCGGATGGCGCAATGGACGGCACCCAGAAGACGACCGGCTCCTCGAAACCGGGCGCCGTCGGCGGAAAGCGCGCGCCGTTGTAATCGCGGCCGTAGCTGACGATCGGCCAGCCGTAGTTGCGGCCCGGCTTCAGCACGTTCAATTCGTCGCCCCCGTTCGGACCGTTTTCGTGCTCCCATATCTCGTTCGTGTACGGATTGACGGCGAGCCCAAGTTGCACGCGATGCCCGAGCGTGAAGATCGCCGGTTTGTACCCGGCCTTGCCGACAAACGGGTTGTCGGGCGGCACGCGGCCGTCGTCTCGCAGGCGCAGGACCTTGCCTGCGAGATCGTTCGTGTGCTGGGCTCGGTCGACGCTGACGTGCGGTCCCGTTCCCGGTCCGCCGATGCCCATGTACAACATCCCGTCGTTGCCGAACGTGATGCGCGAGGCTTCGGTATCCACGTCGTCGGACACGAACACATCCTGGACATCGGTCAGGGCAGTGCCGTTCCACGTGCCGCGCACGACGGAGTTCGCCGCGACGCCGGGCGCGAGCGGTTTGTGATACGAGATGTAGATCCACTTGTTCTGCGCGAAGTTCGGATGGAGCGCGATGTCCATCAACCCCGCCATCGTGCCGCGCGAAAGCACTTCCGGCGTGCCCGCCACGGCTGTCGGATCGAGCACGCCGTTGCGGACGATGCGAAGGCGTCCGGCCCGCTCGGTGATGAGCATGCTGCCGTCGGGTAAAAACGCAAGACTCCACGGATGCGAGAGCCCTTTCGTGACGACGCTCACCTTGATGTCACGCTGCTCGAGCGTTGTGTAGATCCAGGGGCCGCCGCCGAGCGGCGGCGACGGAAGCGGCCGCGGACCTGGCGGAATGACGCCGCGTTGATCGCGGATCACGGGATACGGGTATCGCTTCGCCAGTTCTTCGGTTTCGGGCGAGAGTCGTGGTGGCCCTTGCTGCCCCCCCGCGGCAACCATCGCGACAGCAGTCAGCACCGCCGATAGCAGCATCACTTTCATGGAGAACCTCTGTCGAACGCCAGCCGGTAAACTATCACGGACGTCAGGGACGGATCACCCGTTCGACATAAGAGTACGATTCGGCGCCCACATGAAGAGCGCAGGATTGCAAAGCAACAGGATCGCCGCAACAGCGGTGATGGTCGCCGTCACGCTTGCGATGCTGGACGGTTTGCCCGAGGTCATCTCCGAGCCTGTCAAGACCGATGCGGGCCTCTTGTCCGGCGCGTCGGCAGCGGCGCCGGGGGTTCGGGTGTTCAAGGGCATTCCGTTCGCGGCCCCGCCCATCGGTGAGCTGCGCTGGCGGGCGCCGCAGCCTGCCGAGAAGTGGACCGGGGTTCGCAAAGCGGACAGGTTCGGCGATGTCTGTGTGCAGCCGAAGGGCGTAGGACGTTTGAACGTCTCCGTCGATCTTCCTGACTCACCGGCGACGAGTGAGGACTGCTTGTACTTGAACGTGTGGACAGCGGCACAATCAGCCTCCGAGCGCCGCCCGGTCATGTTCTGGATCTTCGGAGGCGCGTACACCGAAGGTGCGGGCTCGAGCCCTCATAGCGACGGCGAAGCGCTGGCCCGCCAGGGCGCGGTCGTCGTCACCTTCAACTACCGCCTGGGTCCGTTTGGGTTCTTCTCGCATCCCGGGCTGACGGAGGAGTCGCACCGCAACGCATCGGGCAATCAGGCGCTGATGGATGCGATCGCCGCGCTGACATGGGTGCAGACCAATATCACAGGCTTCGGCGGCGACCCGCGCAACGTGACGATTTTCGGCGAATCAGCTGGGGCGGCGATAGCCGCCGGGCTCGTCGGCTCGCCGCGCACACCGGGCCTGTTCCATCGTGCAATTTCAGAAAGCGGCGCGTGGATGGGCCTCGGCATGGCCGCGATGCGCACGCGGCAGCAGGCCGAGCAGCCGTTGGGACGACGGGGCGCGGCGCCGCCGCCGTTGATGCCGCTCGCCGAGCTTCGCGCGAAATCCACGGAGGAGATTTCGCGAACGTTCTTCGGCGCCGGCATGATTGTCGATGGGTGGATCATCCCTTCGGACGAGTCGCTGACCTTTGCGCAGGGGCAACAGCAACCGGTGGATGTGCTCGTCGGATCGAACAAGGACGAAGGCACGTTTGCCGGCAGCACGACGGCTGTCGCGTGGACAAGCCGGGTGCGCCAGCGTTGGGGCGATCTGGCCGACGACTACTTGAAGCTCTATCCAGGCGGTTCAGATGAGGAAGCAACGCGGTCAGCGCAGATGTCGTTCCGGGACGAAATGGCGTGGCACATGCGTCTGTACGCGAGTCTGCAGGCGAAGCGCGGCAAACGCGCCTACTGGTACTTCTTCACGCACGAGCCGCCGTATGCGCCGGACGCTCGAAATCTGAAAGCGACGCACACGGTCGAAATCCCGTACGTGTTCAATAATCTCCGCCCACCGCGTGTGTATCCGGACGCGAGCTCGCCAGAGCTGGCCTCGGCGTCGGCGTCAGAGCGCGCGTTGGCTGAAAGGGTGTCGTCGTACTGGGTGCACTTCGCCCGAAGGGGTGATCCGAACGGCAAAGGCTTGCCGCGCTGGCCACAGTTTAGCGACGCGAGCCCAGCGCCCATGGTCATCGGCGAAGTCAGAGAAACGCCCGATCCACGGCGGCTCGAGATCTACGACAAGCTGTACGCGAAGATTCTGGCGGGCCTGAAGGAATGAGAGCGTCACCTGACTGCGCTGAGGACTTGACGCAACAGATGGAGCGGCAGTCCCGGTCGCGGGGCTGGGTATCCATGCCCCGGCAGGTAGACGTGCTCAAGCGCGACGATGGAGAGTTGAAAAATGTGCGCGCTGGTTGTTTCGTCCGGCTCTGGCCGCGCGACGCGTGAATCAGAGCGATCAAATGAAAGCGATTGCCAGCGTGTCCCGCGTCCTCAAGAGCGTCGCGCCGTTCCTTTTCACGTCGGGTGACGAGAACGGGCTCGAACCTAAAGAGGACACGATGAACGCCGTCGTGTTTCGATACTGG
>DATKHR010000208.1:0-12188 GCA_035510155.1 Vicinamibacterales bacterium
AACCCCGCGGCATCGTGACGACCAGGCAAGACCCTGAACACCGCCGGACCATCTACGATGTCATCGGGATCGCCGCCCGCGGGCTGATCCCCGTCGGTCGCCTCGACCTCGCGACATCGGGACTTCTTATCCTGACCAGCGACACCCATCTGGCGGACTGTTTGACCGATCCCGCCAACGCCGTTCCGCGCGTGTATCTGGTGACGGTGCGAGGGCGGGTGACGGCCGACGAATGTGCCGCGCTCGAGCGAGGCATCGGGACCGGCCGCGAGCGTCTCCGGGCGGCGTCGGCCGTCCTTCGGAAGGGGTCTCAGCGGGAGTCACATCTGACGATCGAGCTCCGCGAAGGACGGAACCGCGAAGTCAGGCGCCTCTTCGAGGCGATCGGTCGCGAGGTCACGCGGCTGAAGCGCGTCAGGTTCGGACAGATCGAGCTCGGCGACCTCGCGCCCGGTCAGTGGCGCGAGCTGTCGCGCGAGGATATGATTTTCGGATGGACTTTTTCGCGCCCGCCGAAGCCGCCGTTGCCCCCCCGCTGAGAGAACGCGCCGAGATTCCCGACAGGTTCAAATGGAACCTGACGCACATCTTCCCCGACTGGAGGGCATGGCAGGCGGCCTTCGACGAGCTGGAGACGAAGATTGGCGCATACGCGGCGTTGCAGGGGTCTCTGGCAAAGGGCGCCGATCATCTGCTGGCGGCGATGAAGCTGTCCGACGACATCGGCCAGCTGTCCTACAAAGTGTGGTACTTCGCGTCGCTCAAATACGATGAAGACCAGCGGGACAACCAGATCAATGCGCGACGCCAGCAGGTGCAGATCCAGTTCGCCAAGGCGAGCCAGGCGAGCGCGTGGTTCAACCCGGAGCTGCTCGCCATTCCCCTTCCGACAGCGCAAGCATGGATGGCGGGGAACGCGGAGCTGGCCGTGTACCGATTTGCAATCGAGGATCTGTACCGTCAGCAGGAGCACGTGCTGGACGAGAAGGGCGAGCATCTGCTCTCGCTTTCCAGCCGCTTTTCGTCGTCTCCCAACGATACGTATTCGGCGCTCTCGACGGCTGACGTCAAGCATCCAACAATCACGCTGTCGTCCGGGGCGGACGTCACGCTGACCTACGGGCAGTACCGCGCGATCCTCGCCACCAACCGGCACCAACCGGACCGCGCGGCGGCGTTCGCGGCCTATCACAAGATCTTCGAGGCCAACGTCAACACCTACGCGTCGCTCTACAACGGCGTGTTGCAGCGGGACTGGTTTCACGCGCAGGCGCGCGGCTACCGGTCGACGCTCGAGGCGGCGCTCCACGGCAACAATATTCCGACGGCGGTCGTGACCAATCTGATCGAGTCCACGAAGGCAGGAACCGAACCGCTCCGCCGTTATCACCGGCTGCGGAAGCGCGTCCTCGGCGTGAGCTCGTACCACAGCTACGACGGCACGATTCCGCTCGTCGAGTTCGACGAGCGCTATCCGTACGACCACGTGCTCGAATGGTTGCCCGCTTCCGTCGAGCCGTTGGGAGACGCGTACCGGGGTCAATTGCGCGACGTGCTGCACGGCGACTGGATCGACGTCTACGAGAACCTGGGCAAGCGCAGCGGCGCCTATTCGGCGCCGGTCTACGGCGTGCACCCGTACATGCTGCTCAATTACAACGACACGCTCGACGCGGTCTTCACGCTGGCGCACGAGATGGGTCACTCGATGCACACGCTGTTGTCGAACGCGCACCAGCCGTTCGTCTATTCGGCGTACACCATCTTTGTCGCCGAGGTGCCGTCGACGCTGAGCGAGATGTTGTTCCTCGAGCACATGCTGAAACGCGCGCGGAACGAGCGAGAGCGGATCGTGCTCCTGCAGCACGCCATCGATGGCATCGTCGCGACCTTCTACACGCAGGTGTTGTTCGCGGACTACGAGCTGCAGGCCCACCGGCTCGTCGAGGAGGGGCAGCCGGTGACGAGTGAAGGGCTCGGGCAGATCTCAGCCGAGCTGTTCAAGGCGTACTATGGCGATGCGCTCGAGCAGGACGAGGCGTTGCGCGTGACCTGGGCGCGCATTCCGCATTTTTACAGCACGCCTTACTACGTCTATCAGTACGCGACTTGCTACGCGTCGAGCGCGCAGCTGATGAAACAGCTGACGTCGGTATCGGAGCCGGACCGCGCCGACGCGATCGAGCGCTATCTGACGCTGCTCAGATCAGGCGGCAGCGATCATCCGATGGCGCTGCTCCAGCGCGCGGGGGTGGATCTCAGCCGGCCCGAGACCGTCCGCGCGGTGGTCGAGCAGCTCGACGGGCTCGTCACACGGTTGGAACAGGCAATCGAGGCGCTCGGATGAGCGTGTGAGCAGCCGGGGCAGTGCGCTTGCTGCGGGTGTGTTGGCCGCGTTGACGCTGTACGCGGGCATCCACTGGGGCTCGACGGTCGCCGGAGGCGCCGATTCGTACGGCTATGTGAGTCAGGCAAACCTCTGGCTACGCGGGCAGCTCCGGATCCATCAAGACATCATCCGCGCTTCTCCCTGGCCCCTCGCCATCAATACCTGGGCGCCGCTCGGGTACAGAGCGTCTCCCGACATGCAGGACGCGATCGTTCCGCTGTACTCGCCCGGCCTTCCGCTGCTGATGGCGCTCTTCCAAAGCATCGGCGGGTTCTGCGCAGCCTTTCTCGTCGTGCCGATCTGCGGGGCGGCGGTCGTGTGGTTCACCTACCTCCTGGGCCAGCGCCTCTTCGCGACGCCGCGCATCTCGCTGGCTGCCGCGGTGTTCGTCGCGACGAGCCCGATCTTCCTCTATCAGCTGATGAACCCGATGACCGACGTGCCTGTCACAGCGGCGCTCGCGCTCGCGATGCTGCTGGCCATCGACGGCTGGCCGGCCGCAGCCGGCAGCGCTGCGGGCCTCGCGATCCTGATCAGGCCGAACCTTGCGCCGGTAACCGTCGTGCCCTTGGCGTGGCTCTTCCTCACGCGCGGCCGCGCGATCAGCTTCCTGCTCGGCCTGGCGCCCGCAGTCATCGCCATCGCGACAATCAACCGGGCGCTGTACGGCGCGCCGTGGATCTCGGGCTACGGAACGCTCGGTGATCTTTACGGGACCCTCTACTTCTCAACGAACCTCAGGCAGTTTTCAGCGTGGTTGTTCGCGACGCAGACGCCCTTCGTCTCGCTGGCCGCGATCTACTTCATCGCGCCCGCTTTATTTGTTCCGGCGCGCATTGCGTACCCCCAACTGCTCGTGGGTGGCTCGCTCGCGGCGACGGCGTTGTGCTACCTGTTCTATCTGCCGTTCGACGCCTGGTGGTATCTGCGGTTTCTCCTGCCGATGTGGCCGGCGATGATGCTGTCCACGGCCGCAGCTGTCGACGCCCTCACGCGCCAGATGCACCGACACGCCAGCGCCACCGCGCTCGCGATATCCATGATCGTCGTCGGGACCGTCGGCGTAAAGACGGCAGCCGAGCGGCTTGCGTTCGATATTGGCCGCGGGGAGCGGCGCTACATCGACGTCGCCCGCTTCGTGTCCGGACACGTGGATCCGGCCGCGGTCGTGATCGCGCTGCAGCACACGGGGACATTACGACTCTATGCGGGCCGCCTGACCCTCCGGTTCGATCAACTCGATCCGGCCTGGCTCGATCGCGTGGCGGAATTCCTGAACACGAGCGGGCGCCACCCGTACATTGTGCTCGAAGGCGACGAGCTCAAGGTCTTCAAGACGCGTTTCAGCGGCAGCGAGCTGGGACGTCTCGATTGGCCTCCGATGGCGATGTTCGAGAACCCTCGTATCGTCATCTACGACGCCGCCGATCGGAGCGGCACGGGCGCGCCGCTCGCCATCGCAGCGACCGCATCGCGGCGCGTGGGATGGCGCTGCGACCCTCCTTATTAGCGCGAGCGTCGACGCGTGAAGTAGAACGCTGCGGCGATGCCGAGGACGATGGCCTCGACCGCGAGCTCGCGCCGGGTCGCGTGCGACAGGAGCCAGACAATCATTCCTATCGCGAGCAGTGGAATGGTCAGCCCTCCCGGCAACCGGAGCGGGGCGCCTTCCGATCGAACGTTGCGACGTTGAAGCTCCGCAGCGGCTGCAACCGCCGTCCCGTACAGCGTCAATGCGGAGACGTTGGCCAGAATGGCCAACTGCGCGAAGGTGCCGCTGATGGCAAGGGTCGCGACCACTATCGCGTAGAAGGCGATGGCGACATGCGGAGTCCGAAAGACCGGGTGCACGCGACGGAACGGCTCCGGAAGGGTCCCGTCGCGCCCGAATGCGTACAGCACGCGGGGACTGCCGAGCATATCCCCCGAGATGTAACCGAACATCGAAACCGCGCCGCCTACGAGCACCGTTGCGCGGCCCGTCGCGCCGAGCACGCGCGAGGCGGCTTCGGCCAGCGGTGCCGACGCGAAGTTGGTGAGCGACGAGCCGAGCAGCCCTTGCGCGACCACCTGAATCAAGAGGTAGAACGTCGTCGTGATCGCGAGGGCCGTGAAGATCGCGCGTGGCACGGTGCGGGTCGGGTCGCGGATCTCCCCGGCCGGGGCGACCGCGATTTCGACGCCGGCGAAGGCGAAGATCAGGATGACGGACGTGCGCCCGAGCGCCCCGAGGCTTGGCGGGCCGGGCCAGCGCAACGCGTCGGGATCGATGGACCAGATCCCCGAGACCACGAGAATCGCCAAGGGCAGGAGCTTCGCGACGGTGACGACCTGAACGACGCGCGATCCGGACCTCACGCCGCGCACATTGACGAAGGCGAGCGCCCCGAAAAGCGACGCGAGGAGCGCGCCGCGCGCCGCCTGGTTGTCGACGATCGACGTCAAGGCCCCGATCGACCCTGCGAATGCGCTCGCAACCGAAGCCACCGCGAACGACGCCATCAACCAATACAACGCGCCGGACAGAAAACCCACGAACGGACCGAAGGCGACCTCGATGTACGCGTAGAGGCCGCCGGTCAACGAGACCCGGCTCCCCGCCGCGGCAAAGCAGGCGACGATCAAGCCCATCACGCCCGCGCAAACGATGTACGCCAGCGGCGCGGCGGGGCCGAGCCCACCCGCCACGATCGCCGGCAGCACGAAGATGCCGGCGCCGATCGTCTGATTGACGATGCTGGCCGTGAGCGCCGGCAAGCCGATGGCTCGCAGGAGGCGGGCCTCGCCGGCGCGAGCGTCAGCTGCAGCCTCCGCAGACCTCGTCATCGTTACGATGCACTCTATCTCAGCTTTTGGGGGAAGACGTCATTCCTGAGCTGGACCAGGAGCCACGAGTACCGAGCCACGAGCTACGAGTACCGAAGTACGAGCCACGAGCTACGAGCCGCGAGCACCGAGTCACGAGGCACGCCGCTTGCGTATACAACGGTAGAGGCACTAGCCAAAAAGAGGAACTCCAGGGGGACGGGTCATGGGGACAGGATCGTCGTCGAGCATGGGCGTTGGATCGTTGAAGGAGCTGTACCTCGCTGAGCTGGGCGACCTGTATGACGCGGAAACCCAGAAGATGCTGACGCTTGCTCGGCTTTCGGAACTGTCGCGCACGCCGGAACTGCGCGAAGCGCTGACAAGGCAGTGTGTCGCGGCCCGGTTGCACCTGGAGCGATTGGAGCTGATCTTCACTCACTGGAGTGAGGTGCGCCATGGACGCCGCTGCATGGGGCTGGCCGGGATTGTCCAGGAAGCTGACAGTCGCGTGAATGCCGCGACGACAGACGTCGCACGTGATGCCGCCATCATCGGCGCGGCCCGCGGCATCTCGCACTACGAGATTGCGGCATACGGGGTCGCGTGTATGTACGCGCGCTGGCTCAACAGGATGGACGACGCGCGGCTCCTCGAAGAGACGCTGGACGAGAAAGAGCGCGCCGACCGGCGGTTGACGGACATCGCGGAGGCCAGAGTGGGCGCATCGGCGGCCTAAGCCGCGTGCGTCGCCGCCACTTCCGCAGCCGCTCTTCGCCCGCTCTCTACCGCTCCGTTCATATACCCCTGCCAGCGGATGCTGGTATGTTCCCCGGCGAAGAAGATGCGACCGGCCGGCCGCGCCAGCCAAGCCCGCAAATCCGGGTCGAACGCTGGATCGAAGAACGCGTATCCGCCGCGGGCATGAGGATCGTCTTCCCAGATAACCTGCCGCGATGCGATCAGCTCGGCGTTCTTGGAGCCGAGCCAGTCGAGGGCCTGCACGAGCCCCTGAGGGCCGTCTTTGGCGACCAGCGCCTGCGTGGCATCGCTCGCGCCGCCGCCCGCGAGCAGGGAGAGGATGCCGGAACGGCCGCGCTGCTCCTCGTTGCCATCCCACAGCGCGCCGAAGGGAAGCGGCGACCCGAAGGCCCGAGGACGTCCGCGCGCGCGCCAGAAGCGTCGGGAAAACTGAAGAAGCGTTTTCGTCGCCCTCCCGTACTTCAGGGCCGCGATTGCATCGTGCTGGCGCGCAGGCAGCGGCGGGGTAATCGGGATTCGCCGAACAATCGTTGCCGGCAGGGCGAGGACCAGGTAGTCGCAGCCGACCTGCGACTGACCGTGCGCGCTCTTCACTATGACGCGCACGCTCGGACCGCGCTGCGAGACGGCGATCACTTCGGCCTTCAGCTTGAGGCGCTCGCCCAGCCTGGCCGCGATCGCGGACGGCAAACGATCGTTGCCGCCTTCGATTCGATAGAGATGTCCCGGTCCCGCAAAGCCTGATCCACCGAATTGATCGACGAGCGCGATGAGCGACAGCTCCTCGGGATCCGCGAGGAAGAACCCCCTCAGCCCTGTGGCGGCGGCTCGCAGCTCCGGATCCGCTTTCACACCATCGAGCCATGACGCCACCGAGCGCCTTGCGATCGCGGCCGCGATCGGCGTGTCCCACCGCCCGTCCGCAAGCCTGTAGGGGCGGATCGTTCCGGCAAGCGATTGCGCGAGCCGGCTCCAGCCGCTAGTCGCGGCCTGGGGCGCGATGCGCGGCCGCCCGGCGCTGTCGGCCCGGACGTAGGTGAAGCCGCCGCTCAGGATCCGTTTCAGGCCCAGTCGATACTCGCTGGCGAGGGCGCGAATCTCTCGCTGATCCTCGTCGATCAGGTCGCCGCCCGCTTCCCCGTGCTGGGCCTCGACGAATCCATCGCGAATCGTCCAGACGCGCCCTCCGACGCGGTCGCGCACGTCGACCACGGTCACCTGCGCGCCAAGGTTGATGAGATCGTGAGCTGCGGCAAGTCCCGCAAGCCCCGCGCCGGCGACGAGAACGGACGTACCGGACAGGGGCGGCATCTCTCGATGGGCGATCTTACTGCTAAACTCCACGCATGCTGTTCATCCTGACTTTTCTTGCGGCGACCTACGCGCACCCCGAGCAGCTCGTGGACACCGAATGGGTGGCGGCGCACGGCGCTGATTCGAACGTCCGCATCGTGGACATGCGGCAAAGCGGCTATGCTGAGGGTCACGTCCCGGGCGCCGTTCCTTTGTCGCCCGTCGCGATTCGCGACGCGAAGGCCCCACCGACATTCCTGCCCACGCCCGCGGCCTTTGAAATCCTGATGGCGCGGCTCGGCATCGCCGACACGACGCGCGTCATCGTCTACGACGAGCGGGGGGGAATCTACGCTGCGCGGCTCTGGTGGATCCTGAGCTACTTCGGGCATCCGGACGTGGCGGTCATGAACGGCGGCTGGACCAAATGGACCGTCGAGCATCGCGCGACGTCGTCCGACGCTCCGTCCGATGTGGCGGTGAGGACGGGCGCCCGCTTCACCCCACGGCCGCGGCCCGAGATGGTCGCGACGGCAAGCGACGTCGTCGCCGCCATCAACAAACCGGGCGTCAAGATCGTCGACGCGCGCACGACGGCCGAGATCGAAGGACGCGACCTGCGCGGAATCAAGCGCGGCGGGTTCATTGAGTCGTCCGTGCCTGTTTATTGGGAGGACCTCCTTGATCCTCAGACGAAGACGTTCAAGTCCGCTGAGGAGATCCGCCGAGTTTACGAAGCCCGCGGCGTACTTCCCTCTCATGAGGTGATTGCCTACTGTCAGGTCGGCATGCGCGCGTCCGTCGATCTCTTTGCGCTGCATCTCATCGGGTACTCCAAGGTGAGGAACTACTACGGCGGCTGGGAAGAGTGGGGCAACCGCGACGACCTGCCGATCGCCACCAGGAAACCCGCGGCGGCGGCTGCGGCCGGCGCGTCGGCGCCCGCCGCGCCGATGGCCCCAGCGAAGAGCAAGCTCCAGTCGGCCGATCTGCTGAAGTTGCGATCTGTCGCGGGTGTCGCCCTGTCCCCCGACGGGGCGCACGTCGCGTACGTGGTCGAGAACAACGACGGCGCCGGCCGGCCGTACGGCCAGGTGTGGGTCATGAACATCGCGGACGGCAAGTCGCTTCGCTTGGACGCCTCTGGTGACCCCGTCTGGTCCCCGGATGGCCAATGGCTCGCGTATCGGGGAAGCGTCGGAGCACAAGCGGGCCTCGTCATATCGCGCGCCGACGGCACGAACGCCAGGCTGATTGCCGAGGTACTCGGCACGAACGCGCCCCTGCCCGGGGCCAGCACGTCGCCCTCGTGGTCGCCGGACAGCAAACGCATCGCTTTCGTGTCTTCGACGCCGGGGCCTGAAACCGCCGACGCTACGGGTGATCCGATCGTCATCACGCGTTACTTGTACAAGCCTGACGCCTCGGAGGGGTTGACCCATTTCAACGACAATCGGCGCTTGCACCTCTTCGTGGCCGATATTGCGACAGGCAAGGTCGAGCAGCTCACGGCCGGCAATCATTACGAGCACTCGGTCGACTGGTCGCCAAATGGCGAAGAGCTTCTGTTCCTCACGAACCGTGACGCGGACGATGACGAGTTTTTCAACTACGACGTGTTCGCGCTCAAGCTCGCGGACAAGTCGGTACGCCGCCTGACCGCGACGGAGAGCAACGAGTACCATCCCCGCTGGTCGCCCGACGGCCGGATGATCGCGTTTCAGGCGACGAGACGCGGGCTCACCGATCGCGAGACGACGATGGAGGATACCCACGTTTGGGTGATGAACGCGGACGGGTCCGGGCGTCGAGACCTTGGTGGCGGCGTGGACAACCGTCAGGGCGTTCCGCAGTGGAGCGCCGACGGCGCCTCGCTCCTGTTCACGGTGCAGGCTCGCGGGAATGTGCGCCTGTATCGTGTTCCGGTCGGCGGCGGCACCCCGGAGATTGTCGTCAACGAGCGCGGGGCGGTGGGCGCGTTCTCGACCGCGAAGACGACGATCGCGTACTCGCTGACGACGCCGTCCGATCTCGCCCAGCTCTACGTGCTGGCGAGCGGTGGGCCGCCGCGCCGTATGACGGAGCTGAATGCGCAGGTCCTCGGAGGCAAATCGCTTGCGGACGTCGAAGCCTTCACGTTCATCTCCAACGACAACAGGTTCGAGGTGGAAGCGTTCCTGACCAAACCCGTGGACTTGGACCCGTCGGGCCTCCAGCGGTATCCGCTCGTGGTGAACATCCACGGCGGCCCGCACGGCCAGCAGGGACCGGCGTTCAACTTCAGAAACCAGGTGTATGCCGCGCGTGGGTGGGCGACGCTGATGGTGAACTACCGCGGGTCGACGGGCTACGGCCAGGGCTTCGCCGACGCTGTGTTCGGCGACCAGAACGGCAAAGAGGGGCAGGACGTGTTGTACGGCCTCAGCTCGGCGATCCGCCGCTATCCATGGATTGATCGCGATCGGCTCGGCGTCGAGGGAACGAGCTATGGCGGCCAGCTGAGCGCCTGGCTCATCACCCAGACCAACATGTTCAAGGCCGCCATTCCGACCGCCGCGATTACCAACATCGTCAGCTACAACTACATGACCTACTACAACCAGTACGAGGCGATGGAGTGGGGGACCTATCCACATCAAGGCACGTTGATGGACACGCTCCTCCAGCGCTCAGCGCTGCGCCACGTCGCTAACGCACACACCCCCACGATGCTGGTGCATGGGGAGAACGACAATGATGTGCCGATCGCCGAGGCGGAGCAGTTCTACGTGGCGCTGAAGGATGTCGGAACCGAGGCGATCATGGTGCGGTATCCGCGCGAGGGGCACGGCATCCGCGAGCCCAAGCACGTCGTCGACTGGACGGAGCGAAGCATCGCGTGGTTCGAGAAACACTTCGCCAAGCCGTCGAGCTAGAGCTGCTCAACGCGGTAGCCTTTTGCTTTGAAGATGGCGAGCAATCCATCAGGGCCGACGAGGTGAGCGGCGCCGACGACGACCATCGCGCGCCCGCTGCGAGCAAAGAGGCCCTCGAGCTTCGGCAACCAGTTCTTGTTGCGATCGACCAGCAGGCGTTGATACAACTGCGGCTCCTGCTGCAAGTCCTTCAACACGATGCGTTCGACGGCCGGGCCGTCGCCCATCCGCCACGCCTCGATCAGCCGTGACACGCTGGCCTGCTCGGTGTCGATGCTCTTCAGCGTCTCCGCGAGCAGGTGGTCCTGCAGGTCTATCGGCATCTCATCGAAGCGCGAGATCTGATACTCGGTCGTCTCGAGCCCCTGGACGAGCTTGCCATCGGCTCTCGCCTGATCGTAGAAGTGCTTATCGAGACCGAGATCCTGGTCGAAGCCGGCTTTCTGCCACTCCATTGCCTCGAGCGTCAGCGCGATCATCCACGGCTTGAACTGTTTGAGTGCCTCGATCGGCAGACCAAGGTCCTGGGCCTTCTTCGACAGCGCCGCCATCGTGGACGGCGACAGCACCTTGTCGAGCGGAACCGACGACGGCTGCATGCCGCGCATCAGCGTCGTCGTCTGCGTCATGGGTGAGGTCATTTCGGCGATATCCACCTCCTCGATGAGCAGGTCAGAGTCTTTGTAGGCCTTCTCGAGCGCGGGATTGAGCGGGTAAAAGTCCTTGCTAAGGAGGTGGACGGAACCGACGACGTAAATCGCGCCCTGGGGGCTGACGACTTTCCATGCAAACGCGCGCGGCGGCGTTGCGGGGGCCTCTGAGCGCCCCGCTCCAGCCGCGACGGTCGCCGCAGCGATGAGGGTGACGACGGCGGCCAGAGCCGGCGTTCGCAGCCACGTGTGCGTAGGACGGACGGTTATGTCAAGTTTCGTGGGGTTCATTCGACTCTCAGGATCCCTTTGTCTATCGGTGGCCCGTCACGGTCCCGGCAGTGGTCGAGTGCAGGGGTGAGAAGAGGCCGCCCGTCACACTGCGAGCATCTTCCCTGGGTTCGCGCGATTATCCGGATCGAGCGCGCGTTTGATAGCCCGCATGACGCCGAGCGTAGGGCCGTGCTCGACCTCCATATATCTCACCATGCACCGCCAGTGTACGGTCGCCTGGGTCAGGTCGGTCAAGTGGGTCGGGTGGGGGAAGCCTGAGTGAGGCATCATCTTACGGACGCGCTGGCGTGCCGGATGGGCCCCAGCGCCACTGGAAAAAAGTGGCAAGAAGGGAGGCATCATGTTCCGCCGTGGTTCAGCCGCAGCCGCTCTGATCGGGTTGGCGTTCGCGTCGACGTCGGCCCAAGCGCCGACTTTCAAGCTTGTCGGCGACCGATTCAAGCCCCTGACCTACGAGGAGATGACCCGGGAGCAACGCCTGATGATCGAACACCTGCTGCAGGGTGAGCGCGCGTCGACGGGCGGTCCCTTCAACGTGTTCTTGCGGAGCCCGGAATTGGGCGACATCGCCCAGCAGCTCGGCGCCCGCGTTCGCTTCCACTCGTCGCTGTCCGATCGACTGAAGGAGATGGCCATCCTCATGATCGCGCGCGACTGGACCGCCCAATACGAGTGGTACGCGCACAAGCGACTGGCGCTTCAGGCCGGACTGAAGCCGGATCTCGTGGACGCGATCGCGGCGGGCAAACGTCCTGCAGCGATGCCGCCCGACGAGAGCGCGCTCTATACGTTCGTGACGGAGCTCCTCGACACCCGCGAGGTGGACGACCCGACGTTTCGA
This sequence comes from Vicinamibacterales bacterium, assembly GCA_035510155.1. GTDB lineage: Bacteria > Acidobacteriota > Vicinamibacteria > Vicinamibacterales > CAVVIG01 > DATKHR01. The sequence continues at coordinate 11,950 of DATKHR010000208.1, forward strand.
GCCGCGGTCGCCGCGTTCGGCGAGCGGGGCGTTGTGGACTTGATCGGCCTGATGGGGTATTACCAACTGGTCTCGATGGCGCTCAATGTCGATCGCTACCCGTTGCCTGACGGGGCGCGCCCGGAGCTGCTGACAATTCAGCGCGCCGCAGGACCAGGACGGCGTTGAGGCCGCCGAAGGCGAACGAGTTCGAGATCGCCGCGCGTGCCGCCAGCTCGCGCGGAACGTTCGGCACGTAG
>DATKHR010000209.1:0-11392 GCA_035510155.1 Vicinamibacterales bacterium
GCAACGTCGTCGAAGGGTTCATCAACGGCCTTCATCGCGCGCCGTTCTTCGGCGCCTCCATCGACTTCGCCGAGCACCGGGGCTACGTCGCCGGCGATGACATCCGGCGCGTCGACTGGCGGCTGTACGCCCGCACCGATCGCTACTACGTCAAGCAGTATGAGGCGGACACCAACACGAACCTCAGCATCCTGTTCGACGTGTCGAAGTCGATGAGCTTCGGTAGCCGCGGGATCAGCAAGCTCGAGTACGGCAGTTTCGTCGGGGCGTGCCTCGGCTACCTCGCCCAGCGCCAGCGCGACCGCGTCGGCATCATCACCTTCGACAGCGACATCGTCGCGCACGTGCCGCCCTCGGCGAAGCATTTCAACGTCATGCTTCACACGCTCGACCGTTCGAAAGCCGAGCGTCCGGGCAATCTCGTCGGGCCGCTATCGAAGATGGCCGAGCATTTCAAGCGCCGCGGCATCCTCGTGTTGATCTCGGATTTCTACGAAGAGCCGGACGCGATTCTCGAGGCGATCAAGCCGCTGAAGTTCATCGGCAACGATCTCATCGTCTTTCACGTGCTCGATCCGGCGGAGCTGTCCTTCGAATACGAGGATGCGTCGAGCTTCGAGGATCTCGAGAGCGGCGAGCAGATTCCCGTAGTCCCGGAGTCGCTCGCGAAAGAATATCGCGCGCTCCTCCGTGAGCACATCGACGCGCTGACGACGAAATTCTCGGAGCACCGAATCGACTACACGCTGCTGAACACATCCGAGCCGCTCGACCGCGCACTGTTCAGCTACCTGTCGAGCCGCGAACGCCTGATGCGCGTTAGATAATCAGCTGTCATGACCATGCCATCAGCCACTCGCCATCCAGCCATGACGACGGCCACCAGCCATCAACCATGACCTTTCTGACCCCCGCCTTCCTCATCGGCCTCAGTGCGCTGGCGATACCGGTGCTCGTCCACCTGATTCAGCGCGAGCGGAAGCGCGTCGTCGAGTTTCCGTCGCTGATGTTCGTCCGGCGAATCCCTTATCAGTCCGTGCGGCGCCGGCGCATCCGTCATTGGGCGTTGCTGCTGCTCCGCGCCGCGGCGGTCGCGCTCATCGTCGCCGCGTTCGCGCGGCCGTTTCTCCGCCAGAGTGCCACGGCGACGGCTCTGACAGCCGGCGCCCGCGAGGTTGTCATCTTGCTGGACACCTCAGCCAGCATGGGGTACGGCGACCACTGGGCGCGCGCGCAGGACGCCGCTCGCGCCGTCGTGCGCGGCATGGGCAGCGACGACCGCGCGACGCTCGTGCTCTTTGCGAAGAACGCCGAGGAGAACATGCGGGCGACGCCCGACCGCGCGCGGCTCGAGAGCGCCATCGGCGCCGCGAGGGTGACAGCGGGCGCGACGAGGTACGGGCCCGCTCTGAAGCTCGGAGAAAGCATCCTCGCGCGTTCTCAAATCGCGCGGCGCGAGGCCATCCTGATCAGCGACTTTCAGAAGACGGGATGGAGCGGCTCCGAGGAGGCGCATTTCCCCGAGGGGATGACGCTCGCGACCGTGTCGGTCGCGTCTCAGAACACGTCGAACCTGTCGATACCATCGGTCGGCTTCGCGCGCGCCGCCTTCTCCGGCCAGGAGCGAATCACCGTTACCGCCGGTCTCACCAACAGGAGCGACGACGCGCGGCGGGACGTGCCGGTCACACTCGAAGTCGACGGGCACGAAATTGAAACCCAACGCACAACCGTGCAGCCGCACGCATCCGGGTCGGTGGCATTTACGCAGTTCACGCTGGCCGGCCCGAACGTGCGCGGCCTGGTGAGGGCCGCGCCATCAATTGACGCGCTGCCCGCCGACAACGCCTTCTACTTCGTCTTGACGCCAAGCGAGCCGGTTTCTCTAGCGCTCATCGACAATGGGCCCGCAGACGCCAGCCTGTTCCTCGCCAAAGCGCTGGCGATCGGCACCACGCCCACATTTCAGCTCGACGAGACGTCGGCGCCGAGGGTCACGCCCTCGACGTTCGACAAGCGCACCGTGGTCATTCTCAACGACACGATGTTCCCGCCGGCCGGAGGCGGACGGGCGCTCGAGCGATTCGTCGAACGCGGCGGCGGCCTGCTGATCATCGCGGGCGAGCACACGACGTGGCCGGCCGGCGAGTCCGCCCTCTTTCCAGGGAAGCTCGGAAGCACCGTCAACCGCATGTCCGGCCGCAGCGGCTCGCTCGGCTACCTGGATTACAGCCATCCCGTGTTCGAGGTGTTCAAGGCGCCTCGCTCGGGAGACTTTTCGGCGGCGCACATCTTTCAATACCGCGCCGTTGAGCCGGCGGCGAGCGATCGCGTGATCGCGAGGTACGACGATGGCGCGGTGGCAGCGGTCGAGCGGAAGGTGGGCGCGGGCCGCGTGCTCGCCTGGACGTCGACGCTCGATGACACGTGGACAGACATCGCGGTGAAGCCGGTCTTCCTCCCACTCGTGCACCAGCTGGTGCGTTACCTCGCGCACTACGAACAACCAGCGTCGTGGTTCACCGTCGGACAAGTGCTCGATTTGAACGCTCGAGCTCGAGGCCGTCGCGATCGCTTCGTCATCACGCCGTCTGGCCAGCGTCTCACGCCGCTGATCGCAGGAGAGGGCCCACCCGATGCGCCGGGCAGTCAGAATGGATCCGGCATCCTCGAGCTCACTGAACAGGGCATTTACGAAATCAGAACGCCTGGGGACAATGTGGCCCGCCCGGAGGCGGTGGCGGTGAACCTCGACCCCGCTGAGTCGGATCTGACGCCGCTCGACCCGCAGGAGCTCGTGGCGTCGGTCACGGGGCACGCTGCGCCCGAGGCCCAACAGCCGGCCTCAGCGCAGCAATTGACGCGGGAAGAAGCGGAGCGTCGTCAGGGTGTCTGGTGGTACCTCCTGATGGCCGGGCTGTTGCTCCTGGCGGCCGAGACAGCGATCGCGAATCGCCTCTCGCGCACGGAGAAATTCCTGTAATCTGTCAGTAAGGGAGCGGATCCCGAATTTCGCGAGGAGAACATGGATCGACGGAGCGAACTGATCGACGTCATCCGGGAAGTGCAAAACCACTGGAGGCGGCGGCTGGCGCTGCGCGGCCTGGTGGTCGTGGTTGTCGGCACCATCCTCGCGCTTCTTGCCTCGGCGACCGGTCTCGAGTCATTCAGGTTCAGCCCGCCTGCCATCATCGGCTTCCGTTTCATTGCCCTGATCGTCTTTGCGGGTCTTCTGTACTCCGCGTTCGTGCGCCCGATGCGGCGGCGCGTGTCCGAGTCTCAGGTGGCCCTGTATCTCGAGGAATCGAACCCGCAGCTCGAAGCGGCGATTATCAGCGCCGTCGAAGCGAGCAGAGCGGCGGCGGCGGACTCGGGCGTGACGCCGGCTTCGAGCGCCTCGCCGCGCCTTGTGGAGAAGCTCGTCGAGCAGGCGATCGAGCAGTGCCGGGCGATCGACCATCGGCAATCGGCAGACGGCATCGCCTTTCGCCGTCATGCCGTCACGCTCGTGGCGGTGGCAGTGGTCGCCTCGCTGGTGATCGGCTTCGGTCCTGCTTATTTGCGCCATGGAGTGACGGCGCTGCTCGTCATCTCGCGCAGCGCGGAAGCATCCAGCCCCTATCGCATCCAGGTCACGCCGGGAAACGCGAAGGTGCCCAAGGGCGGTGATCAAGTCGTGCGGGCGAAGCTCGTTGGCTTCACCGCCAAAGATGTCAGCGTCATGATGCGTACGGCAACCAACGCCCCGTTCGAGCGCGTGCCGCTCGTTCCGAGCGCGGCGAACGGCCCGGGGAGCGCGGGCGACGCGGCAGGCACGTTCGAGGGCATGCTCTTTCACCTGGAGAAGCCGACCCTCTACTACGTCGAAGCGAACGGCGTCCTGTCGCCCAAGTTCACGCTCGAGGTCGTGGACCTGCCGACCGTGCAGCAGCTCGATCTCGAATACCACTTCCCGGCGTATACCAACCTTCCGCCGCGCAAGGTTGACGGCGGTGGCGACGTGGCAGCCCTTCGGGGCACCGACGTTCAGCTCCACATCACGCCGACCATGAAGACGCCGGGCGGACAGGTGATTCTGAGCGACGGCGCCTCGACGCCGCTGACGACCGGGGCGGACGGCACGCTGACGGGGAGCTTTGCGATCAAAGAGCAGGGGTTTTACAGGATTCAGCTTACTGGGCCGCATGGCGAGAAGGTCGACGCATCGCCTCAATACACCATCGACGTGATCGACGACCAGCCGCCGTCGGTCAAGTTCACCAAGCCGGGGCGCGACAGCCAGGCCAGCCCGGTCGAAGAGCTGTTCCTCGAGGCGCGTGCGGACGATGACTACGGGGTCAAGCAGCTGCAGCTGTTCTACTCGGCCAACGGCGCGCCGCCGAAGACGGTCACGCTCTTTGGCGGGTCAAGGCCGCTCCAGGAAGTCAGCGCCGGCCACACGATCTATCTGGAAGAACTCGGCCTCAAGCCCGGCGACTTCGTCTCCTACTACGCGAAGGCGACGGATACCGATACCATCGCCGGCCCGAAGACCGCGACGAGCGACATCTATTTCGTCCAGATCCGCCCGTTCCGCAAGGACTACAAGCCTGCACAGTCGCAGGCGATGGCTGGCGGCGGGGGCGGCGGGCAGCAAAACGTCGGGCAGCTCTCGCAGCAGCAGCGCGAGATCGTGGCCGCCACGTTCAACGCCGTCCGCGACAAGGCGAAGACGAAGCCGGAGAAGTATCGCGAGAATGTCGTGTTCCTGAATCTTGCGCAGGCGAAGCTCCGCGAGCAGGTTGAGGAGCTGGTCGGCAAGCTCGATGCGAGGCTCGGAAGCGTCGACCAGTCGTTCAACAATATTGCGGCGCTGCTGCCGAAGGCGGCGGCGGAGATGAAGTCCGCAGAGGGCGAGCTGAAGGCCATGAAAGCCGACGGCGCGCTCTCGCCCGAGCAGCGCGCGCTGAAGCTGCTGCAGGAAGCCGAGCAGGAATACGAGGTCCAGGTGGCCATGCAGCAGGGCGGCGGCGGGGGCGGCGGTCAGAGCGCCCTGGCCGAAGATCTGGCCGACCTCTTCGAGCTGGAGCTCGACAAGCTCGCCAACCAGTACGAGATGGCGAACCGCGTCGGGCAGCAGACCAACGATCGTGAGATCGATGCGATGGTCGAAAAACTCAAGGAGCTCGCGCGGCGGCAGCAGCAGGAAATCGAGCGGCAGCGCCGGCTGGCGCAGCAGAGCAGCAGCGGCGGCGCCGGCAGCAGCGCCAGTCAGCGGCAGCTCGCTGAAGAGCTCGAGAAGGAAGCGCGGCAGCTGCAGCAGTTGACTCGCGATCAGCAGCAGCAGCAGAACGTCGCCGATGCGATCCGGCGGATGCAGGAAGCTGCCGACGCCATGAAGCGCGCGGCCGCAAATGGGTCGCGCGACGGCGGCGCGCAGGCCGCCGAGGCGCTCGCCCGTCTCCGCGAGGCGCAGCAGAAGCTCGAGCGCGATCAAGGCGGCCGCGGCGAGCGCGATCTCCAGCGCGCGCAGCGGCAGGCCGATGAGCTCGCCGGCGAGCAGAAGCAAGTGCAGGCCGAGGTCAACGGTCTGGACCAGGCCGGCGCCCGGCGCGCGGAAAAGGCGCAGCAGCTCGCGCAGCGCAAGGACGCGATGGACGCCAAGGTCGGCGACCTGCAGAAGCAGCTGGAGGAGCTGGCAAACCAGGTCCGCCGCGACGAGCACGACGCGGCGCGGAAGCTGGACGAGGCCGCGGGGAGCATCCGCGACAATCGCATTCGAGAAAAGCTGCGCTATTCGCGCAACACGCTGAGCGGCGCGTCGTCGGACTACGCGCGGGGGATGGAAGAGAGCCTGAGCAGCAACCTCGACGCGCTCTCGAAGAAGATCGGTGAAGCTGCCGCCGCCATGGGCAAGCAAGCCAAGCAGGATGCGGTGGCCCGCGCAGCGGAGAAGGCGCGTGACCTCGTGCGCGGAATGGAGTCAATGGATCAGCGGCTGAGGGACCGCGCCCAGCGCGATGGCAGGAGCGCGCAGAACGGGCGCACGTCCGAGAACGCGCAGAACGGCCGTGGCGGGCAAGACTCGCGAGGCCAGAGCGCCGACGGATCGCAGGATGGTCAGAACGGCGGCGGCAGCCAGGCCAATGGCGGGACGGCCAGAAACGGCGGGCCTGGGGGTGATGGCCGCAACGCCGGTCAATGGGGCGGCGCCTGGGGTGGCGCGTGGGGCGGGCCGTGGTATGGCGGCTACGGCTACTACAACCCCGAGGACGTCCGTCAGTTCCGGCGTGACTACCGGGAGTGGGCCAACGATGCGGAAGCGCTGCGCCGGCAGCTGCTCGCATCCGGCGTCAACGTCCGCGAGCTTGACGACATCATCCGCGAGCTCCAGCGCTTCGACAGCGACCGTCTCTACGCCGATCCCCGGGGGCTCGAGCAGCTCCAGGCATCGGCCATCGAAAAGCTCAAGAAGTTCGAGTTCAGCCTGCGCCGCAAGGCCGAGACGAACGACTCGCCTTCGCTGTCAGGCTCGGATCAGGTGCCCGAAGGGTTCCGGCAGGCGATTGAGGAGTACTACCGCTCGCTCGCTCGAAGACGCTGAATCGAGCTAGGAGTACTTACTTATCGCTGCACAAGTTCGATCTTCGCGCCCGCCGGTCCCGCGAGGTACGCGAAGTTGACCATCACGCCGCTGGCCAGGCGCAGCGGCCGCGGCTCGGTCGTGAACGCGACGCCTTGAGCCTTCAGCTCGTCGGTCTTTGAGCTGAGATCGTTCGTCCGCCAGCCGATGTGATCGATCGCGTGCCCCTCGCTCGGCGTGGCGTCGCCGCGCTGCACCACGACCCAGACGCCGCTGTACTTCACGCCGTCGATGCGGTCCTTGAGCTTTCCTGCTTCGCCCCCGAACTTGTCCTTGTACCAGGCAAGCGTCGCGGCTGGATCCGGAGCGCGGAGGTGAACATGGTGGAGCCCCAGCTTGTCCGCGTCCTGAACGACCTCGATTCGCGTGCCCCACGGATCTTCGATGAAGGCGAGCTTGAAGAGGCCCTGGACATCGCGAACCGGGTTGACCACCTTCACGCCGGCGCTCTCGAACTCTTTCATCTTCGCGTCGAGATCAGCAACCGAGAAGCCGAGGTGATCGAGCGCGCTGCCCGCGCTCGGCTGGGCCTTGTCGTTCTTCAAGAAGATGAGGCGCGTGTCGCCCAGCATCAGGCGGTCCGGCGCCTCGGTCATCGGCTGGCCGGCGAAGAACTTCTGATACCACTCGACCGCCTTCGCCTGATCCGGAACGTTCAGGTGGATGTGATCGACGATCGGCATGATCGTCGCCCGATCGGCCCCCGCACTCGGCACCGTCAGAGCGACCAGCAGCGCTACGCCACTTACGCTTACTCCACGGCGATCATTCATCATTTCCTCCGAGTGGTGATCAGATAGCGTCAGTCAGCGTCGTGTGATTCGCGAGTTACGAACTTCGAGTTCCGAGTTCCTGCACTGTGCGGGCGACGAGCGAGCGCGTCATCCCGACCTTGTACGCGTTCTTTGCCAGAGGCCGCGCACCCGCGATCGCCGCCTCACCAGCTTTCGCTGCAAGCTCGGGCGTAATGCGCTGCCCTTTCAGCATTCGCTCGACGTCGGTCACGCGCCACGGCACCGGAGCGACACCGCCCAGAACGACTCGTGCATCACGGCACACAGCATCCGCGGATCCGTGCGCACCGGAGCCACGCGATTCCGCCGGATCGAACGACAGCGCCACGGCCGCGCTGACGATCGCGTGCGTCCATGCTTCGCGATCCATGACCTTGGTGTAGGTGCTTCGCATGGTCGGGGCCCCCGCGGACGCGCGCGGCGACCGGGGCAGGATGACCGCAGCGAGCACCTCGTCTTCTTTCAGCACGTTTTCGCGCGCCGGATTGTCCTTCGGCAGCGTGAAGAAATCCGCCGCCGGCACCTGGCGCTCTTTCGCGGGCCCGACGATGCGGAATGTGGCGTCGAGGGCGACGAGGGCCGGCGCGGTGTCGGAGGGGTGCACGATGTAGCTTGGACCACCGCCGAAGATCGCGTGAAACTGGTTCTCGCCGTCGACGGAGAAGCACCGGTTGCCGCCGTTCTTCAGGCACTTGAACCCGTTCCGGTAGTACCAGCACCACGGCCGTTGGCAGACGTTCCCGGCAAGCGTGGCCCCATTGCGGATCTGCGGCGTGGCAACGGAGTCTGCCGCCTCCGCGAGGACCGGATACTCGCGCCGCACGAGCTCATGGCGGCTCAGGGCGTCGAGCGTGATGAGCCCGCCGATCGTGACCGTGCGACTGTCGGACGTGACCGTGTCCAGGCCTTTGATCGACCTCAGGTAAACGAGCACATCCGGCGTGACGACGCGGTCTTTCATCAATCCGATCAGATCGCTGCCGCCTCCGGCAAACGCAGCAATCTGTCCGCTCCCCTGCGCGCTCCGCGCCAGCCTGGCGGCGTCCTTCACATCTCTGGGCATCGCATTGGTAAAGGCTTTCATGCGCGCCTCCCTGTACTGGACGTGCCGAGTGCGGCAACAATCCTGGCGCGTGTAATCGGCAGATCCTTGAAACGCTCCCCGGTTGCGTTGAAGACCGCGTTCGCAATCACCGCAGGAGCCGGGATCTTGCTCGATTCACCCATGCTCTTTGCTCCGAACGGCCCGAGCCCATCGTCCGACTCAATGAACAGGACCTCGACATCCGGAGCGTCTCGATGCGTCAACACTCGCGCGCCGTAATAGCCGGCCGTCAAAGGGCTGCCGCTCCGCCGGTCGTACAGCAGATCCTCGTGGAGCGCCATGCCGATCCCCATCGTGACGCCGCCCTTGATCTGGCTTTCGGCCGTCAGCGGGTTGATGATTCGGCCGCAGTCCTGGACGGCGAGGTATTTCCTCACGTGAACTCTGCCCAGCTCGGTGTCAACCTCCACTTCCGCAAAGTGCGCGCCGAATGCGTTGCGGACCTTCCCCGGCTGCGCGGGCGTCGGGTTGGCCGACGCGACCAACACCGTGTCTCCCGTGGGCAGGCCCTTCTCGGCGATCTGTTTCTTGAGATCCTTGGCTGCCTCGACGATGGCGTAGCCGGTCATGATGGTCGTGCGGCTGCCCGATTCGCCGACCGAGTACGGACAACGATCGGTGTCGCCCCAGACGACGGTGACGCGTGAGAGCGGGACGCCGAGCGCCTCGGCGGCGATGAGGCCCATGGTCGTCTTGGCGCCGCCGCCGACGTCTGTGACGCCGACGTGCACGGCGTATTGGCCCTTGGCGTCCAGCCGGATCACGGCGTTGCTCCGGCCGAGGCCTGAGCGGAACGCCATGAACGCGACGCCGACTCCCCGTTTGATCGGTCCCGGGCTCGAGCCCGGGGGGTGCCACCGTTTCTTCCACTCGAAGTGCTCCGCGCCGCGGCGGACGCAGTCCTCGAGCGTGTAGGTGGTGTACTCCGTTTCGTCGCGGAACTTCCGCGTCATGTTCTTCAGGATGAACTCGACCGGATCCATCTTGAGCTTCGCCGCGACGTCGTCCATCATCGATTCGATGCCGAAGAACCCCTGGGGGAACTCGGGGCCGCGGAAATTCGCCGACACCGTCCTGTTCGTGTAGACGGGCGTCACGACGCGCTCGATGTTCGGGCACTGGTACACTTCGATGCCGCCGATAGCGCCGCTGTTTTTCCGGTACGGCCCCATCCCGCTGAAGCCGCGGAGCTGGATGGCCGTCAGCGTTCCGTCGTTCTTCACGCCGACCTTGTAGTACTGGGTCGTCGGCCACCGACCGTGCACGCCGATGAAGTCCTCCTTGCGCGACAGCTCCAGCTTGACCGGAGCGCCGGCCTCCTTGGCGAGCACGGCGGCAATCAGATCCGCGTCCTGGTTCTGGTTCTTGTTGCCGAAGTTCCCGCCCATGTACTGGCAGACGACGCGGACGTTCTCCGGCGGGATGCCGAGGTCGCGCGCCATGTCGCTGCGGCAGTTGGCGATGCCGCCGGTGGGCGTGTAAATCGTGAGCTTGCCCCGCTCCCAGGACGCCACCGCCACGCGCGGCTCCATCTGCGCGTTGTGGACGAAGCTCGTCGTATAGCGGTCCTCAAATACGTGTTCGGCGGCCTCGAAGCCTCGCGCCACGTCGCCGCGGCGCTCAGTCTGCGGAAGCGGTTCGTTGCGGGCGTTCAGGGCCAGGTTCCCCTCCGGCCAGATCTTGACCGCATCGCTTTTGAGTGCTTCTTCGTGATCGAGGACGAACGGCAACAGCTCGTAGTCCACCGACACCAGCTCGAGCGCGTCTTCCGCCTTGTGACGATCGACGGCTGCGATCGCGGCGACCGGCTCGCCGACGAAACGCACGGGATTGTTGAACGCGTATCGGCGTTGCTTCGTGATCTTCTTGACCTCGTCGTTGTACTGCTGTCCGCCGGCGATCGAGCCGGCGCCCCACACGACCTGGCAGTTCTCGTGCGTGACGATCGCCTTGACCCCGGGAAGCGCGCGGGCCCTGGACACGTCGATGCTCTTGATGCGGGCGTGGGGATGCGGACTGCGCAGCACGCGGCCGTAGAGCATTCCCGGCAGCTTGACGTCCGCCGAGTAGGTCGCCTTGCCGGAACAGCGGTCGACGGCGTCGATGCGCGGCGTCGCGTGGCCGACGGTCTGCAGCGCGGGGATGTCAGCCGAAGCTCCAACGGCGGATGCGGGCGCGTCCGCCGAAGCGCGAAGGCCGGTGGCGGGGGTTGCCCGTTGGTAGCCCACAACGGCGTCGACGTAGTGGTTGTAGTTCGAGCAGCGACAGAGGTTGCCCGTCATCGCGGCGCGCGCCTCGTCGGGCGTTGGCGTCGCATTGGCGCGAATGAGCGCCGTCGCGCTCATCAGCTGGCCTGAGGTGCAGAAGCCGCACTGGGGGGCGTCGCGGTCGACGAACGACTGCTGCAACGGGTGGAGGGTTCCTGTGCCAGCACCTGTCAGCCCCTCGACCGTCTCGACCGATCGCCCGTCCATCCAGACCGCCAGCTGGCTGCACGAGTACATCGGCTTGCCGTCGACGAGAACCGTGCAGGCGCCGCACTCGCCGCGGTCGCAGCCGATCTTGGTTCCAGTGAGGTTGAGGTGATCGCGGAGCAGCTCGGCCAGCGTCCAGCGGTCGTCTGCCTCGACGCGGTGGGTGACGTGGTTGACGGTAACGGAAATTGTGTGACCCGCGGGCTCCTTCCCCGCAACAGCCTTTCCTGCCGGGCCATTCCCGGTTCGCCCCTGGCCCTGCAGGGCGGGCGCGGCAGCAGCCGCAACCAGCGCGGTTCCCGTGCCTTTCAGGAATCTTCGACGGGATATGCGACGCTTGCCCATGACACCTCCCCCGCCCCGCGGCCCACCCGACCTACCTGACCGAGCGGGCCGA
>DATKHR010000210.1:0-4701 GCA_035510155.1 Vicinamibacterales bacterium
ATGAACGCAAAACGGGTGTCGCCTGTTTGTGTCTTCAGGAAACCGAATTGCTGGAACTGCTGGATCGCCGTGCGGAGCTTGACCTTCAGCGACTCCTCCGTGTCGTTGCCGTGGTGAAGGTGAAGCTCGACTTCGCCGAGGCCGTCGCGCACCAGATCCTGGATCGCACTCAATACATCGGGCTGAAATTGTTCGCCGGGGTAGAACCATGTGTGTTGTGGCGGCCGGCCGGATCCATCGTGATGTCGGGCCGCGAGCGACCGGTAGCGTGCCGCCCAATGCCTCGTGCGGTCGGCATTCGAGTCTGGCTCGAAGTGATCAGTAAAGAGAACGAAGATGTGCTTCGTCCCGTGAACCGCCTGGGCCGGCGTCAGAGACCACCGCACGTAGTCGGGAATGAAGAGGTAGTATCGGCGTGCGTAGACGCGAACCGAGGTTGCGACAGAATAGAGAATCGCGACGGCCAGGGTGAGGCGCAAGACTGTACGGCGGTCTCGACTGCCGGAGCCGTTTGCCACGACTCAGCCGTTCTCCTTGCTCAAGCATTCGGATCGTAGGCACGCCGCGAACACGGTTTGGGTTACCGCAACAGCTGTGCCGTTCGCCTCGGCGGCCATCGACGCAGGAGACTCAACGGCTTGGGGACTCGCGACGCCCAGACGGTCTGGATCCGATGAAATCCGGTTCCGAAACTGTGGCGTAGGGTTCCCTTCGTTTCCCTTCACGCCCGGTCCCAACGCCGAGTCTCCCAACCCCAAGAGAACCTCTGGCTCATCAGGGGTCCGGCACATGCTTTGCGGGCCCACGCACCCGTGCCCCTGCGTCGACCGACGGCGACCACACCTCAAGGGCGTGTGGGTCCCGAACCGCTCGTGAGCGTCATCATGCCGGCCCACAACACGGAACAGTTCGTGGGCGACGCGATCGCATCGGCTCTCAATCAGACGGCCGTCCCGATTGAGCTGATCGTGGTTGAGGACGGCTCCACAGACGGCACTCGGGCCGCCATCGAGTCTTGGTGCCGCCGCGACGCTCGCGTCCGTCTTCTGGCGAACGTCGTGGCCCAGGGGAGTTCGCCGGCGCGAAACACCGGGATGGCGGCCGCGCGCGGCCCCTTCTTCGCGTTTCTCGACAGCGACGATGAGTGGCTGCCTGGGTTCTTGCAGGTTCAGTTGAGTGCATTCGACGAGTGTCCCGACGCATCGGTCGTCACCGGCAACGCGGTGAGCGTCGGGGGGCCGCTTCATGGCAGGCCGCTACGGCCTGTCGCCGGCGGGCGACGGCGCCTTGCGCTGCTGGACATGATCGAACGTGAAGATTCGGTCAACATCATGTCGGTATTCCGCCGCGAGGTCTTCGACACGATTGGCGGGTTCGACCCTGCCTTTTGCCAGAGCGAGGACTACGATTTCTGGCTGCGCGCCGCTACGGCGGGCTTCGTATTCGTTCAAACACACGAGGCGCTGGTGCGGTATCGAAGGCGACCCGACGGCCAGTCGGCCGACGAGTTGAAAATGCACGCCGGCATCATCGCCGCGCTGACAAAGGCGCTCGGTCGCGTGGAGGACCGTCCCGCCGAGCGCACGGCGCTCAAAAGACAGATCGCCCGCTTCGAGCGGCAAATGCTGGCGCTGCGTGCGAAGACGGCCCTTCGAGCGCGCGAATTCTCGACCGCGGCCAGCTGCTTTCAGCAGCTCTTCGAGCGCGATCGCCGCCCGTCGCGGGCAGCGCTGGCGGTGTTCAGCCGGATGGCGCCGTCGGCGTTGTGGTGGGCCGATCGCGTGCGGAGGCAGTTGCGCCGGCAACAGCGGCAGGCGTTGTCGGGCGATGCGCCGACCCTCCGATGACGAAGACTGGCATCAATATCGCGCTCCTGGCTGCGATGCACGTCAGCGCCGCTTCCGCGGCCGCCGCGACGGTCCATGTCCGTGCCGGCGGTGACCTTCAAATGGCGCTCGTCAACGCCCGGCCCGGCGATGTCGTCGAGCTTGAAGCAGAAGCAATCTTTACCGGCAACTTCACGCTTCCGAGGAAAGAGGACTCGCCGAACGTCATCGTGCTGAAGTCTGCTGCTGCCGGCGGCGTCGCGCTCGGCCGGATTACGCCGGCAAACGCGGCGGCGTGGGCCAAGCTCGTTTCGCCGAACAATCTGCCCGCGCTCCAGACCGCGCCGGGCGCCCACCATTGGCGGATCGAGCTCCTCGAAATCAGCGGGCGCGGCACCGCCGATCTGCTCGCACTCGGTTCCTCGGAGCAAAGCGCCCTGTCGAGCGTTCCCCATGACATCGTCGTCGACCGGTGCTACATCCATGGCGACGCCACAGTCGGTGTCAGGCGGTGCGTCGCCCTGAACAGCGCATCGACGATCGTTTCCAACTCGTACATTTCGGATTGCAAGTCCGAGAACGACGACGCGCAGGCGATTGCAGGGTGGAACGGACCGGGGCCGTTCGTCATCCTCAACAACTATCTGGAGGGCTCGGGGGAAAACGTGCTGTTCGGCGGTGCCGACCCGGCGATTGCGAACCTGGTGCCGGCGGACATCACCATTCGCGGCAATCTCATCGCCAAGCCGGTGTCGTGGCGCGCAGAGTCGTGGCAGGTCAAGAACCTCCTCGAGCTGAAGAACGCGCGACGGGTTGCCATCCAATCGAACACGATCGAGAACAATTGGGAGGCGGCGCAGTCCGGCTATGCTGTGCTCTTCACGGTCCGCAACCAGGATGGTCACTGTCCGTGGTGCCAGGTCGAGCAGGTCGGTTTCACGGGCAACACCTTGCGCCACGCCGCCGGGGGGATCGAAATCCTCGGGACCGACGACAGCGAACCGAGCCAGCAGACGCGGACCATCAACATACGAGACAACTTCCTGAGCGACATCGATCCGGGGACCTGGGGGGGAAGCGGCTACGCGTTTCTCCTGCTCGGAGGCCCCCGCGACATCGCGATCGACCACAACACCATCATTCAGGACAATGCAGAAGGCATTCTCCAAGTCGAAGGACCGCCGATCCTCGGCTTTGTCATGACGAACAACGTCGCGCGGCAGGGCTCCTATGGCATCAAAGGCGCGGACCAAGCGTCCGGCAACGATACGATCACCGCGTTTTTTCCGGCCGCGCTCGTCACACGGAATGTCATCGCGGACGCAGATGCCCAGCAGTATCCATCCGGCAACTTCTTTCCCTCGGACGCCGATTTCCGCGCGCAGTTCGCGTCGTTCGACACCGGGAATTATCAACTGGCGTCCCAGAGCTCGTGGCGGCGCGCTGGCACAGACGGATTGGATCTGGGCGCGACGGCAGCACCGGCCAAGCCAACGCCCCCGCGCGATCCGCGTCCGGATGTCGGCGCCGCGTCCGGTTCCAATCTTCGTCTGCCGCTCGTAGCGCGATCGCGGCCGAAGGGCCAAGGCCGCGTGCGCAGGGGCATGGTCCTGATGGCCGTAGGAGTGGGTCTCGCCGCCTTAGCCGTCTTCCGCGTTGCGGGCTCTTGGGATCGACGCCGTGGAGGCTGCGAATGACGGGCGGGGTCGTATGACCCTGGAGGACAAGGCAGCGTGGGAACAGGCCGAAATCGAACGGAGCACGTTCGAGGCCGCTCAGACGAGTGACGAGCAGCTCGTGGCGAGCCCCAAGCAAATCGCGCGCTACATGTCACCATCTCAGACGACCGTCTATCCGCTCGAGTACGCGTTCTCGCTGCTCGGTGACATCAGAGGAAAGCGGGTGCTCGACTTGGGCTGCGGATCGGGCGAGAACTCTCTGCTGCTCGTACGTCGAGGCGCACGCGTCCACGGCGTGGACATTTCCGAGGCGCTGATTGGTGTCGCGAAAGCGCGCCTCCGCGTGAACGGTTCAGCTGGCAGCGCTGCATTTGTCGTCGGGTCGGCTCATGACTTACCCGTGAGGCCGGCGTCTGTCGACATCATCCTCGGCATTGCGGTGCTGCATCACCTCGATCTGGATGCGAGCGCCCGCGAGGTGCATCGCGCTCTGAAGCCCGGAGGCCGCGCGGTCTTTCAGGAGCCTGTGCGCGACACCGCCGTCATCAAGGCGGTCAGGCGTGCCATCCCTTATCGCCGGCCGGGCGTCTCCCCCTACGAGCGCCCCCTAAACAGCCAGGAGCTCGCCCGGTTCGGAGAACGATTCTCGTCGCACCGAGTGCGCGCGTTCGCCCTCCCATTTGTGCGCTTGGCCGAGGCGATCCCGCGGCTGCGCCCATACGTTCACGGCGCATATCGGCTGGATGGCGCTCTCCTCAAGCGATTACCGCCCCTTGCGGCCTATTCCGCGATTCGAGTGATCGAGGTCGTGAAGTAGAAGACGTCCGGATT
Source organism: Vicinamibacterales bacterium (assembly GCA_035510155.1). Classification (GTDB taxonomy): domain Bacteria; phylum Acidobacteriota; class Vicinamibacteria; order Vicinamibacterales; family CAVVIG01; genus DATKHR01. Next base: position 4,337 of record DATKHR010000210.1, read on the forward strand.
CCGGACACACAGTTCTTCCAAAAACCCCGCTCATTCGGTAATCCGTGTAGATCGTACGAAACGGACGAGTTGCGTTATTGGACAACTGAAGCAACCCGTTTTCAACAGGCGCAGGCCAATCTGCTCAAAAGCGCCATTTATTGAACACTAAAGTCGTTTGTCGAGCTCGGCATCAACCTTGCGGGTGCCGTCCGGCGCAAGGTCATTTCACGCCCTTCCCCAATCATTAGGTAGGGCCCTCATCAACAGGAGAACTCCGGATGTATCGACTCGTCGTGCACGGTCGCGCTGTACTCATTGCTTCGCTTTTTCTCGCGTTGCCCGCACGAGCGGGGCAGCTCTCCCCGTTCGGCGGATCGCTTGTC
>DATKHR010000211.1:0-22618 GCA_035510155.1 Vicinamibacterales bacterium
TATCGAGACCTGGTCAAACACGTCCCGCGACGGCGACCGGCGCGGCATCGGCACCACAATTAGTAGACGTCACCTGCGTCAACTGGATAGCCAGCACAAGTGTTTTCGAGACGGCCGCTCGAGAAGAACGACCGTCCCGAATGCTGAGTGTTACGAGGCGAAAGCCACGTCGTGGCTGGAGGCATTTCGATACACTTGACTGCTTCACGCTCTCGGGCGTGTCGCAGAGAATGCCCCGCTTAAGGTTCAGCAGCTTCGCGTATTCGAGCCGACATTAGGATCGCGGTGTAACGCCAAACGGGCGTGCCCGACCTTGGCGTAGCATCGACAGCCGTGACGAACCCTCCGCAAGGCATACGTCGAATCCGCTGGGCTGGAACGGAGACAGCAGCCCGAACGTCGCGGTCACAACAAAATTGACGCACAGCGCAAAGAAGCCGGCGTTCATTCCTACGAACGGATCTCTTTTAGTGAGGACGAGAAAGGTGAGGACGATAACTCCGGCGACCAGTCCAGCGAAAACGCCCACCATCGTGACTCGTTTCCAATACAACCCCAGCACAACACCGGGAAAAAACTGAGTCACGCCAGCGTATCCGAGCAGCAAGAGTGACACCAGGGTAGTTGAGCTGTAGATGGCCAAGCAAAGGCTGACAACGCTGAGCACCACGACCATCATTCGGGCCAGTTTGGCGACCTGATCGTCAGTCATCGCCGGTGCGAATATGGGCCGGTAAAGATTCTTGGCGAACAGTGTGGCCGCCGTCAGGATCAGAATTGCCGCCGGCACCATGGCTGTGAGTGCGCCCGCGCCACCGATCACGCCAAGAAACCATGCTGGGAAGCTCTGACGCACAATAGTGAGAAGGGATAGGTCGCCGTCGGTGAGGCCTGGAATCACCAGCACGGCTGTGAAACCTACGAAAAAGATAAACGCGAGCGTGATGGTATAGAGGGGCATCACCACCGCGTTTCGGCGCAAGGTGTCGCTGTTCCGGGCAGTGAAGGTCGCGCCGAACGCGTGCGGCCACATGTAGAACCCGAGTGAAGTCAGCAGCACGGTCGAGACGTACCAGCCGTGGCCCAGGTTCGCTGTGGCGCCAGGCATCACCAGATGAGAAGGCTTCGCATTCGCCAGCGCCGCGAACATCGGTCCAATCCCGCCAAAGTGGATCCGTGGTACGCCGATACCAACAGCCAGCGCTGCGAAAACCATCAACAGATCCTTGAGGACGCTGACCCACGCGACCGCCCGAACGCCGCTGGCAAATACAAATCCCGCGATGAGCGTGACAGCAACGACCATGGCCGGCGTGCGGCCGATGCCCTCTGCGCTCGCGACCTCCACGATGATTCCCAGTCCGGTCAGTTGGAGCTGAAGGTAAGGAATGATGAAAACAACTCCGACGACGGAAACGAAGGCGACCAAGTATCTGCTGCCGTACCGCCTCCCAAAGAAGTCCGCCTGGGTCTGCAGTCCGTGTTGGCGTCCTAACTCCCAGATTTGCGGGAGGATGTAGAATGACAGCACGTACGCCAACGTCAAGTAAGCCAGGATATAGAGTGTTGGCCCGCCGCGTGAGTACGCCCAACCGCTCGCACCGAGAAAAGAAAACGTGGTATAGACCTCCCCCGCCATAAGCAAGTACATGAGCACGGACCCAAAGCCTCGCCCGCCAACCGTCCACTGTTCGAGGTCCATCTTCTGACGGGCGCCCGCCACGAAACCGATACCAGCGCCCAGGAAGATGATGCCGAAGATGATCGTGAGAGCCGTCAAGCGTGCGCTCATTGCGCCGCGTCTCGGTTCTGATGATGACGCGGCGGCGTTTCAGGTGCCCGCGGAGTTTCCAGGCGATAGGCCGCCCACATGCACGCGGAGCTCAGTGGAATCCAGGCAATCAACCAGAACAGATTAAACGGGATGCCGAGTACTGTTGGATAGACGCGGTCCCACACTGAGACCGAGAAACACATCGCGGCGAATGGAATCAATCCGAACAGAAGCGCGCCGATCGACGGTAATTTCACAGCGAAGCTCGCTCGCCTCATCCCACGCTGTTCAGCGTGCCTCGCGACATGGAATTGTTCTATACGCTGACCGTGCCTTCAGCGCCGAGTGATTCGAGCGCTATTGCGACGTGCAGCGCCGCCCCGATCGGCAGCGCTGCTTCGTCGACTCTGAATTTCGGATGGTGCACGCTGTAAGGCGTCTGCCAACCTGCATGATTGACGCCGATAAACGCAAAGCACCCGGGAATCCGCTGTTGGTAGAACGCGAAGTCCTCGCCGCCAAGGATCGGATCCATGCGGCGGACGTTGTCGGCGCCGACAAGGCTCTCCGCGGCTCGCCGCGTGACGCCCCAGGCTGACTCGGCGTTGATCGTCGGCGGGAACTCCGGGATCGGGTGCGACACCGCCACTTCGCACTGATTGGCTGTCGCGACACCGGTCGCGATCTCCTTGATACGCCGCTTGACGCGCAGCAAGTCGTCGTTCGAGAGACTGCGGAACGTCCCGGTCATGCGGACTTCTTCGGGGATGACGTTCATCGCTTCGCCGCCGTGAATGGAGCCGACCGTGACCACCGTTGGCGCGAACGGATTCGTTTCACGCGACACGATCGTCTGCAGCTCGACCACGATCTTCGCCGCGCACGCGACGGGATCGATGGTCAGATGCGGCATCGCACCGTGGCCGCCTTTCCCCTTGACAGTGATCTCGAAGGCGCCGGTTGCCGCCAGGATAGCGCCGACGTTCGTTGCAACCGTCCCCGTTTTGGCTCCGGGCCAGACGTGCAGACCGAAGATCTGTTCGACGTTAGGTGAGTGCAACACGCCTTCGTTGCACATCCGATCCGCGCCGGCGCCGCCCTCTTCCGCCGGCTGAAAGATCAGCTTCACCATTCCGCGCAATTCTGACTCGCGCGCTTTCAAAAGGCGCGCGGCGCCGAGCAGCATCGCGATGTGACAATCGTGGCCGCACGCGTGCATTTTACCGTCGACTTCGCTGCGAAACGGGACGTCGGTTTCCTCGTGGATTGGCAGCGCGTCCATGTCGGCACGCAGTGCGACACATCGCTCCGGTCCGGAGCCGATGGTCGCAACGACACCCGTCTCTGCAACCGGGTAGTGATAGGCAATACCGAGCTGGTCGAGCGTGGAGCGCACAAGCCGGCTCGTGTGGACTTCTTCGTACATCAACTCCGGACGACGATGAATTTGCCGCCGCAAATCGACGATCCAACCGCCAATCGATTTCGCCTCATCAAGCAGTGTCATGCGGCGCAGCATAACGCGTTTCGGATGCTCAAGAGGACGCATAACGGAGCCCTCGGAGATAAAACGCAGACGTCTGACGGTCGCGCATCGAAAAGACACCACCCCACTTGTACGGCCACGCTGTGCCAGATTTCGGCGACGCCGCCAATGAAGAACGCGACGGCGAAGAACGCGGCCACGTCTGGCGGCCGGGCGACTTCGGGTCCAGGAGGCTTTTCCTGGCGTTGGACCAGCCGGCCGAAAACTCTAGGCTGGGTCCGCGTCGGTAAGCAAATCGCCGGCAGGGCGTACGTCGAGCACATCAACGACCGGTTACACGCGAGCGGGCGTTCCCCGTGTAGTATCTCCGGTACGGGCAACACGGAGGGACGAATGCCGAAATGCACACGCTGGCAGATTCTCGGAGCCGCACTTTTAGTTGTGATGAGCGTTGGCCTGACACGCCAGGCGCAGGGTCAGGGCCGCGGGCGAGGGCAGGCGATCACGCTGCCCGACGGACCCGGCAAAGACACCGTGCAAGCGGAATGCACGAAGTGCCACGCGCTTGGCCTGATCGCAAACTCCGGCGGTTACACGCGACAAGGATGGGCGGAGCTCATCAGCACCATGGTCGCACTCCCGTCAGCCGAGAGCGCGGAGGTCGCCGACTACCTGTCCAAGAACTTTCCCGAGCAGCCACGGCCCTCGCCCGTGCTGATTTCCGGCCCGGTCCAGGTGACGATCCGCGAGTGGAACGTGCCGACGCTGGGTTCGCGGCCGCACGATCCGGAGCCTGGACCGGATGGGACGATCTGGTGGACCGGCATGTTTGCGAACGTCCTGGGCCGGTTCAATCCGAAGACCGGCGAGTTCAAGGAGTACCCGGCGAAAACACCGGCGTCCGGCCCGCACGGCCTCGCCCTGGACAAGGCGGGCAATCTCTGGTTCACGGCGAACGCGAAGGGCTACATCGGCAAACTCGATCCGAAGACCGGCGACATCGTCGAATACAAGCTGCCGGACGACGTGCGTGATCCGCACACGCCGCTTTTCGCGCCGAGCGGCATGCTCTTCTTCACCGCGCAGGGGGCCAACTACGTCGGCCGCCTGGACCCGAAGACCGGTGAGATCAAGGTTCAGAAGACGCCGACCGAACGCGCGAATCCGTACGGTGTGGTCGTGACCTCGAAGGGCGTGCCCTTCGTTTGCGACTTCGGGACCAATAAGATCATTGAAATTGACCCCACGACGCTGGCGATCAAGGAGTACACCCTGCCGAATGCGGACAGCCGACCGCGGCGAATCGCCATCAGCCCGGACGACATCATTTGGTACGCCGATTACTCTCGCGGCTACCTGGGGAGGCTCGATCCAACAACGGGCCGGGCGGCCGAATGGCCGTCGCCCAGCGGCCCGAAGTCGCAGCCCTATGGGATCACGTACCTCAACGGCGCGATCTGGTACGTCGAATCGGCGATCAAGCCCAACGTCCTCGTCCGATTCGACATTGCCACCCAAAAGTTCCAGACCTGGATCATTCCGGGTGGCGGCGGCGTGGTCCGCAACATCAAGTCAACCAATGACGGCAAGATCGTGATGGCGGAGAGCGGCGTGAACAAGATAGCCCTGGTCGACGTAGGGGGCGGCACGAGCTCGCGCTAGAGGCCGCGCAGGGTACGCGACCTCTTCCATCTCTCACCATCTCAGATCAACCCGGCGGTGCAGGCTGTGGGTCCGCCAGCGAGGCGGTCGTCACCGGGCCTGCTCACGGGCTCGCGCTGCGGCGAGCATGTCACGGACGATCTCGGAGTTGCCTTCGTGACACGCGTACTCGTACAACCGTTCGGCGCTCTGCTTCAGGCGGATGACGGCCGTCCACGGCTTGGTCCACCTCGTCGGGTCGTCGACCGTGATTTGATAGTCGATTCGGTCGGACGCCACGCGCGTGAAGCGCTCGACGAGGTGGAGGTGATCGGAGGATCCCATGAAGTCGTTCCTGGCCGAGAAGTTGGTGGTGTCGACAACGAGTGTCTGGCCCTCCCAGCGTCCTCGCGAGTCGCCGGCCCACAAGCGGACGGCCTGAGGTAAATGCGGACGCCCGTCAAGGTGGACAATCCGCGCTTCGTGGATGGCCTCGAAGAACAGCAGAACATGCGACGGTGTTTGGACGATGGCGTAGTAGCCCAGTGGGCCCGCGCCAGTGTTGGTCCCGCTGACGCGCGGCACGCCATAGGTCAGGCAGCGTTCTACCAGCGTGAGATCCTCCGGCCCTTCAGGCGGACGCCGGCGAATCGCATTGGCAGCCGCCGTTTTTTGCCGCGCTTCTTCCGTCAACGCAGGGATCCGACCGTCAGGCGGGTCGACGATGAGCGAAGTGCGATTGTCGAATTCACGTTCGATCATCTCGAACGTGGTGCCTGTTGACGTGGCGCTCGTAAAGCGATCGACGTTCGCGAGCGCGGCGAGGAAGACAGCATCTCCTCCGGCGAAGTCGGCGTTTGTGTTCTTGAACAGACGATCAGCGCGGCGGCGCAGCTCGGCCACTTCCTCGTCTGTCAGCGTCTGCCTGCCTTCCAGCGCGTTCGGGCGTTCGAGAGGAGTTGCGCTGTTGTTCAACCAGACGCCCTGGAGATCAGGATGGCCGTCAGGGCCGAGTGGAGCCGTCCAGATGTCGCTCGAACGGGTCGGACCGGTCGCTGACGACGCCACGGGCGCTTGCGCGGAAGGGGAACTGCCCGCAACAACGGTCGCGAAGGTCGCCACTATCGCGAACGATCGTCGGTCCATCGGAACCTCCGGTCACCTGCACACCCCACGTCTGTGAACGGACTCGAATCGGCTCTCCCGTGAACTCAGCCAATTGTACGCCACGACGGCAGGCAACCGGACACTGAGCGATGGGTCCGATGGACTGGGCGATCACTGCACGACGATCGTACCCACCATTCCCGGGTGAAACGTGCACTTATACGTGACGCTGCCTCTTGACTGAAGCGTCGTACTGAACATGCCGCCAGGCGCGATCGACCCGGAATCGAAGAGGCCCGGCGTGTCCGACGTCGCGGTGTGCGCGATGGAGTCGGTGTTTGTCCACGTGATCGTCGTCCCCGCCGCGACCGTGACGGGATTGGGAGCGTAACCGCCCGTGCCAAGCGAACGGGCGCCAACGGGAATCGTGACAGTCATCCCCATCGGTGACGGCGAGGACGGGGACGATGAGCTGCCGCAACCGGCAACGAGAGCCGCAAGCATGACGAATAAAATCATCGGGACCGCAAGAGACCGAATCATGGAAACCCTCCGCCGGCAGCACGCCGGCGTACACGGTCATCGCAAGCCTCTTGCCGCCCGGATTTCGCGCGTTTTCTACACTCGAAGCCGGCGCGGGTCGACGAACGTCGAAGCTGTTTACCGACGCTGAAATTCCGGCGACCCCAGCAGGAGCCCTATCTTTACTGCTGGAGACGCCTGAGGCGCTGCCATCGTCAGACGCGTCCCGTCCGAGAGTTCGTCGCCCAACACTGCCGCCGACAGGCGCGACGGAGCGGCTTGGTCCGTCAGATCAACCTTCGAAGCGTTGGCGCCGTTCGCCGCAAGGTTCTGGGCAAAATTGACCCGGGCCACCAGCGCTCCAGTGTTGATCCAGGCCTCCGCTCGGTCGCCATATCCCGTTGGCGGCTGACACTGGTACAACGGCTCGCCAAGCGCTCCAATGATGCCCACGAACGCCCGCACGTTCGTCACCGAAGCGTTGGTGGCGCGAAGCGCGCTGACGACGTACTCGAAGGGAGACTTGACCTTGGCCCGGTACGCAGCCGCAGCATAGAACTCGCGGGACGAGAGAATTGTGCGGACGACCTCCCGCAAGTCGCCGTCCGTGCGGCTGAATGTCCTTGCCGCCCGATCCACGAGCGTCTTGGGCGGTGCGTCCGCCACGAACCGGCGAACGAGTTTTGTCGCAATGAAACGCGCCGTCGAAGGATGGCGCGACAGGATGTCGAGCACCTGCTCGCCATCTTCAATGCCGCGGCCCTCGCGAATCCTGTGACCCAGCACTCGCTTGGCGCCATGGTCGTGGACTTTGTCGTTGAAGAAAAACCCGGATCCGTCGTGGGGGTTCCGCATCGTCCACCCGGTGAAACAGCGCGCAACCTCCATGACATCGTGCTGCGTGTAGCCGCCGTCGACGCCAAGCGTGTGGAGCTCCATCAGCTCGCGCGCGTAGTTCTCGTTCAAGCCGCGGCCAGGTGTGACCGGTTTAGGGGCCGCGGCGCCTTGCGACGATGCGGGACTCCCTCGCTGCGACGCCGGGCGGCTTCGCTGTGGCCCGTCGCTCGGCCGCGGCGCCTGCACGACAGGCGGCGCGGCGCTGAGCCAGTTGTCCAGATAGAACAGCATCGCGGGGCTCTTCGCCGTCGCGTCGAGCAGATCGCGGAAGCGGCCGAGCACGTGCGGACGGATGACATCGCGCTCGTACTCCACCACCACGGGGCGATCCTCGATCTTGCGTGCGTCGACGTTGAAGTGGTTGAACCAGAAGTCGGTGAGCGCTTCCTGAAGCTGCCGCTCGCTGTAGACGGCGCGCAGGACCTTTTGCGCCTGCAGTTCGTCGAAGATCTGCTGATTCTCGCGCTGGAAGAAGAGCTCTTCTGGCGTGACCGCCGCCTGCGACAAAACCGAGACGGCTTTGGTGCCGCCTGGCAATGACACTGCGGCAATCGGCTGTAAATGCCAGCGGAGGGCCGGCAGCTTCGCGCCGCCCGCGGACAACTTCTGAGTCGCGGTGAACTCCTGTCGCGCCTTGATCATGGGCTGGTAGTAGACCGTAGCAAACGTGCTTGCGCTGACGCCGAGCGCAGGCAGCGCGGCCAGCCGGCGCTCCAATTCGAGATCGGGCATCCGCTCCGGGTGCAACTGCTCATCCACGTATCTGTCGACGCCCATCGCCTGCACCCGCTCGACGCCCCCGGGTCTCGGTCCGAATGTCACGCGGTTAAGCACGTGGATCGCCACGCGCGCGTCGACAGACTGTTGTGGGAGCCGTCGGGCCGGCGCCGGATTGCGGGCACAGGACGCGGTGCAGATCGCGCCGATGGCGCTGATACTGAGCGCCGGCAAAAACGCTCTCCCCATGAGTCTTTTGAACTCCGCGAGCCCCCGTCTCCGCGACCTACTCGCGAAGACTCCTTCTCTCACAATGTTTGGATTGGCGATCACGCCGCAGGGTTACATCCCCCTCCATTGCACCACAGGGCTCGCGTGGGCGTCGTATCACGCGCCGACGGCGATCGCGTCGACGATCCGGCACTGTCAAAGGGCGTAGAGTCACTACTGCGAAACCTGTCAAGGAGGAGACCCCTTCGTCACGGTGGCGGTCGCCCCGGAGCTGTGTGTGAAGCCTGGGCTTGCACCCCAACTGTGGTCGGAACCCGGCCTCAGGCGGGGCTCGCATGAGCGTGGCTAAGGCTCCAGGGGGCCGTGGTACGCGGCAGGCGGGCACCCCGGATCAGGTTCACTGGGCGTGTAGGGTTCACATTTCTTGACAAGGATTTCGACGCGCCTCGAGGCGGCAACTGCCCCAGCCGCCTCATTTCCCGGTCATTTCGGCCCCGGCCGAACGTGGCAGCGCTATTGCCACGTGAAAATCGTATGGCAACCGAGGTCGTGCGGTGGGTGCTTCGTGACGGAAATCGTCAGCTGACCTGTGTGACGCGAGCGCTCGGCAAAGGATCGGAGCTCGCGGTCGTTTACTATGACGGCTTGCCCCTGCGGAGCAAGGTGTGCGTGGACGATGCGGATGGGTTCCAGTGGACGAACGACGTGCGCAACGACTGGATGGCGCACGGGTGGATTCCCGCAACGCCCTGAGTCTGGCACACGCCCACCAGAGTAGGGGCCAGCCGGGGTTTCCATCGCTTCAGGCGGCCGGGTGGCGCCTCCCCAGATTTGTCATCGGTCCGCCACGCCTCCGCCACATTCCAGACGTCCAAACAAGCATGAAGCACGAGCTCTCCCACGTCGTGAACAGCCCCGCGGCGCACGCCTCGTTGATCGTCGACTCGGATCGGTGGGATCTCTACGTTTTCGGCGTGACGCCCGTCGGGCGTGACATGTTCCTCCAACTTGCGCTCATCGGGCCGCGCATCTGCACGGTGACCGTGCGCGCCCGCGCGCCAATCGGGAACATTTCCACCGCGCGTGGCGTGCTGGCCGTTGTGCGCGACTGGATCGAGTCGAGCCACGACGACGCCGACCAGGCTTACCTGGAGCTGGCGGTCGTTTCCGAGCTCGCGAGCTGAAGCCCATCCGTCCTACAATCCCACGCCGTGATCGTCACAGAGCACTTGTGGCGGAACTACGGCACGCGCCCAGCGGTCATCGACCTGAACCTCCGCGTCGAACGGGGCGAGATTCTTGGCTTTCTGGGGCCTAACGGCGCCGGCAAGTCGACAACGGTCAAGATCCTGACGGGACTGATTCGCCCCTCGTCGGGCCGCGCCCTGGTCGCCGGCTTCGACATCGTCGAGCACCCCATCGACGCCAAGCGGCGTCTCGGGTACGTGCCGGAAGCCGGGGCCCTTTATGAGGGGCTCACGGCGTCCGAGTATCTCGAGCTTCTGGGGTGTCTGCACCACCTGGATCACTCGGTGCTCGTCAGCCGACGGGGAGAGCTCTTCGAGCTCTTCGGCCTGACGGGCGATCAACATCGCCGCCTGCACGAGTTCTCAAAAGGCATGCGTCAGAAAGTGCTCTTCGCCGCCGCGCTGATTCATTCGCCCGAGGTACTCTTTCTCGACGAACCGCTCGATGGTCTGGACGTCAACGCGGCCATGGTGGTCAAGGAGGTGTTGAAGCAGCTCGCCTCGCAGGGCAAAACGATTCTCTTCTGCTCCCACATCCTGGACGTGGTCGAGCGCATGTGCACGCGAATCGTGATCATCAACAAAGGCCGGCAGATTGCCAACGGCACCGCCGAAGAGATCCGCCGCACGACGGGCGCCGCGACGCTCGAGGCCGCGTTCAGCCGCCTCACCGGCTCGCATGATGCGGCCGGAGTGGCTCAGCGGGTCGTGACGGCCATCGAGCGCACATGAGGTCGGCACTTCCCCGCGCATTGGAATCGGTCGGCGTCGACTTCGACCAGTGGAAAGCCCTGACCACCGTCGGAATCAAGCTCGATATTCTCAACATGCGCCTGAGCAATACGTCACGCTATCCGGGCACGAGCCTGAGCGCCCAGATTGTCACCTTCGCGCTGCTCGGATTGACGGTTGCCGTGCTGGTCTGGATGATCCCGGATCTGCTTCTGGTGGGCACGCTGGGAGCGATGTTCACGATGACTACGATCGGGATCGTTGTGCTCCTGGAACACAACTCAATCGTTTCTCCGCTCGATTACGCCATCCTGGCTCACCATCCTGTCAGTTCGCGCACCTACTTTGCCGCGCGTCTCGCCAATGCCCTCGCCTACACGACGGCCCTTACGACGATCGTCATCTCGTTTCCGGTCGTGTCCCTCTTTCTGCGTCACGGAGCGGCTGTGGCCGGCGCGGGGGTGCTCGCGTTCTTCGGAGCTTCGATGGCCACGACGCTGGCCATCCTCATGGGCTACGCCACGGTCCTGCGCGTGGCGGGCCCCGAGCGCGTCCAGCGCATGCTGTCGTACGCACAACTGGCCATGAGCTTCGTCGCCACCGGCGCTTACCTGATGGGGGTGCGACACCTCGGGAGCCTTGCGACGTCATTGAGCAGGCCTGGAAGCACGTCGAGCACTCCTTGGTTGCTCCTATTGCCGCCAGCATGGTTTGGTGCGTACCTGAAGCTGGCGAGTCGAGAGATCGACTCACACCTGGCCCTTGCAGCGCTGGCTTCCCTGGCGCTGATTGCGTTGCTGGCCGGCGCGCTAGGGAGCCGGCTGACGCTCGACTATTCACAGAGGCTGGCCGAGACCATGGCCACAGCGGAGCGCGGGAAGACTGGCCGCGCCAAGCGACTGTCATCGCTCTTCGGGCCGCGCGAGTCCCGCGCTGTTGCGTTGCTCGTGCGAAGTCAGTTCAAGAACGACCTGAAGTTCCGGCTGGCGATCCTCGCCGTCGTGCCGATAACCGTCCTGTACTGCTGGTACGGCGCGACCGATGGATCGATCCGCGACCCCTTCCTGCCGATCTCACACGGCACGTCTTCGCCGGGCTTTCCCATGATCACGTTCGCCATCGTGATGTTCCCGCTGACGCTGAAGGCCCAACTCGCGGCAAGCGACGCCTTCCGCGCGTCGTGGATCTTCTTCGCATCGCCAACCGACCGCATGCGCATCGTCCGATCGGCGAAGAACGTCGTCACCGTTCTCTTCCTGCTTCCTTATCTCGTCCTCGTTACCGCGCTCGTCATGTACGTCACGGGCAGCATCGTCCACGTCGCAATCCACATGATGCTCGTTTTTCTCCTCAGCCACTTTGCGTTGCAACTGTTCACGTTGATGCGCCCCGAGCTGCCGTTTTCACGACCGCTCGCGAAAGGCCAGACGCCGGCGGGGTTCTTTGGCTTCATGATGGGCAGCATGATGTTCGCCTTCGTTCTGCAGGGGTTCTCCGCGGTGCTCTACAGCAGCCTCACCGCCACGATAGCGGCGTTCTCTTCCGTGATCGCGGCCAGCGTCCTGATTGACCGGCTCACCCAGCGTCGGGTGGCGCGCGACACGGCCGACGTCGAGTTTGGTGGTTGAGGCGGACACGAAGCGTGCCCGGCTCCCCCGCGCCGTTTCTAAGTCAGTGTGCCGTCTGGTGATATACTCCAACCCTTCATTGTTCATTCCGGGCTCGTAAGCCCCGGTTCTCCACACACGGCCGTTGCGAAGGGAGGGCGACCCGTGAACAAGTGGCTCATCGCAGCAATCGTAGCGCTTGGTCCGACAATATTTGCGCAGCCGTCCGCGGTTTCCGAAATCCCGTTCGATTCCACCCCGAATTTCCTGAAGCTCCCGCCCGACATGAATCTCGGAGAAGCCTCAGGCGTTGCGGTCAATTCAAAGGGCGACATCGCAGTCTTCACACGATCCAACAGCGCCGGTGGGCCGGCATACGGGGCGACGGCGTCGCAGATTCTCCTCTTCGACAAGGCCGGCAAGTTCGTCCGGGAAGTCGGCAAGGGTCTCTACGCCTGGTCATATGCGCACGCAGTGCGGTACGACAGGGACGACAACCTCTGGGCCATCGACAAAGGGTCCGACATGATCGTCCGGATCAACCCCGAGGGGCATGTCACGATGGTGTTCGGGAGGAAGAAGGAAGCGTCGGACGAGGCCGCGCCGTGGACCCGGGTCAACCCGCCGCGTCCACCCGTTCCCGGTCAATTCCGTCAGCCAACCGACGTCGCCTGGGATGCCGATGGCGCCATCTACATCAGCGACGGCTACATCAACTCGCGTATCGCGAAGTTCACGAAGGATGGCGATTGGGTGATGTCGATGGGTGAACCGGGCGGCGGCAAACTCGGCAACCTCAATACACCACACAGCATCGCGAACGACGCCAAGGGGAACATCTACGTTGCGGATCGCGGCAACCGGCGCATCCAGGTCATCGATCCGAAGACCAACACATTCGTGCGCGAGATCAAGGTCGACGTGGCGCAAGCCCCGGTGCCGGCCGACGCCAAACCGTGGATGGGGGCCACTCCGAATTACGCGGCAGCCCTCGCGGCCGATGCACCGCCGGGAGCTGCCACGATGGCGCCGGGGTCTCCCTGGGCTGTCTGCATCTCGGGCGGACCAACCCAGTACATCTACTTTGCCGACGCATTTCCCGGACGGGTCTACAAGCTGACGCTCGATGGAAAGCTCGTCGGCTATTTCGGGAAGTCAGGACATCAGCTGAAGCAGTTCGGATGGATTCACGAAATCGCGTGCCCCTCGGAAAACGAGCTTTACGTGGCCGAGCTGCTCAATTGGCGAGTGCAGAAGCTTACCCTGCACCCGGCGCAAGCGCGAACCTCGACGGCGGCCGACCGCTAACTCGGTACTCGGAGCTCGCAGCTCTGAGCTCGTGCTCGATGGTGGGCCGGGCTCGTGGCTCTCGAGCGCCCGAGCCACGAGTGCCGGGTACCGCCGCGATTCACGAGCCACAAGTGACCGAGCTACGAGTACCAAGGAGCGTAACGATGACACGTAGAGTAAGTCGAACGATGCTGGGATGCGGCGCGTTGGCAACCGCCCTGGCGTTCTCAGTGCCTGGAATGCGCGGCCCGGGAGGAATGACCGCCCGACTCCTGGCGCAGACAACCGGACTGCCGAGCACGGCGAAAGGGGACTGGCCGGCCTACACGGCAGACGCGAAAGGCTCGCGCTATTCCCCGCTCGATCAGATCAACGCCGGCAACTTCAACCAGCTTGAAGTCGCGTGGCGATTCAAGACAGACAACCTCGGCACGCGGCCCGAATTCAAACTCGAGGGCACGCCGCTCGCGATCAACGGCACCATTTACGCCACGGGCGGCACGCGCCGATCGGTCGTCGCCCTCGACGGGAAGTCGGGCGAGCTCATGTGGGTCTACTCGCTTCGCGAAGGCGCGCGCGCCATCGCGGCGCCCCGCCAGTTGTCGGGCCGCGGCCTGGCGTACTGGACTGACGGCAAGGGCGACGATCGTGTGCTCTTCGTGACGACCGGGTATCGCCTCGTGTCGCTGAATGCGCATACGGGCCAGCCGATCAAGACGTTCGGCAAGGACGGAATCGTAGACATGAAGATCGGGGCGGTCGTCGGCAAGGGCGAGCAGATCAACCTCGAGACCGGCGAGATTGGCCTCCACTCGACGCCGACCGTGGCCAAAGATGTGGTGTTGGTCGGGTCATCCTTCCGGGAAGGGCTGACGGTCAAGACACACAACAATACAAAAGGGCTCGTGCGCGCGTGGGACGTCAGAACCGGACGCCTGCTCTGGACGTTCAACACGATACCCCGTCCCGGCGAGTTCGGGAACGACACCTGGGAGAAGGAATCGTGGGCTATCAACGGCAACACGGGGGTATGGACGCAGATCACGGTCGACGAGGACGCCGGTCTGGTGTTCCTCCCCGTCGAGGATCCAACGTCGGATCTCTACGGTGGTCACCGGCCGGGCAATAACCTGTTCGGTGACAGCCTCGTCTGCGTCGACCTGCGGACCGGCCAGCGCAAGTGGCACTTTCAAATCGTCCATCACCCGATCTGGGACTACGACATGCCCGCCGCGCCGCTCCTGATGGACATCAACGTCAACGGCAAGCCAATCAAGGCCGTTGCCCAGGCGACCAAACAGGGCATGCTCTACGTGTTCGATCGCGTCACGGGCCAGCCGGTCTGGCCGATCGAGGAACGCCCGGTTCCACAGACTGATGTGCCCGGCGAAAAGACCAGCCCTACCCAGCCGTTTCCAACCAGGCCGCCAGCCTATTCGCGCAACGGCGTCGAAGAAAAAGATTTGATTGACTTCACCCCCGAGCTTAAAGATCAAGCGGCCGCCGCTGCCAAGCGCTATCGGCTGGGACCGGTATTTCTGCCCGCCCTCGTCAGCAAGGTTGAGGGCCCGCTCGCGGCCCTCACGGCGGGCACGCTCAGCGGCGGCGTGAACTGGCCAGGTTCGGCCTTCGATCCCGAAACCCACCGCTTCATCACGCAAGCCTGCAACGCGTGCATCGCGCCGCTCGGGCTCGTGGCCCCGCCCAAGGACTTCTCGGATCTCGACTACGTCATGGGCACCGCGGGATCGACGTTCCGTCCGATCCTCGGTGGCGGTGAGGGCACAGCGGCAGACGCTCCGCAGCCCGGTCGCGGCGCGGCACCTCCACCTGCTCCGGCCACTCCCCCTCCAGCCGCAGCGGGCGCCGCTGGGCGCGGTGCCGGCGGCGGTCGTGCCGGTGGCGCGGGCGGCGGGGCTGAGGGCGGCTTCGGCGCAGGCACAGTCATTCAGGGAGTACCGATCGTCAAACCTCCTTACGGCGTCCTCGTCAGTATCAACCTCGATAAGGGCGAGCTCGACTGGTCCGTGCCGCATGGCGACACGCCTGACTCGGTGCGCAACAGCCCCGCGCTCCGGGGCGTGAACCTCCCGAAGACTGGTCAGTCCGGCAACGTCGGCGTCGTCGTCACCAAAACGCTGATTGTCGTTGGGGATCCCTCTGTCACGACGACGCCGGATCATCCGCGCGGCGCGATGCTCCGTGCGTACAACAAGCAGACCGGGGAGCAGGTTGGCGCCGTCTTCCTGCCGGCACCGCAGAGTGGTTCGCCCATGACTTACATGGTCGACGGGAAGCAGTACATCGTCGTGGCCGTCAGTGGTGGCAATTACTCGGGTGAGTACATCGCGTTCGCGCTGCCGAGTACCGCGACGCGCACGACGGCGGGAGAGCGTTGAGATATGCGCGGCCCGCTGAGTCATCCTTTGTCGCGAGCACACGGACAGCTGGACAGGAGACGTGGCAAACACTGCCGTTTCAATCATCGTTACACGCCTCCTGTCTGAATCACATGCACCTCGACTGGCGAATTTGAGCAGCCGGTCGCGTGGTGATTCGATTATTGTTTATCTGACGATTTCGCCGTAGGCGTGCTCTTTGCACGAAAGTCGTCAAAATCTCAAGAATGGAACCTGCAGCCACCTTCGGGCCACGCCTCCGGCAGGAACGCGAGCGCCGGCAGATCTCCCTGAAGTCAATCGCCGAGACCACCAAGATCAGTCGATCCCTTCTCGAAGCGCTCGAGCGCGACGACGTGTCTCGGTGGCCGACAGGGATATTCAGGCGGGCGTTCGTGCGGTCGTACGCACAGGCAATCGGGCTCGATTCCGACGAGATCGTTCGTGAGTTCGCCGAGCGATTTCCTGATCCCGCGGGCGCGCCGCCTCCAGTCGCGCCGGCGGTCCGGCCGACGCTGACAAGACACGTCGCCGCCGACCGTGTGGAAGGCGACCGACTGGAAGTTGTCCTGCGATTTAGTGTCCCGCGGTCGTGGGAGTCGTGGGTGTCCCGGCTGATGACACTGACGGGGACCATCCTCCGGCGCCAGAATACATAGCGACCATCTGCAGCGGCGGCGCCGGCAATACGACGCGAAAGGTCGCGCCGGGCGGGGGAACGTTGTTCTCACCCTTCACGGTACCGCCGTGCAGTTCGACCAGATGGCGAACGATTGACAAGCCGAGTCCGAGCCCCCCATACGCGCGGGTCGTGCCCCCCTTGCCTTGCCGGAATCGCTCGAACACGTGAGGCAGGAAGTCGGGTTCCACCCCCACGCCTGTATCGCGCACCGACAGCTCGACGCCATCGCCGGTCCGCTGGCAGGTGATGTCAATCCGCCCGCCGTTGGGCGTGAATTTGACGGCGTTCGAGAGCAGGTTCCAGAGAATCTGCTGGAGCCTGCCGGGATCGCCGGAAAGGATGATGCCGTCCATCGCCGCGTCAGCCACCACGCTGACCCCCTTGGCATCGGCGGCCGGCCGCACGGCCTCGACCGCCGACGAGATGACGTCGGCGATGGCGACGGGCTGCACGTCCAGCCGCAGCTTCCCGGACACGATCCGCGAGACGTCCAACAGATCGTCGACCAGCTGCTGAAGAGCCGACGCGTTGCGCTCGATCGCCTCGATGGCTCGAGGCCGCTGGTCATCACGGATTTGCCCCGTGGACATCATCCGCGCCCAGCCGCAGATGGCCGTGAGCGGCGTGCGCAACTCGTGCGAGATGGTCATCAGGAATTCGTCTTTGAGACGGCTCGCCTCGTCGCGCTCGCGGTTGCGGGCCTCCAGCGTTTCCGCGGCCCGGCGAAGACCGGAAGCGAGCTCGTCGATCTCGGCGATTCGAGAGGGCCGGGGCGCCACCACTTCGCCGCGCGCGAGCGCCATCGCGGCGCTCGACGCCGATGACATCGCGCGGACGACGACGTGGCCGAGCAGGAGACCGAGAACGGCCCCGAGCGTGAGCGCAACGACCCACGCGGCGGCGAGCAACCAGAGAATTCGCCGGATCGGGCCGTCCACCTGCTCGGCGGGCAGAGCCAACGAGACGGTCAAATCGTATTGCGGCGATCGGCTGAACGCCGAATAGCTAGGCCGGCCGTCGCGCAACACGGGCCGCCACACACCCTGGGAAGTTCGTGACCTGAGCTCGGCAAACGCCGGCGAGACGGATGTCCCGACGAAGCTCGATTCATCCTGTGTTCGCGCCACGATCCGGTTGTTGTTGTCGACGAGGGTGACAATCGCTGTCGGCGGCGCCTGCTGCTGGCGGAGCAGCGCGCTCAACCCCTCAGCGCGCACACGGGCGCCGAGCACCGACACGACGGCGGCGCGCCGGGTTACGGGCGTGGCGACGATCACGAAACGCGCGCGTCCGTCGGGCGGCTGAAACAGGGGAGACACCGTCGTTTTCCGATTCGTCGCCGCGGCGCTCGCCCAGTCGCCGCCGGCGCCTTCGTCCACACCGTTGTCCGGGCGCGGAACGCTGTCAAGGACACGACCGGAGGGGTCCGCCAGGATGATCGCCGACCACGTCGGCTGATACAGAAGGATGCGCCCGGCGAGGTGCTCGAATTCGTCAAGATCCGGCGCTCCCAGACTTGCGGCGTGGAGCTCGCCGAGGACGTCGAGGGCGGCCGTCGTTTTCTCCAGAAACTGGTCGACTGCGACAGAAATCGCCTTGACCGTTGCGATGTTCTGACTGTCGACGTTGGCAAGCTGCCGCCGCCATGCACGCTGGACCGACACCACCGCCAGCACGCCGAGCGGCGCGACGATGGCGAACACGAGCGCGGCGGCGATCGCGCGCAGTCCTATGGTGCGGTGCAAGGATGAGATTGTACCGCTTTCCCGTGCGCCGAAATGTTGCACAGCGCAGGTTTCACGGCTACGCCGGATTTTTGCGCTAGACTGGCGACATGCGCTTTGCACTCCCAGTCATTCTCGTCGTCTTGCTCTCCGTCGGCAGCTTCATGGCTCCCCAAGCCTCTGCGTCATTGTCTGCCGTTGCCGGCGCGCAGCAGACCACCCCGACCAAGAAACCGCTCAAGACGCCCAAAAACATCACGCTGACCGGGTGCATAGAGCCCGACCCCGCACAACCCGGCCGCTTCATGATGACCGACACAAGCGCGGGCACGCGGTATCACGTTTTCGGAAAAAGCTTCCGCGAGTATCTCGGCCGTCCGGTTGAGCTTGATGGCGGGATCGAGGTGAAGGGCTTGAAGATTTCTGGCGGTCTTCGACCGAACGCAAACATCGCGGGCCAGGCCGGCGCGATCGATCCAGCCCAGGCAGCCGTACAGGCAGCAACGAGCGAGTCGACAACCGGCACGCCGATCGACGTCCAGGAGTTTCGCGTGAAGACGATTCGACCGGCTTCCGGGACGTGCCAATAGGACACTGAGCCGAGCGCGGCCCGTGTTTCACCCGATCATCACCCGCTGGTTTGCGGAGGCCATCGGCACGCCGACGGCGGCGCAGCGCCGCGGCTGGGAGTCGGTTCGGCGGGGACACCATACGCTCATCGCGGCGCCGACCGGATCGGGCAAAACGCTTGCGGCCTTTCTGACGGCGCTCGACGATCTGCTCCGCGAGGGGGGCGTTCATCAGTCCGGGAGCGAGAGTAGCCCGGAGCCTGGGCTGCCCGATGAGGTTCGCGTCGTCTACGTCTCGCCGCTCAAAGCGCTGAGCGCGGACATTCACAAGAACCTGGCGGAACCGCGCCGCGGGGTCCGACGCGTCGCCGAAGCGCTCGGGTTCGAGGCGCCGCGCATTACGGCCGCGGTGCGCACTGGAGACACGCCTGCGGGTGAACGCGCGGCGATGCTGCGCCGCCCACCTCACATTCTCGTCACGACGCCGGAATCCCTTTATCTCATGCTGACGGCCGAGCGCAGCCGCGACATGCTGCGCTCGGTGCGGACCGTGATCGTCGACGAGATCCACGCCGTCATCGGCACGCGCCGCGGCGCGCACCTCGCGCTCTCCATCGAGCGCTTGCAGCAGGTCGCGAGCGCGCCCCTGCTGCGGCTGGGCCTGTCGGCGACCCAGAAGCCGATTGAGGAAGTTGCTCGGTTTCTGATTGGAACGGGCCCTTCTGCCGAAAGCTGCACGGTGATCGACGAGGGGCACCAGCGCCGGATGGATCTCGATCTCGAGATGCCGCGCTCACCATTGGACGCGGTCATGTCGCATGAAGTGTGGACGGAGTACTACGAGCGGCTAGCGGAGCTCGTGAGCCTCCACCGGACGACGTTGATTTTCGTCAACACGCGCAGGATGGCCGAACGCGTGGCGCGCCATCTGGCCGATCGGCTTGGCGATCAGGCAGTGACGGCGCACCACGGCAGCTTGTCGAAGGAGCGGCGGCTCGATGCCGAGACGCGCCTCAAAGCCGGCCAGCTGAAGGCGCTGGTGGCGACAGCGTCACTCGAGCTCGGCATCGACATCGGATCGGTCGATCTCGTGTGTCAGATCGGGTCGCCGCGTCGGATTGCGACGTTCCTGCAGCGCGTCGGCCGGTCGGGCCATACGATTGCCGGCCTGCCAAAAGGACGACTGTTCCCAGAGTCGCGCGATGACCTCGTCGAATGCACCGCGCTCCTGAGAGCGGTCCGCGGTGGCGAGCTCGATCGCATCGTGCAACACGACGCGCCGCTCGATGTTCTGGCGCAGCAACTGGTAGCCGAGACATCGTGCCGCGCGTACGGCGAGGACGAGCTCTTTCAGGTCGTCCGGCGCGCCTGGCCCTATCGCGACCTCGCGCGGGCTCAATTCGACGCCGTGGTGCGTATGACGGCCGAAGGCTTCTCGACGCGGCGTGGGCGGCGCGGGGCACTCGTGCACCGGGACGAGGTCAACCTCACGCTGCGCGGCCGCCGCACCTCACGGCTGCTGTCGCTGACTGCCGGCGGCGCCATTCCTGAAACCGCGGATTATCGCGTGATCCTCGACCCGGGAGATACCTTCATCGGGACGCTGAACGAAGACTTCGCCATAGAGAGCACGGCGGGCGACATCTTCCAACTTGGCAACGCGTCGTGGCAGATCCTGCAGGTGCTGCCAGGTGTCGTCCGCGTGGCTGACGCCAAGGGCGCCCCGCCAACCATTCCGTTCTGGCTCGGCGAGGCGCCCGGGCGGAGCGACGAGCTGTCGCAGGCCGTGAGCCGTTTGTCCGGGGATATCGAGTCGCGTCTGGCGCAGTCCCGACCGATCGGAGACGGGGTCTCGGACAGCGAAAGCGTGATCGCCTGGCTCGCTGCCGATGCCGGCGTCTCGGCGCTGGCCGCCGAGCAGGCCGTCGCGTACCTGGCGGAAGGGCGGCGGGCGCTGAGCGTTCTGCCGACACAGGACACGCTGGTCCTGGAGCGATTCTTCGATGAATCGGGCGGCATGCAGCTTGTCCTGCACGCGCCATTTGGCAGCCGGATCAACCGGGCATGGGGCCTGGCTCTCCGCAAGAGATTCTGCCGCCAGTTCAACTTCGAGCTGCAGGCGTCGGCGACCGAGAACGCGCTGCTGCTCTCGCTCGGCCCGCAGCACTCATTTCCGCTGGCAGATGTGTTCCGCTATCTCCACCCCGCCACGGCCCGCGACGTCCTGATTCAGGCACTGCTTGACGCGCCGGTCTTCCAGACGCGCTGGCGATGGAACGCCACCATTTCGCTCGCCGTACCTCGGAACCGCAACGGACGCCGGGTCGCTCCGCAACTCCAAAGGATGCAGGCGGACGACCTCATGGCCGCGTGCTTTCCCGACGCCGCCGCCTGCCTCGAGAACATTCCAGGCGATCGACAGATTCCCGACCATCCGCTCGTGACGCAGACGGTTCGGGATTGCCTCGAGGAGGCGATGGACTTCGATGGTCTGGCGTCCGTCCTGCGCAGGATCCACGCCGGCCAAATCCGATTGGTCTCGATCGACACACCGGAACCGTCGGTGCTGTCTCACGCGATCCTGAACGCCAAACCGTACGCGTTTCTCGACGACGCGCCGCTCGAGGAGCGTCGGACGCAGGCGGTCCTGACCCGCCGCGCGCGCGATGGCGGTGAATTCGGGCGCCTCGACGCCGCCGCAATTGATCGCGTTCGGCATGAGGAGCGGCCGGCGCCGCGCGACGCCGACGAGCTGCACGATGCGCTGTTGACAGCCGGATTCCTGGCTGGGAGCGAAGCCGCGTTGATAGATGACTCGTTGTTCAGCGCACTGGCAACGTCGAAACGCGCCGCGCTGGCGAAGCTGCCAGGCGGCGGTTCTGATATCTGGGTCGCGGCCGAACGTCTGCCCGAATTGCAGGCCGTTTATCCCGAGCTCGTGCGCGAGGAGCTTCAGCTTCAACCCGACATTCAGGCGCCTGCGTCACGACTTCAGCGCGCGTGGACGCGCGAGGAGGGGCTCGCCGAACTGATCCGAGGCCGCATGACGATGCTCGGTCCAGTCACCGCGGGTGACGTCGCGGCGTCGCTGTCCCTGCCGACAAGCGACGTGGACGTGGCGTTTTCGATCCTGGAGGCCGATGGTGCCGTGCTGCGGGGATCATTTGAGGGGCGCGACGAGCTCGAATGGTGCGACCGTCGTCTCCTGGCACGGATTCATCGCTACACGCTGAATCGCCTGCACGCCGAAATCGAGCCGCTCAGCCCGGCCGACTTCATGCGCTTTCTTTTCGTGTGGCAGCATGTCGATCGCACGCATCAACTCCGCGGCGTAGACGGTCTCCGCGAAACTATCGCCCAGTTGAGCGGATTCGTCGCGCCTGCGGGGGCCTGGGAGCGAGCACTGTTCCCGGCACGACTGGCTCCGTATGAGGCGTCGATGCTGGATACGCTCTGCCTGGCAGGTGAGGTCGGATGGAGTCGAGCCGGAGAGCCGGCGGCATCCCATTCCGGCGGCGATTCCGGCGGACCCCTGGCGCTGTCATCACTGCCGATCACCTTGTTCCGGCGCGAGCATGTGGCGGTCTGGAACCATGCTCCGGACGCTCCCGTGGCGCCCGATGACGCGTCGAGCTCGGTGTTGCGCATGCTGCGTGAGCGAGGGGCTTCGTTCAGCCACGAAATCGCCTCCGCATGTCGGCTCGGTCCCGATGCCCTGCGGACCGCGTTGGCGCGCCTGGTCGCGGCGGGACTCATCGCGTCGGATGGTTTCGGCGGATTGCGCGCACTCCTTCGCCGCCGCGGCGCGGGGGCGCCCAGCGTTGCCCCCGGGGCCGCACACCAACACGGATACCGCAGCGGAGACCCCGGAGCGCCGGGAAGGTGGTCGCTCGTGTCGGTTCATTCCGAGCCCGCGAACGAAGACGTTGTCGTCGACTTCCGCGCCCGTGCGCTCTTGCGCCGCTACGGCGTCGTCTTCCGGCGCATCCTGAC
>DATKHR010000212.1:0-3462 GCA_035510155.1 Vicinamibacterales bacterium
CGAGGAGCGTGTACCCGCGCGAAGAAATGTCCTTGAAGAGGACGCGGTCGTTTCTCAGCAGGGGATTGGCCTGCGCGGCCTCGGGCGAATTAAGAAGGAAGTGCGACAGCTTGGTCGACGAGAACGTGTCGCCCGACGTGAAATGAATCCGACCGCCGTATTCGTCGAGCACGCGACGCTCGTGGTAAATGCTGCGGGTCTTGTCGAGCAGCAGATCCGCGTACTCCGGCCCCTTGACGTACACGTCAGGGTGCAGTGCGACGATCGCCGACAGCGCCGTCGGTTCATGGATGACCGCGACGTAGTCGACTATCTCGAGTGAGGCGAGCTGCAGGGCCCGGTGTTCCTCGCTGAACGTCACCGCCCGTTTCTTGGTGATATGCGCGTTCGCCGTGATCGTGACGACCAGCAGATCGCCGAGCGATCGCGCCTCCTCGAAGTGCAGGAGGTGACCGACGTGCACGAGGTCGAAAGCGCCGTGGCAATGGACGATGCGGCGGTCGCGGAATCGCTCACGAATCCGCGGCAGCTCTTCGGTCGTGACGATTTTGTCGCGCGAGCGAACTCGATCGAGGGTTCCAATCATCCTGGCCCACCAACGCGTCCACAACGACCCGCGCCGTCCTCCGGCAGGGTGAGGCCGGCTTTCACCGCGTCGTCTCGGAACATCTTGACCGTGTCGAGCGAGAACTCGGCCAGATCTTTTCCAACGAGATCGAGCTTCTTGAGGAGGTCGGGAGTTATCGTGATGATATGGCATCCGGCCGCGTCGGCCTGGAACACGTTCAGAAGCTCGCGCGGGCTCGCCCAGATGAGCTCGATCTGCGGCTCGTCCAACACTTGCAGCGCCTCGATCACCATCGGCACCGGATCACGGCCCGTATCGGCAATCCGGCCGGCAAACATCGACACGTTGGACGGCGCACCGCCCCGGAGCGCGAGCGCAGCTCCCTCGACCTGGTCGAGGGTCAGTACCGCCGTCACGTTGACCCTAATGCCGTCGTGCGACAGCCGGTGGATCAGGTCGTAGCACGGCTGGCCGCGGGTGTTGGTGACCGGAATCTTCACGAAGACGCAGCCGCCCCACGTCGCGATGGCTCGCGCTTGAAGCTCCATCTCCACGAGATCGTCGGAGATGACCTCGAAGGAGACCGGGCGATCGGGAATCGCGCTGAGCACCTCCTGAGCAAACCGGCGATAGTCCCGGACGCCAGCCTTCCGCATCAGCGTGGGATTGGTTGTGAAGCCGCGAATGAACGGGTGCGCCCGGAGCGCGAGCATCTCTTCGACCGTGGCGCCGTCGGCGTACAACTTCACCCGGAGCTCGGTCGGGGGGGTGAAGCCGTGACTGGCGGGGGGGCGATCTGACTTGACGGGCCGCTTCATCGAACCGATTCCCATTTCGCTGGAGCCGTCTGTAGCACGGGGTGCGACACGAGCAGATGTGAGAGGACGGCCTGGAACGATTCGGTGTGAGGCGTCAGCGCGCACCCGTTGACGCAGGGCACGATGACGCAGACGTCCGCCACCGTCGCGGTAAAACCACCATCGCGACCGACAATGCCGACGATCGTGCAGCCAACAGTCTTCGCGTGGCGGAGCGCAGCGACGAGATTGGGGCTGACGTTGGCCTCCACGTTGCCGCCGCCGACGGAAAACACGAACACACCGTCCTCGGCGCGCAAGCGGCTGCCCTTCAACCATGCGACGAACACGCTACCCCACCCCTCGTCGTTGGTACGCGCGGTCAGTTCGGCGACGTTGTCGGTGGGCGCGTAGGCTTCGAATCCCGCCAGCTTCCGAAAGTCGTTGACCGCATGCGACGCGTGGGCCGCGCCCCCGCCAACACCAAGAAAGAAGAGCCGCCCCCCTCTCGCCCTGACCTGCGCAAGCGCCGCAGCGAGCGCTTCGACACGCTCAGGATCCACAGCCGCGGCGATGCGACGCGTTTCCTCGAGGTACTGGCTCGCGAAGCTGTCGCTCATTTCGTCAACTGGCGCCGGAGGCGGTAGATGCGCGTCAGGGTCTCGATCACGTCGATTGCGTTCTTGACGCGGAACGCTTTGCTGTCGCCCTTTTCCCGCTCCCTCAAATCCATCGGGACTTCTATCACTGTTTCGGTTCTTCCGAGCGCCTTCACCAGCACCTCGGCCTGAAAGCCGTAACCTGCCGACTCGATGCGCAGACTCTTGAGGACGTCGGCCTTGTGAATCTGCAGTCCGTTATAGTACTTCAACCTGCGCCGCGTAATCACGTTCACGACGAAGGTAAAGGCTTTTGAGATCACCGCGCGGCTCCACGCGCGCGTGCGCCACATGTCGCGCGTGTAGCCCACGATGATGTCGGCCTCGCCGACGTGGCCGAACAGCTCCCCGAGCGTCATGGCCCCCCATGCATTGTCCCCGTGCACCATGACGATGTGCTGTCGTGACGCCGCCTCGACCCCGCGACGATACGTCCAGCCAAAGCCCATGTTCCGATCGTTGACGAGCAATGTGATGCGTGGAAAGCGATGAAGCTGAGCGCGAACCACGTCTCCTGTGCCGTCGGTGCTGCCATCGTCTATGACGAGAATCTCGGCGTCGATGTCGAGCGGCGCGAGCGCCTCGGTCACGTTCGTGAGCGTGTCGACGATGTTCTCCGCCTCGCGGTACGCGGGGATGATGATCGAAAGGGAGCGCGGTGCGGTCATGCGCGCCCTTTCGCCAGCGAGACGGTGTAAATCCGCACCCGCGGGTTGGCATAGACGAGCCGGAACGCCGCCGGATCCGAATTGGCCCATTCGTTTTCGATGGGAAACCCCGCGCCATCGTGAGCGACGTTGTCCATCTCATACGCGGAAAGCCTGGACACCAAGAGCAGCGTGACGCCGCGCGATTCTAGATTGCCGATCCAGGCATCACGGTACCCGCGCATCCGCTCGAACCGAGGTCTGACGGCATCAACCGGCCGGCCGCCTTCCGCGGAGGCGGGCCTCAACACGCCCGAACTCGTCGCGAGCAGCGCCGATTTGTCTCCTTCGTCGCCCTGTTGTCGTCGGTGCGCCCGATCATAGTCGTGAAGCTTCCAGTCAAGGTGTCGATCAATATTCACGTAATACACGCGGTTGGCGAGGCCGTCGCCGAATAACCGATACGGAATGTTGTTGCCCGTGTACGCGATCGTCTCGCCGTGGGCGTGCGCCGCGAGCCAGTCCCAGGCGTCGGTCACCTCCGAGGGGATGTAGGTGGGGGTCAGGTCGAGAAACTCGCACCCGTCAGCCGGACACGCGACAAGCGCGCCCGCACCCACCACGGCGGATGACAGGGAGAAGGCGAATGCGGCCCGTCGGAGCAAGTCGCCGCGAAAGAGTTGCTCGCGCGCCCACGCCGCGCCCAGCGCCAGAACGAGGAAGAGCGGCAGGAATCGGGATGCGACCAAGCCATGTAGCGACAAGCCGTCCCGCATATAGAACGGCAGGTT
>DATKHR010000213.1:0-13718 GCA_035510155.1 Vicinamibacterales bacterium
GACGGCAAGGTGACCGCTGTGATCGGCACGCATACGCACGTGCAAACCGCCGACGAGCGCATCCTCCCGCGCGGCACAGCGTACCTGACCGACGCGGGCATGACCGGCCCGCACGACTCGATCATCGGGATCGAAATCGAGCCGGTGCTCAACCGCTTCCTCACGGCGCTGCCGGCCAAGTTCGAGACCGCGACCGGCAACCCTCGATTGAATGGTGTCGTCGTCGAAGCGGACGAGCAGACGGGGCGTGCCCTCCACGTGGAACGCATCAGTTACAGCCTCACCGATCTGAACGAGTTGTCACATGCGGGATCTGTTCGATCTTCCTTTTGAGGAAGAGCCGCCGCCGGAAGAATCGCTGCTGGAGGAGCCGCGGCTCGAGGAGCCATCAGACGACCGGCCCACCGCCACGCGGCGGGTGTGGTCGGTCACCGAGCTCACCATTCAGGTGCGCGACGCGCTCGAACAGCAAATCGGTGAGATATGGGTCGAGGGCGAGCTCTCAAACTGCAAGATCTCGAATACCGGCCACCTTTACTTCACGCTGAAAGACGCTTCGTCGCAACTGCGCGGCTTCATGTTCAGGTCGGCGCTCCGCTATCTCCGCTTCAAGCCGGCCGACGGCACACGCGTCGTCGCCCGCGGACGTATCTCGGTATACGAGCCCAAGGGCGAGTATCAACTCGTCTGCGAGCATCTCGAGCCGCAGGGACTCGGCGCTCTGCAGCTCGCGTATGAGCAGTTGAAGAAGCGCCTCCAGGCCGACGGGCTCTTCGACGCGGACAGGAAGCGCCCGCTGCCCGCGCTCCCCCGGAAAATAGGGATCGTGACTTCGCTCGACGGAGCCGCGCTTCGCGACATCGTCAAGGTGCTGCGCCGGCGCTACGCCAACCTGCATCTCGTCATCCGCCCCGCCCGCGTCCAGGGAGACGGCGCCGCCCTCGAGATCGCGCGCGGCCTGCGCGCCATCGCGCACGTGCCGGGCGTGGACGCCGTCATCGTCGGACGCGGCGGCGGCTCGATTGAGGACCTCTGGGCGTTCAACGAAGAGATCGTCGCGCGCGCAATCGCGCGCTCACCCGTACCGGTCATCTCCGCCGTGGGTCACGAGACGGACGTCACCATCGCCGATTTCGTCGCCGACGTGCGGGCGCCGACGCCATCTGCGGCAGCCGAGCTGGTCGTGTCGCGGAAGGACGAGTTCTGCAGTCGCATCGACCGGCTGAGCGACCGTCTCGGCGCGGCCGTTCGAGCGCGTCTCCAAGCGCTTGCGCGCCGTGCGCACATCGTCGCTGGACGCCCGGCGTTTGCCGCATTTCCTGCCAGGCTCGCCATGCGCGACCGCCGGATCGGGGATCTGTCGCACGCCTTGACGCACGCGCTCCGTGCCGCGACCGCGGCGCGCGCACGAAAAGTCCAGGTGATCGACCGGATGCTCGCAACCTTCAAGGTCGAGCGACGCCTGGCCGGGCTCGGCACCCGCCTCGTCACCGCAGACAGCCGCATCACAGCAGCTGTCGAACGGCGCCGGGATCGCGCCCGATCGCGGCTGCGAACGGCCATCGGACGCCTCGAGTCTCTGAGTCCGCTTGCGGTGCTGGCGCGTGGATACGCAGTCGCGTGGAACGCCGACAAGACACAGGTGCTTCGGGATGCGAGGACCGTCGCTCCGGGTGACACGGTGCGCGTCACCTTGAGCCGCGGCGAATTTGAGGCTAAGGTGTCATGACAGGAATGCCCGATACGTCCATCAAAGATTTCGAGGCGGCAATCGCCGAGCTCGAGTCAATCGTCAAGAAACTGGAAGACGGCGATCTCGCGCTCGAGCCGTCCCTGGCACTCTACGAGCGCGGCGTCCAGCTGTCGCGGTTCTGTCATGCGCGTCTCGAGGACGCTGAGCGGCGCATCGAAATCCTCAACGACCGCGGCGAACTGAAGGCCGCTCCCGCCCTGGACGAAGACGAGACGGACGCCGCGCGCCGCGAGGCCGGACGCGATATGACACCCGGCCGCTGACGGTGGCACGGGGCACACTCGCGGAGTTTCTCGATCGCACGCGTGCACGCGTCGATCAAGCGCTGGAAAACTGGTTGTCGAAGCCCCCGGACTGCCCCGCCATCGTCAGCGAAGCCATGCGCTACAGCGTGTTCGCCGGCGGCAAGCGCTTGCGGCCTTTGCTGGCCCTGGCCGCCGCGGACGCGGTGGATCCGGCGGCGCTCGATCGGGCGCTCCCTGCTGCCTGCGCGATCGAGCTGATTCACACGTATTCGCTGATTCACGACGACCTGCCTGCCATGGACAACGACACGCTCCGCCGCGGCCGCCCCACGCTGCACGTCGTGTACGGCGACGGCGTGGCCATTCTCGCCGGCGACGGCCTCCATGCGGAAGCCTTCTCGTTGCTCGCGCGCGAGCCGCAGACGCCGCCAGACGACGGTGGCGCGCTGGCGAGACGAAAACTGCGAGTGATCACCATCGTTGGCCAGGCGGCTGGGCCGGCAGGCATGGTGGGCGGCCAGGCGATCGACTTGCAGGCGGGCGGGCAGGCGCCTGGGCGTCGCCTCACGCTGGACGCGCAAGGAGTGCAGAGCATGCACGCGCGCAAGACGGGGGCGCTCATCCGGGCGTCGGCGCTCGCGGGCGCGATTATGGCGGGAGCGCCTGACGAGCTGGCCGGCCTGATCGATCGGTACGCGGCGGACGTCGGGCTCGCCTTCCAAATCGTCGACGACATCCTCGACGTCGAAGGAGATCCGGCGGCGCTCGGCAAGTCGGCCGGCAAGGATGCCGCGGGCGACAAGCCGACGTACCCGAGACTCTTCGGGCTGGACGAATCGCGGCGGCTGGCTGCCGACTGCCTGGCTCGCGCGCACGCGACCTTGCGGGAAGCCAGCCTGGTCGGGACTCATTTGCCAGGTATCGCGGACTGGGTCATTCGTCGCAGGAACTAGGAGCTCGTTGCGCGGGACTTCTTGCTCGGGACTCGTTGTTCGGTATTTTCATTACTTGCCACGATGAGCCGACGGCCCCGGAGTGGGAGCGCGAAAGAGCGCCTCGATATCATCGTCGTGGAGCGCGGGCTGGCGCCCACGCGCGAGCGGGCCCGCGCCCTGATCCTCGCCGGACAAGTGGAGGTTGACGGTCGAATCGTGTCAAAAGCGGGTGCACCGGTCCCGCTCCGCGCCGGCGTGGCCCTCAGGACGCCGGATCACCCCTACGTCGGCCGCGGCGGCATCAAGCTGGCCCACGCGCTCGACGCCTTTGGAGTCGATCCACTCGGCCGCCGGGCACTCGATATCGGGGCCTCGACCGGCGGCTTTACCGACGTGCTGCTTCGGCGCGGCGCCACGAGCGTGGTCGCGCTCGACGTGGGGCACGGGCAACTCGACTGGCGGCTGCGGACCGATCCGCGTGTCATTGTTCGTGAAGGCGTGAACGCGCGCGCGCTCGGTGGCGACGACGTGCCGCAGCGCGTCACGCTCGTGACGATCGACGTCGCGTTCATCTCCCTGCGGCACATTCTTCCCGCGTTGCCTCCGGTGCTCGAGAGGCCCGCAGATGTCATCGCCCTGGTCAAGCCGCAGTTCGAAGCTGGGCGCGACGAGGTGGGCGCGCATGGTTTGGTGACAGACCCGACCGTCCATGAAGCGGTCCTTGCGCGCGTCACCGAGGCTGCGGCTGAGTCCGGATTCGAGCGCGTGGGCATGACGCCCTCGGCGATTACCGGCGCGACCGGAAATCAGGAGTTTTTCCTCCATCTGCGATGAACATCATCGTCTTCGGCGCCGGCGCGATCGGAAGCTTGTACGCGGCCAAGCTGTCGGCGCGGCACGACGTCACCGTCGTCGCCCGGCCGGCCCACGTCCAGGCCATCAACGAGTCCGGCCTGCGGCTGACGGGCCTCGAGCGGGCCACGCGCCGCGTTGTCGCGGTGATCGCGATCAACTCGATCCCGCGCGACACGCTCGTTTTGCTGACGACGAAAGTCAATGACAATGGGGCAGCCGCCCGGGCGATGGCGAGCCTCGTCCTCCCCGACACGACCATCCTGTGCATTCAGAACGGGCTTGGAGGAGAGGAGATCGTCAAGCAGGCCACCGTTCACCCGCCGGATATCGGGAGGAGAGCAGCCCGCGCTTTCCCCCTCGTGCTTCGGGCCGTCACGCAGTTCGGCGCCATCTTCCTTGAGCCCGGCGTCATCGACTATAAGGTCGCCGGCTACACGCTGATCGAGCGGACCCCGGCCGCGGCCGGAGCCCCGGAAGCGGGGCCGACGATCAGCGAGCGGATCGCGGCCCTGTTCTCGGCTTGCAGTTTGGATGGCCGCGTCTCCGAGAACATCAAGATCGAAGTCTGGCGCAAGCTGATCTTCAACTGCGTCATCAACCCTCTGACCTCCATCATGGGGGCCGAGGTAGGCGCGATTGCCGACGTCCGGCTCGATTCGATCAAACGGCTCGTGATCGACGAGTGCCTCACGGTCGCGCGCGCCGACGGCGTGACATTTGACGCCGATTCGGGCGCCTTTATTGAGACAATCGCCGCCGTGTTCGGCCCTTCGCGCAACGTCGCCTCGATGCGGCAGGACCTGCTCAAGGCAAAGGCGACCGAGATTGATTTCATGAACGGCGCGGTCGTCACGCTCGGCCGCCGCTTGGGCATCGACTGCCCCGTCAACGCCGCGCTCGTCGCGATCATCAAGGCGATGGAAGCGCGCGGCCGTTTTGTGGTTCCATAGACTCGCATGGCGCCAAGCGCTCCTCCAACGCGCGTCTCGCGCGTCGGCATCGTCGCCAAATCCGACCTGCGCCTGGCGGCGCCGCACCTGGCCGAGATCGCTTCGTGGCTCGACGGCCGTTCAATTGAACCGGTGTTCGAGACGGCGACGGCGCTCCTCGCCGCCACCGCGACATCGTCCCCCGGAGCGGCGCGCCCGGCGGCCGCTCAGACGAGCCCGAGGACAACGTCCCACCGAGCGTTCGAGAAGCACAGGCTCGTCTCCGAAGTTGATTTGATCGTGGTGCTGGGCGGTGACGGGACGCTGCTCTCGATGGCCGACTGCGTCGGCGTCGCGGACGTGGACGTGCCGATTCTCGGCGTGAATTTCGGGCGCCTCGGGTTCCTCACGGAAGTGACGCTCCCCGAGCTCTATCCCGCCCTCGAGGTCGCGATTGACGGCCGGGCTCGCGTCGAAGAGCGTCTCATGCTTCGCTCGACGACGACACGACGAGGCGCGGGCCTCGCCGATCACGTGTCGCTGAACGATGTCGTTGTCACGAAGGCCGCCCGGGCGCGGATGATTGAGCTCTCAGTTTCCGTTGGCGACGAATTCGTGACGCGCGTGAAGGCCGACGGCCTCATCGTCGCGACGCCGACCGGGTCCACCGCCTACAACCTCGCAGCGGGCGGGCCGATCGTGCAGCCAGGCATGGACGCGCTCGTGCTGACGCCGATCGCTCCGCACACGCTGACCAATCGGCCGATCGTCATACCCTCGGGGTCCGCCGTGCGCGTGCAGCCGATCATGGATAGTCGCGATGAGGTGTACGTGACATTTGACGGGCAGGATGGGTACGAGCTCGAGCCGGGCGACGAGGTGCGGATCTGTTGCGCGGCGCGGCGCCTCAAGCTCCTGCATCCTTCGTCGCGGAGCTACTTCGAGGTGCTGCGCGAAAAGCTGAAATGGAACGAGTGAATCTGCCTACCCGCCCGCCTTTCCTGACCTTCCCGGCCCACCTGCGCCACTTGTCCGTCCTGCCCTGAGATCCCTGAAGTACTGGATCTGAAACTTCTGCACGTTGCGATTATGCTCGTCGAGCGTTCGGGCGAACTCATGAGACCCGTCATTGCGGCTGACGAAGTACAAGTAGTCAGAGGTGGCCGGACTGGCCGCCGCTTCGAGCGACGCCCGTCCGGGTGACGCGATCGGCCCTGGCGGAAGCCCCGAATAACGGTACGTGTTGTACGGCGAGTTGAAGCTCAGATCGTCTTTGTGCAGGTTGCCGTCGTACCGGTGCGCGCGGACCAGTGCGTAGATGACCGTCGGGTCGCACTGCAGCGCCATCCCGATCCGAAGCCGGTTGCTGTAGACCGACGCGACGATCGGGCGCTCGTCAGCTCTCGCCGTCTCTTTTTCGACGATGGAGGCCAGCGTCACGAGCTGACGCACGGAAAGGCCGCGGTTCGCGGCGGCTTCGCGCAGTCGCGGCGTGAGGACACGCTCGAAGCTCGCGACCATCTGGCGCACCAGCTTTGGACCATCCGTGGATCGCGGCAGCGCATACGTGTCAGGGAACAAGTAGCCCTCGAGATCCTTGGCCGTCGGATCGAGGTTGCGGATCGGCGCGACGTCCTTGGCGGCGTTGACGAATGTCGAGGCGGGACCAAAGCCGTGGTCCTGGAAGATTCTCGACATTTCCCCGATCGTCAGCCCTTCCGGAAACGTGACGAGGATGGCGTAGACGTCGCCCCGCGCTATCTTGTCGATGACCTCGGCCGGGGTCATCGCTCGATCGAATCGATACTCGCCGGCTTTGAGATGACGCCCCTGCCCGCTCAGCCAGAGAGCAAGGCGAAAGGTCCACGGATCCCGGACGATGCCTGCGCTCGCAAGCCGATCGCCGATCGCTCGGCTGCCCGCGCCTTGCCCGACCTCGACGAACTGTTCTGGACCGTCGTATCCCCGAAACGGCTCGTTGAGACGCGCGTACAGCGAATAGGCCCCGGCGCCTCCGATGATGACGAGAAACAGGAAGAAGACCACGAATCGTTTCATCGCGATCCATCCAGATAGTCTTGCAAGATGACGGCAGCGGCAGCCGCGTCGAGCTTGGTCTTGCGCTTTCGCCAATCGCGCACTCTCAGCGCCAACCGGCTTTCTGCCTCGCGGCTCGAGAGACGCTCGTCCTGCGTGGCGATCCTCACCTGTGTCCGCTTCCTCAGCTCGTCGATGAACGCGCGTACTCGATCAGTCGCCTCATGCACAGAGCCGTCGAGCCGGGACGGGAGTCCGACGACGACAGCCGTCAAGCCATCCTCCTCGCGGGACAACTGCTCGATCGTTTCTGAAACGCGAACGGCTGCCTCGTCGCCGCTTTCAATTGCCAACGTCATCAAGGGTCGTGCCAGTATCCCTGAGGGATCGCTGATCGCTAACCCGATGCGCCGTGTGCCAAGGTCAACACCCAGGATCCGCATGGCCCGATGTTATAATTTTCCTCACCCACGTTCCGTGCAACGTATTCTTACGTCTCTGCTTATCGCCAGTCTGGGCGCCTGGGCCTGCGGCCGCGAGCGACCCTCCGAGAGGTTTCCGCAAAAAATCGTCATCCTCGGCTTCGACGGCCTGGATCCACGCCTCGTCCAGCGTTACATGGACGAAGGCAAGCTGCCGAACATGCGGAAGCTCGCTAAAGAGGGCGGTGGCGTGCATGCGCTTGGCACAACGCACTCGCCGGAGTCGCCGACCGCGTGGGCGTCGTTCGCAACCGGGGTGAACGCGGGCAAGCACAACATTTATGACTTCCTGGTCCGGGACACCAAAACATATCTGCCCGACCTGGGCATGGTCACGCGCGAGCCGCCACATTTCGTCCTCAATTACATTCCTGTCTCCAAGCCGAACATCAAATCGATCCGGGGCGGCACGTCGTTCTGGGTGACGGCCGGCCGGGCCGGCGTCCGATCCAGCGTGCTCACGGTCCCCGTCACTTACCCACCGGAGGACGTGCCGAATGGAGAGCTGCTTTCCGGCCTCCCGCTCCCGGACATCCGCGCGACGATGGGAACCTTCTACTACTTTGGAACCGATCTGAGCCGTTACGAAGAAGGCAACACGGAATTCGGCGGCATTCTGAAACGGCTGGTGTTCGACGGTGACGTGGCGCGGACGGAGCTCGTCGGTCCCCCTAATCCGATCGTCCGTCAGCAGCTGCGCGACGTCCGGTCACGTGCGCCGCTCCGTGAGACCGACAAGATGCGCGTTGCGGAGCTCGAAGCCCGCGAAGACGTCCGCCTGCCGGTGACGATTCACTGGAATCGCGCCGGCAAGTCCGCCACCATCGACATCGCCGAGAATTCAGTGCACTTGTCCGAGCACGAGTGGAGCAAGTGGATCAACCTCGACTTCACGATCAACATGCTGCTCCGCGTGCACGGGATGGCCCAGCTGTTTCTCGTGAACGCAGGCAGCGAGCTGCAGTTGTACATCTCTCCCGTCAACTGGCGCCCCGACGAGCCGCCGTCGCTGATGTCTTATCCTCCCGCGTTCTCTGCGGAAATCTACGAACGCCTCGGCCCCTACCGGACGCTCGGATGGGCGGAAGCGACGTGGCCGTTGAACGAGGATCGCATCGACGAGAAAACGTTCATGGATGATCTATTCCGCGCGTTCGACGACCGCGCGCAGGTGATCCTCCAGCGTCTCGAATCGAAGCAATGGGATCTCCTCGTCGGCGTCATCGAATCGACCGATCGCGTGCAGCATATGATGTGGCGGCTCATCGATCCGCAGCATCCGATGTACGACAGGGCGCTCGCCGCGAAATTCGGCGACTCCATCGAGCGCGTCTACCGTCGCTCTGACGACTTCGTGGGCGAGGTGATGTCACGGGTCACGCCCGGCACGCCGATTCTGATCGTGTCGGACCATGGCTTCCGTTCGTTCCGGCAATCGGTCAACCTCAACACGTGGCTCGTGGAGCATGGCTTCATGGCGCTGCAGGGCCAGGCCCCCGGGGACAAGAAGCTCCAGGATCTGTTCGGGGGCGGCACGTTCTGGGAAAACGTGGACTGGTCTCATACCAAGGCGTACGCAATGGGACTCGGCCAGGTCTATATCAACCTCAAAGGCCGAGAGGCCCACGGCATCGTTTGGCCCGGCGAGGAATCCAAGCGACTTCAGGATGACCTTGTCGCCGGTCTCCTTGCCATGACCGACCCGAACACAGGCGCCCACATGGTTGACGCCGTCTACAAGGCCGACGATGTCTACTCCGGTGAATTCGTCAAGAACGCCGCCGAGCTCCAGGTGGGGCTCGCCGATGGCTATCGCGTGTCCTGGCAATCGACGCTCGGCGGATCTCCGCCGGGGCTCGTCTACCCAAACATGAAGAAATGGTCCGGCGACCACGGCTCGTTCGATTACAAGGCGACGCCGGGTACATTTGTGTCGAACCGCTCTGTCGCAGAGGGACGGGCCCTGCACATTATCGACATCGCCCCGACCGTGCTCAGCTACTTCGGCCTGCCGATCCCCCCGGACATCGATGGCAGGCCGATCTTTTGAGCGGTCCCTCGTCCAGGCCTTCAAGAGTACCGTAGGCTGGCGGTGATCGGCCGGATTCGCCGCCGCTTCGTGGGGACCAGCGGCTCAGCCGGTCGAGTGCCGTCGGGCGGGGCCGGCGTCCCTTTTGACCTTCGGAGCTTCGGATCGACGGTGGCCCCGTCGACCCGTTACAATGGCTAAAGAGAACGCACGAGTACCGAGTTAGAGGCATTCGAATCATGAGCTCCCGCACGCGCCTGGTCGTCATGTCGATTTCCGCGCCGGTCATCGCGTTCGCGATCGTCGGCGGCCTCCTCGGCAAAGTGATGGCGCGCGACGAAAGCTACCAGTACCTCAAGGTTTTCGACGACGTCGTGAGCCTCGTGCAAAGCAACTACGTCGAGGACGTCAAGATCGGCAAGGTGATGTCGGGCGCGATGCACGGCCTCGCAGATGGCCTCGACCCGGAGAGCGCCTATCTGACTCCGGACGAGGTCAAGCAGGTCGAGAGCGGCTCCTCGCTGCCGCCCGCCGGCGTTGGCCTTGACCTGACGCGGCAGTACTACCTGCGCGTGGTTTCCGCGCGAGACAACTCGCCGGCCGCCAAGGCTGGAATCCGGACCGGCGACTACATTCGCGCGATCAATGACGCTCCAACTCGCGACATGTCGGTGTGGGAAGGCCTTCGCGCCCTGCGCGGGGCGCCGGGATCGAAGGTGTCGCTGACGGTCATTCGCGGGAACGCGGCCGATCCTCACGTCGTCGAGCTCACACGTGAGGCCGATGCACCCTCGGCGGTGACCGGCCGGGTCGCCGCAAGCGGTGTTGGGTACGTCCGCATTGCAGCCATCGCGCAGATGACGCCGGGGCAGGTGAAGTCCCAGGTCGCCGATCTCGCCAGGAGCGGCGCCGCCAAGCTCGTGATCGACGTGCGCCGAACCTCGAGCGGCGCGTTCGAAGAGGGCCTGGCGATCGCACGACTCTTTGTGGCTAAAGGAACGCTCGCGGTTCGCGAGTCCAAGAATGCCCCGCGCGAGACGATTTCCACGCAAGCAGGGGACGGCGGGATCACGCTTCCGACCGTAGTGCTCGTCGACGCCGGCACGGCGGGCGCGGCGGAACTCTTTGCTGCGGCCCTCGCTGAAAATGGCAGGGCCGAGCTGATTGGCGAGCACACGGTCGGACGCGCTGCGCAGCAAAAGCTGATCAAGCTGCCCGACGGCGCGGGCCTGTGGCTTTCCACCACCCGTTTCCTGACGGCGTCCGGAGCGCAACTGCACGAAAAGGGTCTCGAGCCCACCGTAGCGGTCGACGAACCCGAAGTCACGGAGTTCGGGGCCCAACCACCGACCGCCGACCCAATCCTCGATCGGGCGATTGAACGCCTGACCGTCAAAAAGGCCGCGTAGCGGCGCAGCCTCCGGTTCCTGGTATACTGAAGTTTCGTCTAAGGCCATTCTTTTCAAGATGTAGGCGCGTAGCTCAGAGGTTAGAGCGCCTGCTTGACACGCAGGAGGTCGGTGGTTCGAGTCCACCCGTGCCTACCATGGACCGCTTTCAGCTGAGAACCGGGATCTTCCGCGCGACTCCATGAGTCAGATTACTGTCACGCTGCCAGACGGATCGCATCGGCGTGTGCCTGCCGGAACATCGGTCGGCGACGTGGCGGCGCAGATCTCTCCGGGCCTCGCGAAAGCCGCGCT
The DNA here is from genome assembly GCA_035510155.1 of Vicinamibacterales bacterium. Taxonomy (GTDB): domain Bacteria; phylum Acidobacteriota; class Vicinamibacteria; order Vicinamibacterales; family CAVVIG01; genus DATKHR01. The sequence goes on from DATKHR010000213.1 coordinate 10,969, forward strand.
CGCTGGCATCGTCGACGGCAGGCTGGTGGACCTGGCGTGCTCGCTGGATCACGACGCATCCGTTCGTATCGTGACGGATCGGAGTCCGGAGGCGCTGCCGCTGTACCGCCACAGCACCGCCCATCTTCTGGCCGCTGCCGTCACCAACCTGTTCCCCGGCGTGCAATGCGGCATCGGTCCCGCCACCGACGAGGGCTTCTTCTACGATTTCATCGTCCCGCGTCCGTTCGTCCCCGAAGACCTTGACGCCATCGAGACAAAAATGCGCGAGCTCGCCGGGCAGGATCTCGCCTATGAGCGTCAGATGTGGCCGAGGGACGAGGCGAAGGCGTTCTTCGCGACGCGCGGCGAACCGCTCAAGGTGCAGCTGATTGAAGAGAAGACTGCGGGCCAGAAAGACGTGTCCTGCTACACCATCAAAGACAAGGACACGTTCATCGACTTCTGCGTCGGTCCTCACGTTCCATCGACGGGCAAGCTCAAGGCCTTCAAGCTGCTGAATACCTCGAACGCGTATTGGAAGGGCGACGCCCACAACGCGCCGATGCAGCGCATCTACGGGACGGCGTTTCTGTCCGAGCAGGATCTGAAAGCGCACCTGACGCAGATCGAGGAAGCCAAGAAGCGCGACCACCGGAAGCTCGGTCGGGAGCTCGGGCTGTTCATGTTTCATCCCTGGTCGCCGGGGGCGGCATTCTGGCTGGCCAAGGGGACGACCCTGTACAACACGCTCGCCGACTACATGCGGGGGGTGCTCTTCCCCGCTGGATACGTCGAGGTCAAGACGCCGCTCGTCTACAACAGAGCGCTGTGGGAGCGGTCCGGGCACTGGCAACACTATCGGCGGAATATGCTGCTCATCGAGCCGGAAGCGGACGGCCACGCCGGCTCCGAAGGCCGGGGCGAGAGGGATGCGGCCGGCGAGGTGATGAGCTTGAAGCCGATGAACTGTCCCGGCCACTTCCTGACCTTCGCGAGTCAGGTTCACAGCTATCGGGATCTGCCGGTCCGCTATCACGAGCAGACGCCGCTGCACCGGAACGAAGCGTCCGGCGTGCTCTCCGGACTGACGCGGGTCCGTCAGTTCTCGCAAGACGACGCGCACTGCTTCGTGACGCCCGAGCAAATCGGCGACGAGGTCGAGCGGTTGATTCGGCTGGTGCAGCGCGTCTACGGCGACTTCGGCCTGCCGTACACGGCGAAGCTGTCAACCATGCCCGACGAGCACATGGGCGAAGCCGCCACGTGGCATCACGCAGAAGCCCAGCTCAAGGCGGCGCTCGAGCGCACCGGCTTGAGCTACGACATCAACGAGAAGGACGGCGCGTTCTACGGGCCGAAAATCGACTTCGACATCACCGATGCGATTGGCCGCAAATGGCAGTGCGCGACGATTCAGCTCGATTATCTGCAGCCGGAGAACTTCGATCTGAAGTACATCGGCGCGGACAACCGCGAGCATCGGCCAGTCGTGATCCATCGCGCGATTCTCGGCAGCTTCGAGCGGTTCATCGCGATTCTGATCGAGCACTTCGCCGGCGCTTTCCCGCTCTGGCTGGCCCCGGTGCAGGCCGTGGTGCTGCCGATCTCCGACCGGCACCTGGCGTACGGGCAATCGGTACTCGATGAGCTTCGGGGGGCCGGGCTGCGCGCGGAGCTCGATGATCGCCAGGAGAAGATCGGATTTAAGATCCGGGAGGCTCAGCTGCAGAAGATTCCTTACATGCTCGTCGTCGGCGATCGTGAGGCGGACGCGCGCACCGTCTCGGTGCGCGTCCGGTCGGGGGGCGACAAGGGGTCGACCGCGATCGACGCATTCATCGCTTCGACGCGAGAAGAAATCGCAACAAAGGGCAACGCCCTGCACGACACACAGGGCGACTTGAAAGCGGCCTCGGGTCTGTGACGTCCCATTGTTCGGGGTCCCCAACGCAGTACCCGCGTTGGGGTCGGTCACCGGGGTCCACAACGCATAGGAGGCCTTATCGCATTTTCTAGTGGCCCCCGCCGCGACGATCGCGTGCGGGTCAACGAACGGATCCGCGTCCGGGAAATTCGCGTCATTGACGACACCGGCCAGCAGCTCGGCATCATGCCCCCGCCGCAGGCGCTCGCGATCGCCAAGCAGAAAGGGCTCGACCTGGTCGAGATCTCGCCGACGGCCGTACCGCCGGTCTGCCGCATCATGGATTTCGGGAAGTACCAATACCAGGAGCAGAAGCGCGCGCGCGAAGCCCGGAAGCACCAGAAGGTAATCGAGGTCAAAGAGATCAAGTTCCGCCCGAAGGTCGACGAACACGACTACCAGTTCAAGAAGAAGCACATTGAGCGCTTCCTCGAGGACGGCGACAAGGTCAAGGCGACGATCTTCTTCAGGGGCCGGGAGATGGCCCATCCCGAGATCGGGCGGCGCATCCTCGAGCGGCTGGTCGAGGAGCTGCGGGAAGTGGCGATCGCCGAGACCATGCCGCGGATGGAAGGCAATCAGATGCACACGATTCTGAGCCGGCGGCCGCAAGGCAGCGGACGCGCGAAACCCGCCACGAGCGGGGCTGCGAAAAACTAGAGGGACCATGCCGAAGCTGAAAACACATCGCGGGGCCGCCAAGCGCTTCAAGCGCACGAAGGGCGGAAAATTTCTGAGGAGCAAGGCGTTCAAGCAGCACATCCTCAGCAGCAAGACGACGAAGCGGAAGCGCGCGCTCCGCGGGACGACCACGGTGGCGGACGTTGACGCGCCCAAGTTGGCG
>DATKHR010000214.1:0-36515 GCA_035510155.1 Vicinamibacterales bacterium
CCGCCGCCGCCCAACGTGCCCGATTTCGACGCGACCCCGGAAGCTGAGGATGGACGGCTTCGCACCGTGCGGGAACGAATGGAGCAGCATCGCGCGAATCCGGCCTGCACGTCGTGCCACAAGATGATCGATCCGATCGGGCTCGCCCTCGAGAACTTCGATGTCGTCGGCGCGTGGCGAATCAAGGACAACGGCGCGCCGGTGGACGCGTCCAGCGTGCTGTATGACGGCACGCCGCTGACGGGTCCGGAGGGCCTGCGGCAGGCGCTCCTCAAGCGATCGGGCGTGCTGCTTCAAACTTTCACCGAGAACCTCACAACGTTCGCGCTCGGCCGCCGGCTGGAGCCGACCGATATGCCGGCGATTCGCGGCATCGTGCATGAGGCCGCGGCCGCCGACAACCGGATGTCCGCGCTCGTGCTCGGAATCGTCAAGACGCCCGCGTTTCGGATGAAGAGCGCGGACGAATTCACGGAGAGGGGACGATGACGTTCATTACCGGAAAACATGTGCCCCGCCGGACGGTGCTGCGCGGTCTGGGCGCGGCTGTCGCTCTGCCGTTCATCGACGCCATGGTTCCCGCGCGCGGCCTGTTCGGGAAGTCGGCGCGCGCCGCGGCAGTCGATCGTCCGCGGCTGGTCTGCATCGAGATGGTGCACGGCGCAGCCGGCAGCAGCGACTGGGGCGCGAAGCGGCATCTGTGGTCGCCGGCGGACACGGGCAGCGACTTCGACCTCGGCGCGGGCGCGCTCAGCTCGCTCGAACCGTTTCGCACGCACCTGACGATCGTCAGCGACACGGACGTGCGCAATGCCGAAGCGGTCACGCAGCCGGAAATCGGCGGCGACCACTTCCGATCGAGCGCCGTGTTTCTGACGCAGACACATCCGAAGCAGACCGAGAGCTCTGATGTCCGCGCCGGGATTTCGATGGATCAGATCTACGCGAAGGCCTTCGGGCAGGAGACGCCGATTCCATCGATGCAGCTCTGCATCGAGAACGTGGATCAGGCGGGCGGTTGCGCCTACGGCTACTCGTGCGTCTACACCGACATGATCAGCTGGGCCTCGCCGACCGAGCCGCTGCCGATGATCCGGGATCCCCGGATGGCGTTCGATCAGCTGTTTGGTGCGGGGGGATCGGCACGCGAGCGCGCGTCTCGGCGCCGGGCGAGCGGCAGCGTGCTCGATTACGTCACCGGTCAGGTCGCCGATCTCACCCGCCGACTGGACAGCAGCGACCGGCAGCGCATGGAGCGCTACCTCCAGGACGTCCGCGAGATCGAGCGCCGGATTCAGCAGGTCGAGGCGCACAACGCCAGCGGCGAGTCACGCGAGCTGCCGGCGGCGCCGCCTGGCGTGCCCGATTCGTTCGACGAGCACGTGAAGCTGATGTTCGATCTGCAGGCGCTCGCGTTCCAGGCCGACGTGACGCGTGTCTTCTCGTTCAAGATGGGGCGCGACGCGTCGAGCCGCGTCTACCCCGAAAGCGGGGTGAGCAAGGGGTTCCATCCCGCGTCGCACCACGGGAACAAGCCGAACAACATCACCGAGTTCGGGCTGATCAACCGGTATCACGTCAGCCTCCTCCCCTACTTCCTGGAGAAGCTCCAGAGCATCCAGGAAGGCGAGGCGTCGCTCCTCGACAAGACGGTCATCATCTACGGCTCGCCCATGGGCGACCCCAACGTGCACAACCACAAACGGTGCCCGCTGCTGGTGCTGGGCGGCGCCAGCGGCGGCCTGGCAGGCAATCGCCATCTCAAAGCGCCCGCGGGCACGCCGATGGCAAACGTGATGCTCGCGGTGATGCACAAGATCGGGTTGACCAACATCGCACAGTTCGGCGACTCGACCGGGGAGTTCTCGCTGTGAGCCGAATACTTCGCGCAACTGCGGCCCTGGGGATGATTTCGATGATGGCCGCGCTGACGCTCCGAGCCGCGCCGTCCTCATCGCCGGTGGCCGATGCGGCCATGCGTGGCGATTTCGACACCGTCCGGGCGCTCCTCGAGGAACGAGCCGACGTGAACGCCCCGGAAGGCGACGGCATGACGGCTCTCCACTGGGCCGCGGAGCGCGGCGATCGCGATGTCGCGTCGCTGCTCCTGAAGGCCGGCGCCAATCCTCGCGCCGAGACGCGCATCGGGCGCTACACACCGCTCCATGTCGCCGCCAAGAACGGACGGGCGGAGATCGTTCGTCTTCTTGTCGACGCGAACGCCGGCATCAACGTGGTGACGGCCACCGGCGCCGCGCCTCTCCATTTCGCCGCCGCGTCGGGGAGCGCCGATGCCGTGAACATCCTGCTCGAAGCAGGTGCCGACGCGAACGCGCGCGAGCTGCAGTGGGGGCAGACGCCATTGATGTTCGCGGCCGCCGTGGGACGAACCGACGTGGTCAAGGCGTTGCTGGCGCGTGGCGCCGAGGTGGGCGCTACCGCCAAGGTGGTCGATATCAGTCAGCGAAACCGCGAGGATGCGGCCGAGAGCCGCTTGCGCAACAGCCGCGTCGCGGAGGTCCAGAAACAGATCGCCGCCAAACGCGCGTCGACCGGGTCGGCCTTGCCGGTATCCGTCAGCGGCGGTCGGGGCGCGGGGCGCCCGGACGATTCGGGCAACGAGCCGGAGCCGCTCGGCTACGCGGAGCTCGTCGGCGCGCACGGGGGGTTGACGGCGCTGCTCCTCGCGTCGCGCGAAGGGCACGCCGAGACGGCGATGGTGCTCGTGAGCGGCGGTGCCGACATCAACCAGGTGAGCGCGTCAGACCATACGAGCCCGCTGCTTATCGCCGCGATCAACGGTCACTTCGATCTCGCCAAGCAGTTGCTCGCACGCGGAGCCGACGTGAAGGTCGCGAGCGACGCAGGTGCGACGCCGCTCTACGCCGTCCTCAACATGCAATGGGCACCGAAGGCGCGGCATCCGCAGCCGGCGCACTACATGCAGCAGACGACCGGGTATCTGGAGCTGGCCGAGGCATTCCTCAAGGCGGGCGCGGATCCCAACGCGCGTCTCCGAAAGTCGCTCTGGTACACGACATACAACCGCGATCTCTTGAGCGTCGATCGGACCGGCGCCACCGCTTTCTGGTGGGCGGCATACACGCTCGACCTGCCGGCGATGAAACTGCTGCTCAAGTACGGCGCGGACCCGAACATTCCGACGGCCAAGGTGCCGGAGCGCTATGAAGAGGGCGGCCCCGACCCGAGCCTTCCGGATCGGTCCGGGCTTCCGCCGATCCCTTGGGGCGGTCCGGCCGTGTTTCCGATTCACGCCGCGTCCGGCGTCGGGTACGGCCTCGGTTTTGCCGGCAACACGCATCGCCACGTGCCGGACGGCTGGCTGCCTGCCGTGAAGTTCCTCGTCGAGGAGTTGGGCGCGGACGTCAACATTCGAGACCACAACGGCTACACGCCGCTCCACCACGCCGCGTCGCGCGGCGACAACGAGCTGATCCTCTATCTGGTCTCGAAGGGCGCCGACGTGAAAGCGGTGTCACGCACCGGCCAGACGACCGTGGACATGGCGAACGGTCCGGTCCAGCGCGTGGAACCATTTCCCGAAACGATCGCGCTCTTGGAACGCCTTGGCGCCAAGAACAACCATCATTGCGTCGGCTGTTAATCGAGTCTCGCAGCAGCTGTCTGCCGTCCCACGCTGACGCGCGCGTCATCCGGCCGGATGTTTGGACTCTGCTGGCCGAGACCTCATCGAGACGTCCGGTGGCTACCCCTCCCCGGGAGCATCGCCTATGAGCAAGATTCTGTTGAAGGTGAACGGGACAACCCACACCGTGGACGTGGACCTCTCAACGCCGCTTCTCTACATCCTGCGCAACGATCTCGGGCTGCAGGGTCCGCGCTTCGGTTGCGGGCTCGGGCAGTGCGGGGCGTGTGCCGTCATCATCAACGGGGTGGCCGCGCGATCGTGCATTACGCCGGCATCTAGCGTCAAAGACGAGGTGATGACTCTCGAAGGGCTGGCGCCGCCTGGCTCGCTGCACCCGATTCAGCAGGCGTGGATTGACGAACAGGCACCACAGTGCGGCTTTTGCCAGAACGGTCAAATCATGACCGCCAAGGCGCTGCTCGACCGAAATCCGAATCCGACGGATGCGCAGATCCGCGAATCGATGAACAGGACGCTGTGCCGCTGCATGACGTACTACCGCGTGCAGGCCGCCATCAGGCGAGCCGCGAACGTCATGGCGGGGAAGGCTGTGGGCGCATGATCGAGGACAGACTCACCACGACGACGCGCCGCGCCTTCCTCAAGACGTCGGGCGTGCTGGTGGTCGGTATCGGTGCGGCGGCCGCCACCCGATCCAATCCGTTCGCCCGCACCGGCGACGCCGCGGGACCGTACCCCGATCCCGACTTCAGACAGCTCGATTCATGGATCGCGATTCACGAGGACAACACGGCGACGTTCTCCGTCGGCAAGACGGACTGCGGCCAGGGCACCGGCACGGCGTTCCGCCAGATGATGTCCGACGAGCTGGACATTCCGTTCGACAAGACCACCTGCATCATGGGCAGCACCGACATCACGGTCGATCAGGGCGGATCGGGGGCGTCGGATGCCATTCAGGTGGACGGCTGGCCGATGCGGCGCGTCGCGGCCGAAGCGCGACGCGTGTTGCTCGGAATGGCGTCGACGCGGCTGGGAGTGCCGGTCGAACAGCTCGCCGTCAGCGACGGCGTGATCACGGTGAAGAACGAGCCGTCGAAGAAGCTTTCCTACGGGGAATTGATCGGCGGCCGGCGATTCAACGTCACGCTGACGGGCCGCGACATCGACGCGACGACGGGCGTGGCGAAGGTGAAACCGGTTCAGGAACTCAGGATGGTTGGCCTGTCGCCCCACCGCTACGACATACCTGCGAAAGTCGATGGATCCTTGAAATGGGCCGTGGACGTGCGGCTTCCCGGGATGGTGCACGCGCGCAACGTGAGGCCGCCGGTCGCCGGCGCGAAACTGGTGAGTATCGACGAATCGTCGGTCCGCGCGCTTCCCGGATTCATCCGAGTGGTCAGCAAAGGCAACTACGTGGCGGTCATCTGCGAGCGGGAGGAGCAGGCGATCAAAGCGGCCCGCCAGCTCAAACTCGCGTGGCAGAAGCCACGGCTCCCGCCCTTCCCGCATTCCGACGATTTGTACCGATTCATCAGGACCGCGACGCCCACGTCGAGCACCCGCCCCACCACGGTCGGGAATCTCGAGGCCGCGCTCGCCGGCGCGACGAAGATCGTCGAGGCCGATTATTCGGTGCCCTTCCAGGGTCATACGGCGATCGCGCCCGCGCACGCCGTGGCGGATCCGTCCAACGATCAAATGACCGTCTATTCCAACGACATGAAGTCGTACGGGCTGCGCTCGGGGCTTGCGACCTTCCTGCAGATGCCGCGCGATCGCGTCCGCGTCGTCTGGATGGAAGGGCCCCAGGGGTTCGGCCGCACGGCGGCGGACGACGCGGGGTTCGAAGCGGCGTTTCTGGCAAAGGAGATCGGCCGGCCCGTTCGCGTGCAATGGATGAGAGATGAAGAGACGGCGTGGGATACGAAGGGCCCGGCCTACGCCATCAGCATGCGCGGCGGGCTCGATGCGCGGGGCAATCTTGTCGCGCTGGAGTACGACGCGAGAGCGGCGGACTACAACCACGTCGGGTACAACGAGCCCGATACCGTCCTCATCGCTCAGCTGATGGGCACGAAACGCGCGACTCCGGCAAGCGGCAGTGCGGCGATGCCGTCCGACATGTACTCGATCCCGAATCGGCGAATGAGCGGGCACGTCGTCTCGTTACCGCTCGTGTGGGAGACGCCGCTCCGTACCGGGAACCTTCGCGACCCCAACGGTCCCCAGGTCACGTTCGCCTCCGAGTCGTTCATTGACGAGCTGGCTGCAGATGCCGGCGTCGATCCGGTCGAGTTCCGCCTGCGACTGCTGAGAGCGAGCGACCAGGACGATCCAGGATTCAGACGCGCGCGGTCGATCGCTGTCGTCGAGGCGGCGGCGCGGACCTTTGGGTGGGACACCCGCCGGTCGCCTGAACCGCGTCGCGGCGGACGCGTCGTTACCGGCCGCGGCATCGCGTACGCGTTTCGCAACCAGACGGTCATCGCGCAGATCGCCGAAGTGGAAGTGAATCGCGAGACCGGGCACGTGTGGGTCAAGCGACTCGTCTGCGCGCACGATTGCGGGCTCGTCATCAACCCGGAGGCGCTCCGCCGCACGGTCGAGTGCGCGATGCTTCATGGGCTGAGCCGTGCGCTGCACGAGGAGGTGCAGTTCGACACCGAAAAGATCACGAGCGTGGATTGGAACTCGAGCCCGACGCTGACTCACGCCGACGCGCCGGAGCGGATCGACGTGGTGTTGGTGAACGGCGATCCCGATCCCCGCCGGAGCGATCTGCCCCCCTACGGGGCCGGCGAAGCGGCATGCAAACCGATGATTGCCGCCGTTGCCAACGCCATCTTCGACGCGACCAGCGTTCGGCTCCGTCGAGTTCCGTTTCGCGACGCGCGGGTCTTGGCGGCGATGAAGGCCACGAATATCTGAGCTCTGCCTGGAATCAGCGGGAGGGCGATCGTCGCACGATTCCTTTTGCGTCGCGCCGATTCATCGGGCAGAATGGCGGTCGGAGCGTTGCCCGAAGGATGCGCGCCTCGATCTTCGCGCTCGTCGCGTGCGGCTGCCTGGCCGGTCTGTCCACCATTTCTACGTCCGCGCGCCAGGTGGCGCCGGGCATCCAGGAGACGCCGGCTCTGGACGTCGTTCTCCACACGTACTGCATTACTTGTCATAACCAGAAGCTCCATACCGCCAATATTGCGTTCGACGGCGTCGACCCGGCCACACCGGCCGCCAATCCTGAACTGTGGGAGCGCGTGATCGCAAAACTCCGTTCGGGCTCGATGCCGCCGCCCGGAAGACCTCGTCCGGACGCCGCGACGTATCAGGCGCTCGCGAAGGGGCTTGAAGCGGAAATCGATCGCGCGTGGGCCAGCAGCCCGAATCCTGGGAGGACGAGCGCCGTTCACCGGCTCAATCGAAGCGAATACAACAACGCGATTCGAGACCTGTTCGCGCTCGACCCGGCGAGCGTCGACGTGAAGCCGTTGCTGCCCGGCGACGAGACCGCCGACGGCAGCTTCGACAACTTCGCCGATTCCCTGTCGATCTCACCGGCCCACCTGGAGCGATACCTCTCGGTAGCCCGCCAGGTCACGCGGCTCGTCACGGGTCTAGGCCCCGCAAGTCCCAGCGTCGCGACGTTCGAAATCCCATTGCATGTCGTGCAGGACGACCGGCAGGACGAAGATCTGCCGTTCGGCTCCCGTGGCGGCCTCGCGATTCATCATGATTTTCCGCTCGACGGCCAGTACGTCATCAAGGTCCGGCTCCAACGGCAGTATCAGGACTACATCAAGGGGATGGGCTGGCCGCAGCAGCTCGACGTTCGTATTGACGGGAAGCTCGTCAAGCGGTTTACCGTCGGCGGCGGAGCCAAGGGCCGGCCGGCTGCGTCGAGTTATGCGGGAGACGGCGAACCGGGTTTCGCCGGCGACGACTCGTGGGAAAAGTACATGCAGGTCGGCGGAGACTCCGGGCTGGAGGTCCGCACGGAAATCCCCGCCGGTCCACACATTGTCGGCGTTTCGTTCGTGAGGGAGCTGTGGGAGCCGGAGGGCCTGCCGCAGCCGCTCCAACGTGGGCGGGTCATCACCGACGATCAGGTGTACATGGGCTATGCCGGCGTCGGCTCGGTGCAAATCGCCGGACCGTACCCGTCGTCCGGCGTCGGCCGGGCGGCGAGCCCGGCCCCTCGCGCGATCTTCGTCTGCGAGCCGGCAACGGCCGCGGAGGAGAAACCGTGCGCCACGAGCATCCTTTCGAAGTACGCGCGGCTCGCGTACCGGCGCCCCGTGACCACTGGTGATCTGCAGACGTTGGTCGAGTTCTTTGACGCCGGTCGAGCGGAAGCCGGAGACTTTGCCGGCGGCATTCAATTCGCGCTCGAGCGCATGCTGCTCGATCCCGATTTCCTGCTGCGCGTCCATCGCGATCGGTCAGATATCGCGCTCGCCTCGCGTCTGTCGTTTTTCCTCTGGAGCAGCATTCCCGACGACCGGTTGCTGTCGCTGGCCGAGCGCGGCGAGCTCGGGAGCCCTCCGGTTCTCGAAAAAGAAGTGCGGCGCATGCTGGCCGATCCGCGCGCGATCGACGCGCTGGTCAACGATTTCGCGGCGCAGTGGCTCAATCTCCGGCGCGTCGATGAAGTGGTCGTCGATCCGGAACGATATCCCAACTACGACCTGAGCTTGATGCAGGGGCTTCGGCGCGAGACCGAGCTGTTCGTCGGCAGCACCATCCGCGACGATCGCAGCGTCGTCGATCTGCTCGACGCGGACTACACGTTCGTCAACGAACGGCTCGCGCGCCATTACGGGATTCCCGGCATTTACGGCAGTCGTTTTCGTCGCGTCACGCTCCCGGACCACGACCAGCGGGGCGGCGTGCTCGCGCAGGGCGCGCTGCTCGCGACGACGTCGTATCCCGATCGCACATCGCCGGTGTTGCGTGGGAAATGGCTGCTCAACAACATTTTTGGTCTGCCGGTGCCCCCGCCGCCTCCCGGTGTCGACATGAACCTGAATGCCAAACCGGGCGCCCGCCCGAAGTCGATCCGCGAGCGGCTGGCGGAACATCGGCAGAATCCGTCCTGCAACAGCTGTCATTCGGCGATCGATCCGCTCGGGTTCGCGCTCGAAAACTTCGACGTGATCGGCGGTTGGCGCAGCGTGGACGAATCGGGGAACCCGGTGGACGCGAGCGGCACGACCGTCGCTGGTGTCACGATTGACGGGCTGTCGGGGCTGCGGGCGCTCCTGCTCGCGCAGCCGGACCAGTTCCCGCGCACGCTGACCGCGAAACTTCTGGCCTACGCGCTCGGTCGACGGCTGGAGTACTCCGATTGGCCGGCCGTGAGAAAGATCGTCCGCGACGCCGCCGCGCATAACTATCGCTGGTCGTCGATCATCCTGGGAATCGTGAACACTCCGGAGTTCTTGAGATGATGTTCCTCTCGTCGAAATCGTTGCCGCGGCGGACCCTCCTCAGAGGGCTGGGCGCGACGCTGGCGCTGCCGTTCCTGGACGCGATGGTCCCGGCGTTCTCGTTACGCGGTCGCGCCGCGGCGCGGCCGGTCCACCGGTTCCAGACGTTCTACGTGCCGAATGGGATGGCGATGGAACACTGGTTGCCCAAGGGCGAAGGCGAGGCGTTCGCGCTCTCACCGATTCTGGAACCGCTCCAACCGTACCGTCAGCAGCTGCTCGTGCTGTCGGGCATCAAGGCCAACTGGAACTACATCCATGCCGGCGCCTCGGGATCGTTTCTCACGGGCACGACGCGAGGCGGACGAAACGAAATCGAAATCGTTGCCGACGTGTCGATCGATCAGTTGTTGGCGCGACACTTTGCCGCGGAGACGCAGGTGCCGTCGCTCGAGCTCTCGATGGACGCGCCCGCCAACGCGGGCGCGTGCACCGGGAACCTGAGCTGCGTGTACACCCACACGTTGTCCTGGCGGAGCCCGACGCAGCCGCTGCCCATGGAATGGAATCCGCGCGCGGTCTTCGAGCGCCTGTTCGGCGACAGCGGCAGCACCGATCGGAAAGCGCGCGAGGCGAGACTGCGCCAGCGCAAGAGCATTCTTGATTCGGTGGCGGAGAAGCTGGCGAGCATCAAGAGCGATCTCGGCGCCGGGGATCGCACGAAGGTCGACGAGTACGTCGAGGCGGTTCGTGACGTCGAGCGTCGTATTCAGAGGGCCGAGGAGCAGTCCGACGTTGCGCTGCCCGCCGTAGAACAACCGCAGGGCGCGCCGCCCGTCTTCGAGGATCATCTGGCCCTGATGCTCGACTTGCAGTTGCTCGCGCTTCAGTCTGATCTCACCCGCGTGATGACGTTCATGATGGGCAAGGAGCAGAGCGCGCGCCCCTATCCTCAGATCGGCGTGCCCGAAGCGCACCATCCGCTCTCGCATCACAACGACATCCCCGAATTGATCGCGCATATGTCGAAGATCAACCGCTATCACGTCGAGTTGTTCTCGAAGTATCTGGCCAAGCTGCGCGCGACTCCCGACGGCGACGGCACGCTGCTGGATCATGTGACCATCCTGTACGGCTCCGGCATCTCCAACAGCACGCGCCACTCGGGCGACAACCTGCCGCTCCTCGTCGTCGGCGGCGGCTCGGGGACGCTCAAAGGCGGGCGTCACCTCGCCTATTCGAACCAGCCGACGATGGCCAACCTGCTGGTCACGCTGATGGACAAAATGGGGACGCCGGTGGAGAAGATCGGTGGCAGCACCGGCAAGCTCCCGCTCGACATGCTCTCGGGAGTCTGAACGGTGCGCCGCCTGATCCCCTGGGTGGTGGTGCTCGCGGCGGCTCCGGGTGCCGCCGCGGCCGAACGTGCGCCGATCCTCGACGCGGCGAGAAACGGCGATACGACGGCGCTGCGCGCGCTCGTCGGCGCGAACGCGGACGTCAACGTCGCCGCAGCGGACGGCACCACGGCGCTTCATTGGGCGAGCTACCGCGACGACCTCGAGGGCGCCGATCTCCTGCTCAGAGCGGGCGCGCGCGTCAACGCGGCGACCGACCTCGGCGTGACGCCGCTCTGGACGGCGAGCCTCAACGGCAGCGAGCGGATGGTCCGGCGATTGTTGCAAGCAGGCGCTAACCCGAACGTGACGCTGTTGCACGGCGAAACGCCGGTGATGGTCGCGGCACGCTCAGGCAGTCCTGCTGTCGTCGCTCAGCTCGTCTCCGGCGGCGCCAACGTCAACGCGCGCGCGGCCCGCGGCCAGACGGCGCTGATGTGGGCGGTGTCGCAACAACATCCCGACGTCGTGCGGGTGTTGCTCGCGCACGGCGCGGACGTCCATGCGCGATCCGACACGTGGACCGAAGTGATGGCGGTGCCGCCGCACGGCTATCTCGACTACAACCGCGCGATCCCGCACGGCGGCGACAGCGCGCTGATGTTCGCCGCCCGCGTGGGCGATGCCGACTCGGCGGGACTTCTCGTCGCGGCGGGTGCCAACGTCGACGACCGGGATGCCTGGGGCGTCAGTGCGACCGCGCTCGCCGCTCATGCCGGCTATCGGAACCTGGTGGCGCTACTGCTCGAGCACGGGGCGGATCCCAACGCGGCTCGAGCCGGATTCTCCGCGTTGCATTGCGCGATCATGCGCCGAGACAAGGCGATGGTGGACGTCCTCCTCGCGCACGGCGCGGATCCCAACGCTCGGCTCGGCGGTTGGACGCCAACCCGACGCTCGTCGAAGGATTTTCACTTCAGTCCAGAGCTCGTTGGCGCGACGGCCTTCTGGCTCGCGGCGCGATTCGGCGGGCCGGACGTCATGCGCCTCCTCGTCGACTACGGCGCCGATCCGCTCTTCGTGCAGCGTGGCGATCGTGTCGTTGCGGCAAAAGGCGGCGGCTTTCAGCATCGTGTCGAGGTCACGACGACCTTGATGGCCGCCGTCGGCATGGGTGGTGGAGAAGCGTGGATACAACCGGAGCGAAGCGAACGCGAAGCGCTCACGCTCGAGGCCGTCAAATTGATCGCGGGGTTGGGTGTTGATCTCAACGCGGCCACTGCTGACGGCCGTACGGCCCTCGATGCCGCGAAGACATCGAAGTACGAAACCGTGGTCAGGTTTCTGCTCGAGAGCGGTGCGAAACCCGGAACAACGGCAGGGCAGTGATCCACTGCCGCCACGGCGACAGGCGGTGCTCGACCTGACGCCAGGCGCCCATGGGCCGGTTGAACCAGTCCGCGTCACGCCGTCCCCCCCGCCAGAAAGCCCGCCGATCGGGTAGCCGACGGCGCTCCACGAGAATCACCGGCGGAGCGTCACAAAAGCTGGTAGTGTCATGCGGTTCCATGCCCGCGCTTATCGGTCGAAGACGAGAAAACATGACAGCCGGGGTCTCAGGAACACTCAGTCGTGGTGGCGTTCACTCTCTTCCTGCTCCGCGATCGCCTTGTCTCGTTGGTCCTTTCGAAGGCGCTTCCGCCCAGCCTGGAGGTTGGCCTGCCGCGTCGTCTCGGAGCTGACCCCGAACAGCGATACCAGTTGTTCGAGATCGTCGCCTCGACACGAGGGGCAGACGGGCCGGCCAGTACCACGGACCAGCGCTTCGAACTGGTGGCCGCAGGCGCGACATCGATATTCGTAGAGCGGCATGACGTGAGTATTTCGCGGTCGCGGCCGCTCTGACAAGGAAATCCCGCGCGGGCGGGCTAAACGCTGACGGTCTTGCGTGAAGGGGTGCGGGCGAGCGTCAATGACGCGAGCGCGACAAGCGCGAGCGCGGACGCGGCGAAGAAGGCGTAGCGATAATCGGCGAAGCGGTCGAACACGCGACCGGCGATGGTCGGTCCAAGGATGCCGGCCGTTCCCCACGCCGTGAACAGCACGCCGTAGTTCATGCCAAGGTTCTTTGTCCCGTAGAAATCCGCCGTCGTTGACGCGAACACAGATAGCTGTGTGCCGTAGCACCAGTACACCACGGCGACAAGGAGATAGAAGGGCAGCACCTGCTGGCGCAGCAGAAACAGAGCAGGCATCGCGATCGCCGACAGCAGCACCATGGCCTTCAGCGTCTGCAGGCGTCCGATGGCATCGGACATCCAGCCGGAGAGAATGCGCCCGCCGGCATTCCCAAACGCGCCCACGGTGATGGCGAAGGTCGCGACGCTTGCCGCAAGGCCCGCGTTCCGCGCGAAGGGCACGAGCTGGCTGATGGTCATCAGGCCGGCGGTCGTCCCTAAACAGTACGCGACCCACAACGCGTAGAAGGTACCCGTCCGAAGCATTTCACTCGTCGTGATGTCGGTTGCCGCCACCACCGTGCCCGAGGCCGGCCGCCAGTTGGGCGGCTGATACCCTGGCGGCGGATTCTTCAAGAGCGCCGTCCCGATCATGGTCATCGCGAAAAACACGACGCCGAGAATCTGGAATGTCGCGCGCCATCCGACGCTGTCCACGAGTGACGTGGCGACCGGACCGACGATCGCCGTTCCGGCGCCGTAGCCGCCAACCATGAGCCCCACGACGAGCCCGCGTTTGTCCGGGAACCACTTCGAGCCCACCGGCATGGGCGTCGCGTACCCGAAGCCGTTGCCCAGTCCGACGATCACGCCCAGCGATAAATACAGGCTGAGGAGCGAATCAGCCGCGCTCGACAGCAGGAAGCCGCCGCTGACCAGCAGGCCTCCTATCGCCGCGCAGATCCGCGGACCCTTCAGATCCTGGATCCGGCCGGCGATGATGAACGACAGCGCGAAGCAGACGATGGCGATCGTAAAGACCCAGGACGTCTGCGCGCGCGTCCATTTGAATTCGCGCTCGAGCGGCAGCACGAACACGCTCCAGGCGTAGAGCGATCCGAGCGCCAGGTTCATCAGTATTCCGCCGACGACCGGGGGCCATCGCTTTGGCATGCGGCGGAGTATACACGTCTCTACCTAGGCGGATAGAGGCTCAAGTACGAGTACGCGGCCGCTGCCTCCTGCTCCGACAAATAGTTGAACACGGGCATGCGGCCGCGGGACCAGACGCCCGACGTGCCCGCGGGAATCGGCGTTCCCTCCCGTACTTTCCGTACAAAGTCGGCGAACGTCTTCTGGTGAGGCATGCTGGAGAGCGGAGGGATGACCCCGCTCAGCGCGGTCGTTGGTGGGCTTTCAGGGCCTGTCGCATCGTGGCAGACGTGGCAGGTCCCTTTGACGATCAGCTCCCCGACGCGCGCCGTCGGCTCCGTGATGTGCCGCTGCCGTCCGGCGGCGCCGGGCAGGCCCGCCATCTGATCCAGGTACGGACGCAAGACCGTGATCTCGGCGTCCGACAAATGATCGAACGACGGCATGTTGTGGCCCCCTTGCCTGAGGCGCTTCTGCAGGTCGGCTTCAGTGCCCGACGTCAGCTGTTGGATGAAGGCGCGGTCGGCCGGCCGTCCCATCGCCTTCATACGGTCGGTCATCCATTGAACCGAGGCGGCCTGGATCGGCCCAATGATGGAGTTGATCTCGGGCGGCGCCCCCGCGCCATCCGGCTTGTGGCAGGCGCGGCAACTGATGCGGTACAAGTCCGCGCCGCCCAGCACGAGGGTGCCTTGAGCGGCGGGGGGCGGGGCCGGCGAAGTGACCAGCCCCGGCGGCGGGCTCCACTGGCCCGCCCACCCCATGCTGGAGGTCTCGATCGTCTTCCCGAGATGACGAATCGTGCTGGGGCCGGTCACCGGCGTGACCTCGGCCGCGCCCTCTCTCTTTTGCGCCGCTCCCGGCATCGTGCTCGCAGACAACACGACGAGAACGCCCGAGACGACGAGGACCACGACGCCGCGCCTGTCGCGCGCGCTCACCGCGTGAACCACATTACTTGGCCAGTACGAAATCGACGGCGGCCGGCTTGGACGCATCGACCGTCACCGGCTTCGGCTGAGCCTTCTGCTTCGGGTGCCACACCCCCAGCGAGTAGGCACCGGGCGGCACGTTGTCGATCTTATATTTTCCGTCGCTCGTCGTGACCGCGAAAAACGGGTTCTGTAACACAACGATGTAAGCCTCCATCTCAGGATGGATGCGGCAGAGCTGGACGTACGTGCACGGGGCCTTTGCACAGGTGCCGAAGACGTGATCCTTCGTCTGTCCCTGCGGCCAGGTGCCAAGATTGTACTTCTCGTGGTCAGGTGAGAAGACATTGTGCTGCGTCGGATCGCTGTTGAGGAACCGAACCGTGGTCCCCACGACGATGGGCAGCACGCGCGGAATGAATTGCATCGACCGCTGGTCCATTTCGGCCGGCTTGGCGGGCGCGGGGAACTTGCCCGGAATCTGTAGGACGTAGACGACCGCGTCGGCGCTCGATGGGAGCCCGGTTGCTTTCACAGTGCCTTCGATTCTGCCACCCCCGTCGGCGCTCGCGATGGCCAGGCCGACGGAAGAGAGTAGCGCGACGACGAGCTTCATAAGATTCTCCAGTTTGGATGCTCCAGTTCAGAACGCGAACCGCAACAGGGCGTTGAGGGAGTGGTTGTCGCCCTGACGCAAATCACGTTGATACTCGAGCATGGCTTTGACATTGGCCCGCACGAGCGCGCTCACGTTGAACGTCCCGATGCGAAGGCTCTGAACGGACGGGTCGGCAGGCGTCACCGCTTCGTAGCGGCCTGACGCCTGCAGCCAGGGAAAGATCAGGTAATCCGCCTGCGTAAACCAGGCGTGGTAGGTGGGCTCGATCGCTCGGATCAGCGCGCCGGTGACCGCGTCGGTGGTGTTCAACGCGTCGCTGCCGTGGAGATAGCCGGCGAACACGTTGAGGTCCTGATAGAAGACGCTCGCGTAGAATCCCGCTCGCAGAAAGTGAGCGTCCTCGATGTTTGCTTTGGTGCCCACGTCGGTCGTGACGGCGTAGGGGATGCCGGACGCGTCGCCACGATACGTGAACACACCGAGCCGCAGTGAATTGTCGCGCCAGTTCTTGTCCGGAATGGGCTGCCCGCCGGTGTCGCCGTCCAGCCCCATCCCGCCAATCTTGTAGTCGAACCGCGCATAGACGTCCTTCGCGTTGTTGCCGTCGAACCGCCCGGTCGTGTCTCCGGGTGCCGCCGTGACGCCATTGGCGAGCCCCGCGACCCAGAGCGCGCGGTGGCGGATGATGCCGTAGCCCTCGATGCCGCGGATGCGCGCCGGCAACGAAATGGGGTTCGGTGCGAGCGCGTCCGCGCCAAGGGCGGTGCCACCGTTCAGACCGATCGGGTTGTAATTGAAGATCGAGTCGATCGGGGCGTCGGTGGAGATCCACATTTCCTGGAATCCATCGGCGACGTTCGGCGCGAACTTCCCGAATCGGAAGTGGAAGAGATCCTCGGGTCCGAAGGGCGAGTCGAAATCGAAGCGCGCGTGCTCCAATTCCACTGACGCGGACCCGTCCGGGTTCTCCGCGAAGGTCACCTCGCTGAAGTACGACACGTGCTCACCGAGCGTGCCGGCGCCAAAGATGTTGACCTCCTGAGGAAACTGGAGGTCGTTCCTGATACTGGTCACGGTGCCGTCCTCGTTCACGGTCGACGTGTTCACGTCCGCCAGCTTGACGTTGACGGCCAGCGGGACGTTGCTCGAGATCTCGCCCGGCCACACGGCCTGCGGCCACAGCTTCTTGTACGCGGGCGCGCCGAGCGGGACCGGCGGCTGCTTGATCATTTCTTCCGTCTCGCCGGGCATCCGGTACCCACGGAGGCGGAACGCTTCACCGAAGGCGTTGAGCTTCGGGAAGACGATGTGACACGTTTGACAACTGGTTTGATACTTGCGCGCGAACATCGGCATCGCGTGCGCGGCGTGCGCGAGTGCGAGCAAAGCCACGCACATGATGCCCGTTCGAACGCTGCGTTGCACAGTCCACACGGTAGTAGGCACGTTGCTCCTCCCGGTCCTGCGGCAAACCACGCTGGTCAGTTGGTGAATGCACGGGCTCAACGCAACGGCCGTACCACGGACGGACGTTTCGCGGAATTGCGCGCAGACGGCTGGGATTTCGGCAACGCGTGAAATTTGTCCGTAGCCTGCGCAGGGGAATAATCCGCACCCGCGCGAGAAAATCAGCCCCGCTCGTACAGACCGTCAGCGGCCCGCTTGAGGAAGCCTTCGTCCACCAGCGATTCCAGAACCAGGCGGGCGTGACGCTCTGACACGTTCAGAAGGTTGGCGAAAGAGGCGACCGACGCGCGCAGATCCGGCAAGGTGAGGAACTCATGCCGAATCCGCAGCGCGTCGGCGTCAATCGGTGCAGATGCTGTCATCATGATCTCGCTCGCCCGTGGGGCGATCCGCTACTTGATCGGGATCCCGTGAGCCTCCGCATCGCCCGCGATCTGATACTCGACGAGTTTCTTGCATCCAGGCTCACTCGACACGGTCGTAAAGGTCGTCGTGGCGGCAGCGCCGGTCTTCTTGGGGTTGCAGTGGAACGAGACAAGCTCTTCTTTCGGACCCTCAGCCGGATCGAACCGATAGAAGGTCGTGCACGCCTCGCCGCGCGCCATCTTCGCGTTGTCGTGAACGATGAGCACCTTCCCCATGACGAACTGTCCCTTGACCAGCACGGGCTCCAGGAAGTTGACAACCGTCCATTGCGTGTCCGAGCCGATGTTGATTCCGGCCCGAACGACGACCGTTCCCGCGCAGATGGCCGCGACGAACAGGATCCCGCCGACCAGAATTCGTGTCCGCATCTCACCCCTCCTCTCAAGCTCCTGGAACTGCCGGAAGGCCGGCAATCCAATCCGTCGTGATCGGAACAAGGCAATGCCCGTGCCGGACGCGCATCGAGCCGTCCTTTACTTCAGGTCTTTCGGACCGCTACTGCCGAAATTCCGGCAAACGAGTCCTAGATAGCGCGGCAGCGAACTTGCAACCTCCGGCGGCGGAGAATGGCCATGGACAGCACGATTGACGTCATCGTCGATGCTCGAGGGCAGGTTTTTCTAGCGGAAGGCATGGAGCCGTCTGTCGACCACATGCATCACTTCGAGCTTTCGACCAGGAGGATGCTCGGCAAATGCGACGACCCAACGCACGATCGAGCTGCTCTGAACTTCGTCAATCAATGCGTCGGTACGCCCGGCAAGTTGATGGAGTTCGCAGCGGAAGGCCGACTGCCGAAGTCGGTTCTGCTGCAACTGCTCGCCGCCGAGACCCGGCGAACCTATCTCGAGGCGTGCGCCGCGATTGAGAAGCAGTACACGGACGAGTGCGCTGCCTCGAAAGATCCGTGCCTCGAATCGGGGTGCGCGGTCGAAGGCGAGGTCTGTCTGCAGCCGCTGTTGCGGGACGGATCGGGCTACCGCAAGAAGTGCGCGGCGGTGTGGATCGAGCTGTTTGCCAATCCTCGTAATCGAGTCGAAGCCTGGCGGAGCTAGTCGAGCCCAGTGATGCAGGGAGGGACCATGTCAGACGATCGTTCGCATCACGTCACCCTGCGGCTCGCCCGCGACTACGAGTTCGTTGCTCAGTTCAACGATGTCCCGGGCGCGCCGACTATTCGGTTCGACGAACCGGCGCCGCTCGGGGGCGCTCGCGCACCGAACGCTGCGGCAGTCCTCGGCGCCGCCGTGGGCAACTGCCTGGCCGCCAGCTTGACGTTCTGCTTGAGGCGCGCCCGGATGGATGTGAAGGACCTCACCGTGAACGTCACAACGCACGTCGCCCGAAACGAGCGCGGCCGTTTTCGCATCGACGGGATCGACGTGGAGCTGGAGCCCGTGGTGGGGGCAGACGGTGCGCGGCTGGAGCGGTGCTCCGAGCTCTTCGAGGACTTCTGCACGGTAACCGCCAGCGTCCAGCGCGGTATCCCCGTGCGGGTCTCTCTGAAACAACGAGAGACAGAAGCGGCCGCCTGAAGGCGGAGGTTTGGGATGACGTCCCCGATGAACTCTAAAACCGCACCGCTCAGTTGCCGTTGGATCCTGTTCAGGAAGCGATCCGACTTCCTTCATGTCAGCAACTGGACCCGCGCTCTCTGCGTGCGATTGCCTGAAGCGCCGCGAGTCGTGACCGAGGCGGACTGTTCGGGGTGTCCTTTCTGGGCGTCGGCCGACGCCGACGGCCCCGGCAGGGGCCAGGCTTAGTCCTTGTTTCGTAAGGCCCAGGCTTAGTCCTTGTTTCTTAAGGCTTGGTGCTTGGTCCGTCCTTGGTTCCCGGTCCGTCCTTGATCCTTGGTCGGCAGGCATCGACTGCCGAAAATCCGACATCGCTGCGAGCATCGCATCTTTCGCATTCCGGCGACGATCGGAACGTGCCGGAAATCTGGCGAATATCCCGGCATGTCGATTGCGAAATGCGACCATGAGTCGGCATCGATGACTCGCGACACTTGAGCGAGGAGGTTGCCATGCTCGATCGGCAGAAGATCGAAACCATCTTGATCCGGCGTTTTCCGGGAGCGACGTTTGGCCAGATTGCTGCAGCAGCCAACGGCATCATGGGGCTTGACGACGAATGGGAAGAAATCCGCGACGATATTGGCGCGCCAGCTCACTCTCATGCGACATCGAGCTGCTCCGGCATCTGCCATCTGGTCCGGGAGTGTGCAGGCGCCGATGAATTGCGCCTATTCCGCCGCCGCGTGGTGTGACTGGATGCGCAGCCTGAGCGGGGCTTGTCGAGGACGGAAGCCGGATGGAGGGTACGCTCATGAAACGCGTCTTGAGATTCGTGTTGATCGGCCTCTCGGTCGCGCCAGCAAGTTGCTCTCAGAAGCCCACGGCGGGACCGGAGCTCATTGCCTTGGAGAATTCGTGGAAGGAATCGGTGATCAAGCGTGATGCGGCCGCTCTGAATCGCTTGTACGCCGACGAGTACGCGAGCGTCGATCAAGAAGGCTCGGTCTGGAACAAGTCGGAGGACATCGACATCGACACGACGGGCGCCTCCCGACTGACGTCATTCAAGCTCGACGACATGAAGGTGCGCCCTTATGGAGATGTCGCCGTCGTCACGGGAGTGAACACCAGCCAGGGCACGCTCCATGGGTACGCCTCCAGCAGCCGGTCGCGTTTTACGGATGTGTTTGTGAAACGCGATGGACGGTGGCAGTGCGTGTCGAGCCAGACGACTGCCCTCGCGAAGTGAAGACCCAGGAACGCCAAACGGATGTGCTCGCCCACCTGAATCCACACGCGTCTCCGCTGGGGCTCACGCAGGTCGCCGCGGCAGAGAAGAAGGCCCGCTAGCGTCGAACCGTGAGGACCGGACAGCGCGCGCGGCGTACAACCTGGTTGGTTGTCGAGCCGAACACCATCAGGTCGAGCGGCTTCCGGCCCTGCACTCCCATCATGATGAGATCGGTTCTCTCATCCTCTGCCACGTGCAGGATTTCCTCTGCGGGGACGCCCCGGGCGAGCCGAACGACCGGCGACGCCCAGTCCCGGACTGTATCGGGCACGAGGCGGAGCAGCTGCTCGGACGCGCGCTGGTCAGCAAGCCGAGCGTGCTCGTGGATGTCATAGGGTCGCGCCACGAACAGTGCTTTCTCCTCGGCTTCGTCCACTACGTGCATCAACGTGATGTTCGCGCCGGCTTCCTGCGCGAACGAAAACGCGAGCTCCAGCGCGGCCAGTGAAGACGAAGAGAAATCCGTCGGCCACAACAGGCGCTTGAACGGCAGCGACGAAACCGAGTGCGCACGCGGTGGGACAGCCAGCACGGGGCACGACGCCAGCCTGATCACGGTCTCGGTTACCGAGCCGAGCACCAGATGCCGGAAGCCGCTCAACCCGTGCGTCCCCATGACGATCAGATCCACTGGTGACTGCTTCGCGTAATCCGCGATGATGCTCGCTGTTTGCGATCCATCGACGACCTCTGCGTCCACCTCCAGGTTGCCCCCACGCGCCGTCCGAACGGCGTCGTCGAGCTCGGGCAGGAAATCCGCAATGCCGAGTCCGTCGTCGGTCGCGCGCAAACCTGCCCCGACGGTTGCCGGAGCGCCCGCGAGCGCTTTGTGCACGTGCAGTGCGATGATTCGCGCTGAATACCACCGGGCGATCGCGGCGGCATGTTCCAGCGCATGTCGAGACGTATCGGACAGGTCAAGCGGGCACAGAATCGTTCGGATGTTCATGGCGCCGTTACTCAAGGCAACGCGTGTGCCACGAGATCGGGTAGGGATCTCCGCAAAAGTGTCGGTCTTTCGTGAGCGAGGATCTTTGGAAGTGCGGATTATTCCCCGGGATGCGGCGTTGTTTCGCCGCCTGGAATCGAAAATGACCCTGTCCTCACTTCGCGTTGAGGCGCGCGAACAGCCCTCCCACGAACATGGCCAGACCAACGAGGCCGATGACGATTCCGACGGGCAGCATCATGATCGTCACGCCGAGGCCGAGTCCCAGCACCATCAGTACGAACCCGATGATGACGAACGCGGCGTGTTCCATCAACCCGACGATGCTCCGAAGCCCGAATGCGTGTGACATGGCATCCTCCCCGCACTCGGGGGATCAGGCAAGAGGCGTGCCTGAACCGACCGGTCCCTTCGAGATGAGAACCCAGCGCAGCCCTCACTGCAGCCGCGCCGGGTGGGACGCTCTACGCGGCGTGTTTTGTGACCTTCTCGCCGACAACGGCCTCGGCGATTTCGAGGCGGCGCTTCTTGGCCTCGATCGGGGTCGTCGGCATCTTCACCTCCAGAACGCCGTTCTTCATCGTCGCTTTCGCGAGATCGATCTTGACCCCCTCAGGCAGCGGAATCGACCGGTAGAAGCTCCCATAGCTGCGTTCGCATCGGTAGAACCCTGTGTCCTTCTCCTCCTTTTCCAGCTTGCGCTCGCCCTTGATCGCGAGCGCTGATTCCGTGATCTCGACGGTGAGGTCCTCGGGTTTCAGGCCTGGTACGTCTACTTTGACGAAGAACTCGTTACCCTTCTCGAACACCTCCAGCGTCGGGGTCCACGTCGTCTCGGTTTCGACAAACGGGTTCTCGACCCCGAACCGGTTGAAGAAGTAGTTGAGATCGCTCGTCAGGCGGCGGAGAAACGGAAACTCGGGTTTCATGAGGCCTGTGTACATAAGCACCTCCCTCTCAATGAAGCGGATAGCGATCTGAAAACTCTCTTGAAGAAGCGCAAGCACGATGTGCGCCGAGGACCGCCGGCCGATTTGTTGGCGATTGAGCAGAAGCCAACCCGGGAGCGCCGGATTCCCGCCACGGGAAATCGGCGGGTGCCGAGGAACAGGCAGACAGCGAGTGCGCTATCGCATGACGGCTATCCCGTCTACCGCTTCTCCTGCAGTGTCTCGAGGTACCGCATCAGCCTGCGAATTCTTGCTTTCGCTGCGTCCGGTCCAGTGCTCTCCTGCGACTTCGCGAACACCTCCGTCCAAGCCGGCATATCTTTGGTCTCGTGGCCTTCATCGATGACTTTGAAGACCGCATCCGCGGGAAAGACACCGTCGTTCTTCCTCGACAATTGTGTGAGATCGGCTGGGCGCTTCTTCAGCGAACCCGCGAGCACGCCGTCGCCCTTCGCTGACGTGCCGTGACACGAAGAGCAGAAAATCTGGAAGTCCTGGCTTCCCGATTCAGCGGTGCTTGTCTGCCGTCCGCCCGCGAGCAATCCGACAGACGTGAGACCAACGCACGCTATGGTCAGCATTCCAACCCGCGTCATAAGACCCTCCATGTGAGGAGGCAGTCACCCGAACCGCCTAACGTACCGACGCAACTCGGATGCCAGACCACCACCGCCCATCGCCTTGCAGGCACCCGCATGGCCTCCGTCTTGAATGGAAACGCGACGGTTGTTGTATGCGGCTCGAATCATCGCAGGCAGACGCACTCACGACGCTGGAGCATGCTGAGAATTCCCCGGCGTCGGCAAAGAAACACACGCCGACGATTCTGATCGTCGACGGCGAAGCGCTCCTTCGATGGTCTCTGGCGGAGACTCTCCGGGATGCAGGATTTCAAATCGTCGAGGCAGGTGACGGCGCCACCGCTATACGCGCCTTCTCCAGCGGTGTTGTTCCGACCGACGCCGTGCTTCTCGATCTCCACCTGCCTGACTCCGGGGATCTCCGCCTGCTGACCGCCCTACGTGCCCAATCGCCCACGACGCCAGTCATCTTGATGACGGCGTACGGCAGTCCAGAACTGCAGCAGGAAGCGTGCGGGCGGGGCGCGTTCATGGTTCTCGACAAACCGTTCGAGATGAGTGCGGTGAGCCCGATCCTGGAGCATGCGCTGCACGCCGCCGCATCATAGCACTCAGCTCGAAAATGGAGAGTGGACGATGAAGCCGATTCATCCTGAGCAGGGTTTGTCGAGGGCAGGAGCCATGTTTCTTGGCGCAAGCATTCTATTTCTTGCCGCATGCAATGCCCGAGTGGAGCAGACGTCGGCGTCGCAGCAAGGACCGCTCATGAGGGCGCCTGTCCCACTGGCGATCAGCATCAATGCCGTGATGGTCGCTCTTGTGGACCACGCGAGCCATGTGCTGTGGGACGCCGGGAGAGAAGGCCAGGCTCCCAAGACGGACCAGGATTGGGAAGAACTCGAGCATCACGCCATGCAGCTTGCGGCAGCCGGGACGTTGATTTCGCTCGGCGGGACCGGACAGGCGGACGATGGATGGGTGGTCAAGCCGGACTGGAAGCCGAACGCGCAAAAGCTGACCGACACTGCGATGAGAGCCGTTGCGGCGGCGCACTCCAAGGACCTCCCAGCGTTCCTGAAGGCCGGCGACGACCTGACGGACGTCTGTGAAAACTGCCACAAGGAGTTCAAGCCCGTTCTTCCAAGCGAAGGCATCATCCATCCGCACTACCGCCGCTGACACCACGCGAACCGCTCCCCCGAAAATGGGCGAGGAGACCTCATCGAAGCTGGGGTGCGGGTTTCTGGGCATCGGTGGGAAATAATCCCCGCTTCAACGGTCGGGAACGCCGTTGGGCGGCGGAACAGGTCGCCAATTTACGGGAATCCGGCACATCTTGCCTGGCACGTCGGTTGCCCTTACGAAGATGTCATGCGCGGCCGGCCAAAAGAGGTTCGGCCCTTCCAGGAGCAATTCCAATGGTCTCAAAGGAGAACATTCAAGCCGTGCTCGACCGGGTCCGCCCGTTCCTGAACGCTGACGGGGGCGACATCGAGCTGGTCAGTGTCGACGGCAATTCAGCCGCCGTCAGGCTGACCGGCGTGTGCGCGGGCTGCCCAAGTGCCCACATGACGCTCCACGTAGGCATCGAGGCGGCGTTGCGCGATGAGATCCCCGAGTTCGACACGCTGCGCGTGGCCTGACGAGGTGATGCGATGGCACCAGATCTGCCGCTGACCATGGATTCGGTTGTCGTTGGCCACAGCGCCCGCATGCGCGGCGTGTTCGAGTTCCTGCGCGTGATCGGCAACAGCGACAGCACCGTGCTGATTACGGGTGAGAGCGGCACGGGCAAGGAAGTGACGGCTACCTTGATCCATCAGGGCAGCCGCCGCAAGCAGCGTCCGTTCGTTGCGGTCAGTTGCGCGCTGTTCTCGGAGACGCTCATCGAATCGGAGCTCTTCGGCCATGAGCGCGGCGCCTTCACGGGTGCGATCAAGGATCGGCCGGGCCGGTTCGAGATGGCCGAGGGCGGCACAATTTTCCTCGATGACATCGACGATGTGCCGCTGCCGATGCAGGTGAAGCTGCTGCGCGTCCTCCAGAACCGCACGATCGAGCGGCTCGGCGGCACCCGGATCGTGCCGATCAACGTGCGAGTGATCGCGGGCACCAAGCGCGGCTTGAAGCAGCTGGTTGCGGACGGCAAGTTTCGCGAGGATCTCTACTACCGGCTGAACGTGCTGCCGGTGACATTGCCTCCGTTGCGAGAGCGCCCTGAAGACATTCCGGTGCTGATGGAATATTTCCTCCAGCGGTATTTCCGCCGGCGCAACGAAAGCATGCCGGCGATCTCGGACGCCGTGAAGCAGGCGTTCATGCGCTATTCGTGGCCGGGCAACGTGCGCGAGCTCGAGAATGCCTGCGAGCGGATTGCACAAACCTGCTCGTGCGGAACCATCCGGGTCGGCTGTATGTCCGCGAGCATCTTGTTCCGTGCTGGCGCCTCTCAACCCGTCATGCCGGCCCAGGCACCGGTCGTTGATCCTGAAGCGCCCTCCAGTGATCCCCCGTTTGTGATCCCAGCCGCAGCAGCGATTGACGCCGTGAAGCCAATTTCCTTGGACGATCGCCTGCAGGAAGTCGAAGCAAACCTGATCAGCTGGGCGCTCAAGGCGAGCCACGGGAACAAGTCGAAGGCCGCGGCGTTATTGCAAATCAAGCGGTCGACGCTGGGGGACCGAATCAACCGCTGCGGACTGGGCCGGGGCCACGAACAAGTCTCAGCATAAGGAGGCGCCCTATGACTCTCATCAGGTGGGATCCATTCCGTGAGCTCGAAAACGTGAACGCGCGTCTCAACCGCATGTTCGGAGATCTGTCGGCTCGACGCGCGGATTACGACGACGCCGCCCTGTTCACTGATTGGGCGCCGGCCGTGGACATCGAGGAGACCGAGAAGGAGTACGTTCTCAAAGCGGATCTGCCGGACGTGAAGAAAGAAGACGTGAAAGTGGCGATAGAAAACGGCATTCTGACCATGGAGGGCGAACGCAAACAGGAAACGGAAGAGAAGGGCAAAAAGTTCCATCGTGTCGAACGATCGTAAGGCAAGTTCGTTCGCCGGTTTGCATTGCCGTCCGAGATTGACGCAGGCAATGTCAGAGCGGAATTCAAGGACGGCGTGCTGACCGTTCGCGTCCCGAAGGCCGCGATTACGAAACCACAAGCGATCGAGGTCAAGGTCGCCTGAGTTTCCGCTCTTCCGGCGCGCTGCCCCCGGCGCGCCGGACCCGTCCCGACTACGCAGCCAACCCGTCCTGGTGCCCGTTCGCCGTGACGCGGTCTCGACCGCGCAAAAGCGTGGTGGCCAGCATCGCGACCCACACCAAGAAGACGCCGATGTTGATGCGCTCCCAAACCCCGATCCACGGTGTGGGAAGGTTTGCCTGGATCCGTGGGGCCGCCAATCCGGTCACAGTGCCGCAACCGGCGAGGATCGCGATCGTCGCGAAAGAGTAGAAGCGGAATTGCTTTGCGAATGCTGCTGCCCCGAATCCTATCGCGGTGATCATGAGGAGCACCGTCACCAGCGCCCAGACGATGTGCATCGTATCGGTCAGCGTTCCCCCGCCGGCTGCCAGCACGGTACGTTGGTGCATGGGCGGCCAAGCGAGGCCGATGAGGCCGTGTGCGATGAGCGAGCCTCCTACGACGCGCAAGGCAAGGTTTCGACGAGCCGATTGCCAGACGCCCCAACCGAAGACGGTCATCAGCAAGGCGTAGACGCCACCCAGCACGACCCACAGCGGCCTCGTCGGAGCGCCGATCGCGGACAACTCGCTGACCGTTTGAGAGGCGGAGCGGTAGCCCTCCCACAGCATTCCTACGGAGACGCGTAGAGAATGCGGCGAATGCGCTGCATGCGGCGCTCACTGACGCTCGAGTGCGCTCAACGCATTGCGGAGCCGAGCGTCAGCCTCCTTCGCCACCGCTTGCAGGTCTCGGTTCTCGCCAACAATCCCCAAGGCGGCGAGCGGCGCCATCGCTGACACGGCGGTGGTTCCTGGTGCGACCTCGTAGACGATCACATTGCAGGGAAGCAACAGTCCGATCTCGAGCTCCGCATGAAGGGCGCGATCGGCCAGCGGCGGATTGCAGGCGCCGAGGATCACGTACTTGCGGAAGCCGCGATCGAGCTTCTGCTTGAGCGTCTGCTGAACGTCAATCGTCGTGAGCACGCCAAATCCTTGTCCCTTCAGGGCGGCAGTCGCGCGCTCGACGGCTTGGTCGTAATTCATGGCGAGCTCCACACGCAGCCCGTATTTGGTTTCTTGCACGATTTTCCTCCTGGGACCGTTTGGCGCCGCACGCGATCGGCTGGCGATCTCCGACCCCGATGCTCCAGGAGCACAATTGCTGCCAAGCCGGCTTCGTCCCCGGCGGTCGCAAGCTTGCAAATCTTTCGTTCGAAGGTCCGGATATCTTCGGAATCCGCTCGCGTCGCGCCCGCGGGGTGCGGAAGTTTGCGCAACACGCGGAAATTTCCCTCCCCGGGAATTCGACCTGAAGGGATCTTATCGGGCCGGAGTGTCGTCAGGAGAGACGTTGATCGACGAACGTGCCATCTTCCACGTGGAAGGCTTGACGAAGGTCTATGGCACCGGCGCCGCGGAAGTGCGTGCGTTGCGCGGAGTCGACCTCGATGTCCGGCGGAGTGAGACGCTCGTTCTTCTCGGCCCGTCGGGATCGGGAAAGTCTACGCTCCTCAACATCCTGGGCGGTCTGGATCGTCCCACGGCGGGGCATGTGTTCTTTCACGACCGCGATCTCACGGACGCCTCAGATCGGGACCTCACCCGCTACCGCCGTGAATCCGTCGGCTTCATCTTTCAGTTCTTCAACCTCATCCCAAGCCTGACGGCGCGTGAGAACGTGGAGCTGATGACGGAGATCGCACACCAGCCGATGGAGGCGGCGAAAGCCCTCGCCCTGGTCGGTCTTGCCGATCGCCTGGATCACTTTCCCGCGCAATTGTCTGGCGGCCAGCAGCAACGGGTCGCGGTGGCGCGGGCCATCGCGAAGCGCCCCGAGCTGCTCTTCTGCGACGAGCCCACGGGATCGCTCGACAGCGCGAGCGGCGTGCATGTGATCGACGCGATCGTGAACGTCTCCCGAGAGATCGGCGCCACCGTGTTGATCGTCACTCACAACGCGGTCGTCGCCGACATTGCGGATCGCGTGGTGCGCTTCTCGAATGGCTCGGTCGTGGAAGTCACCGAGAACACCGTGAAACGAGCGCCGCGGGAGCTCGCATGGTGACGGTCGCGCGGGCGCTCGACCGGAAGCTGCTACGCGATCTGTGGCGATTGCGGTGGCAGATGGCGGCCATTGCGCTGCTCATCGCCTGCGGCGTGTCGGTCGCCGTCATGGCGTTCTCGACCCAAAAGGCGCTCGTCGCAGCCGAGCGTCGCTACTACCAGCAGACGCGATTCGGCGATGTGTTCGCAACCGCTACACGGGCGCCATTGGCTGTCGCCACGGATCTCTCGCGGATTGAGGGCGTCGTGGCGGTCGACGCCCGCGCCCTGAAGGCCGGGTTGATGGACGTACCGGGCCTCGAGCGGCCCGCAACGGTCCGGTTGATCTCCCTTCCAGATGATGATCGCCGGGCGCTCAATCGGCTCGTTGTTATCGCCGGCCGATTGCCCGATCCGAGCCGGTCGGATGAAGCGGTCGCGCTCAAGACCTTTCTGGATGCGGCGCACGTGAGCCTGGGCGAGCGCCTGGCGATGGTCATCGATGGTCATCGGCTGACGTTCACCATTGTCGGATCGGCGCTTTCGCCGGAGTACGTGTACGTCCCGAGCTCGAGCCCGATGCCGGACGATGCACATGAAGCCGTCCTGTGGGCGCCGCGCGCCGCCATCGAACGGCCAACCGGCCTGGGCGGCGCCTTCAGCGCCGTATCGCTGGCGCTCGCTCCAGGTGCGTCCGAGCAAGCCGCGCTGGCCGCGATCGACCGAGCACTCGCGCCGTACGGCGGCACGCCGTCATACGGCCGGTCCGATCAGGTCTCTCACAAGTTTCAGCAGGACCGCATTCAGCGCCTGGGTGTCATGGCGACTGTGATTCCGCCGGTGTTCCTGATCGTTGCCGCGGCGCTCGTGCATCTGGTCCTGGGGCGCCTGGTCGACACAGAACGGGAACAGATCGGGTTGCTTAAGGCGTTTGGGTACGGCGACGTCGAAGCGGCTTCCATCTACCTCGAGATGGCTGCGTTGGTCGCGGGGCTCGGCGTGGTTGCGGGAGGAGTGACCGGGGGGTGGCTTGGCCGGGTGATCGTAGGCGTGCTGGCGCAGTACATGCGATTCCCGCATCTCGCCGGCCAGTTCTCGTGGAGCGCATTCAGCGTCGCGGCAGTGGTGTCGATCGCCGCAGCGATCGCCGGATCGCTCTTGGCCGTCAGGCGCGCCGTGCGGCTGAGTCCGGCGGTCGCGATGCAGCCGCCGACGCCGACGACATTTCGCCGAGGCGTCGTCGAGCGCCTCGGCGTGTGGCGGGTGCTCGATCAGCCGACGCGCATCATCGTGCGAAACCTGGAGCGGTTTCCCGCTCGCAGCGTGCTCACGATCGTGGGGTTGAGCGTCAGCGTGTCGCTGCTCGTCGGCTCACAGTTCCTGTTTGGGAGCATCGGCGACATCATCGACCGCGCCTACTACCGCGAGCGCCGGTGGACCGACGAGGTGGCGTTCAGCGAGGATCGGCAGGTTCACGCCGTCGCGGAGATCGCCCGCCTTTCCGCCGTCCTGCGCGTCGAGCCTCTCCGCACCGTGCCTGGGCGGATGCTGGCACATGGCCACGACGAACGGACGGCCGTCGTTGGCCTCGACGACGATGCACAACTGGCTCATCCCCTGGACGCGCGAGGGCAGCGGATCGCATTGGTAGGAGGCGGTGCCGTCCTGTCGCCGGCGCTCGCCGGGCGGCTGGGCGTGCACCCCGGTGACGTCGTCGAATTGGAGGCGTGGGAAGGCCGGCGGCCGCGAGCGCTCCTGCCGGTGACCGCGATCGCCAACGATTACGCCGGGCTGACCGCCTACATGACCAGGGATGCGCTCAACCGCGTGATGGGCGACGGCGACCTGGTTTCGAGCGTCGACCTGGTGGTGGTCACGGATCGCCGCGCCGACTTCTATCACGCAGTCGCGCGCATTCCTCAGGTTGCGAGCGCCGGATCGCGCGACGACACCGTGGCCTCCTTCCGGTCGGAGATCTCGCAGGTGTTGACCATTGAAATGTCGTTCTTTCTGGGGTTCGCCGGAGCGATCACGTTCGGCATCGCGTACAACATCATTCGCATTGCGCTGGCCGATCGAGCCCGCGATCTCGCGACACTCCGGGTCCTCGGCTTCGGTCACGCCGAGTGCGCCTACATCCTGACAGGGGAGCTCTTGCTGCTCGCGCTCGTTGCGTTGCCGGTGGGCGTGCTGGGCGGAGTGGCCCTGGCGCGCGCCCTGGCGAACGCTTTTGCACGCCAGGACTTCTACGTGCCATTCGTGCTCACGTCGCAGGGCCTCGGGATCTCGTGTGGGGCGTATCTGGCGGCCGTCGGGATCGCTTCGGTGCTCGTCGTTCGGCGCATCTGGGGCTTCGATCTCGTTGCCGTGCTCAAGACGCGGGAATGATCGTGACCAGAACTCACGTCCGGTGGATCGTGATGAGCGCGCTCGGGCTGGCCATGATGAGCGTCCTGGTCTTTCTCCTCTGGCCACGCCCGCTCGATGTCGATGTGGTGACGGTCGGGAGTGGACCGATTGCGGAGACCGTTGCCGATCAAGGTATCGCTCGGGTTCGACAGACCTACGTGGTGTCGGCTCCGGTCAGCGGCCGCCTGGAGCGGGTGCCGCTCGAGGTGGGCGATCGGGTCGTCGCGAGCCGGACCATCATTGCCTGCATCCGGCCGGCGGCCCCGGAGTTTCTCGATCCCCGATCGCGCGCACAGGCTGAAACGGCCGTGGACGCCGCCCGCTCGGCGCTGGCTTCCGCCACGGCACAGCGCGATCGTCTCGCTGCCGACGCTGTTCGGACGCGCGACCAGCTGCGCCGAGTTTCCGATCTTGCGAAACAGCATGTCGTGGCCCCACAGGAACTGGAGACCGCGCAGGCCGACGCCGACCAGGCAGCCAACGCGGTGCGCGCCGCCGAAGCTGATATTCGGACGCGCCAGGCCAACGTGACATCGGCGCAAATGGCGCTCGCCAATCCGCAAGCAACGGCGAAGCAGGTGGTCAACGTCACCTCGCCTGCATCAGGCGTCGTCACACACCTGCTGCAGCAGAGCGAGCGGACGGTCGCCGTGGGGACACAATTGGTGGAGATCGGCGATACAGCGGGTCTGGAAGCGGCGATCGAGTTTCTTTCTCAGGATGCGGTGAAGATTCGCGCCGGACAACGCGCGGAGATCTACAACTGGGGTGGCCCCGCGGCCATTCCAGCCGAAGTCCGCCGCGTCGAGCCGCAAGGATTTACGAAAGTGTCAGCCCTCGGGGTCGAGGAGCAGCGCACGCTCGTCATCCTTCAATTCACGGCGCCCGCAACGGCATGGGCGGGCCTGGCCCCGGGATACCGCGTCTGGGGCCGGGTCTACTTGCGCCAAACGGCGGCGGCGATCCTTGCGCCTTTGGGTGCCCTCGTCCGCGACCGTGGCGACTGGGCCGTTTATCGGATCGAGCAAGGACGCGCCCGTCTCCGACCTGTCCGGATCGGGACCTTGACGGATCGCGATGGCGAAGTGCTGTCTGGCGTCAGTCCGGGCGACCCGCTCATCGCGTATCCCTCCGATCAAGTTCAGGACGGGGTTCGCGTGCGCGCACGCACCTGAGCCGCATGGTCTCACGGAGCGCCGGCGTGCGGACTTTCCCCGCCTGTTGGGAAAGAGTTCGCATCCCGGCTCCGTCCGCACCACCCGCCGATACGGACTTCCTCGGAAAACGGCCGGTTTCAGGCGTTCTGTCATGGGGCGCCGCTGTCGACGCCTGAGCGCACCGTTTGCAGAACGTTGGAGCGGCGCCGTGCGGGCGCCGGGCGCGAAAGCATGATCCAGAAGAGGGCGAGCCATGGGCACTTCATCGGCGTGGCAGACCGATAACCAGCTTCACGACGCCGTCCAACGTCAGCTCGACTGGGAGGCGAACATCAGGGCGAAGGACGTCGCCATCGTCGCAGCCGACGGCGTCATTACGCTGACGGGTTTCGTGAACACTTACGTCGAGAAGCTGGCCGCAGAACAGGCGGTCAAGCGCGTCCGCGGCGTGCGAGCCGTCGCCAACGACATTCATGTCAGGCTGGGTGACGAACGGAGCGATCCGGATATCGCCAAGGATGCCGTCCATGTGCTCCAGAGCCACACGGAGGTTCCCTACGGCGTCACGGTGACGGTCCGCGACGGGCTCGTGACACTCGAGGGTTTCGTCGAGTGGAACTATCAGCGGACCGCGGCGGAATCAGCCGTGCGTCATTTGAAGGGCGTCAAGGGCGTTTCAAACGCCATCTACATCCGGGCGGCGGCGTCGCCGGGCCAGGTCGAGGCGTTGATCAACGACGCTTTGCTGCGCAGCGCAGAAGTCGAAGCTCACCGGATTCGCGTCAGGGCTGAAGATGGCACGGTGACGCTGACGGGCACCGTGAATTCCTGGGCCGAGAGAGAAGCGGCCGAGCGGGCCGCCTGGTCAGCCCGCGGCGTGAGCCGCCTCGACAATCAGCTCGTCGTCACACCGTTCGAAGACTACGCGTCTCAGGCCTAAGACGATACCGTTGTCGCCGGAACGGAAATCGGCCGCCGCGCCCTTCCTTACATGTCACACTGGAATCGGCGCGTTATTCCATAGGCGGTCCCGATGGATCAAGCCCTCTTTCTGCACCGGCTCCAATTCGGATTCACGGTGACGTTTCACTACCTGTTCCCGCAGCTCACCATGGGGCTGGCTCCGCTCATCGTCGTGCTCAAGACGCTTGCGCTCACGCGCGGCGACGAGCGGTATAACGAAGCCGCGCGCTTCTGGGCGCGCATCTTCGGCATCAACTTCACGCTTGGCGTCGTGACCGGAATTCCGATGGAGTTTCAGTTCGGCACGAACTGGGCGCAGTTTTCGCGACAAACCGGCGGCGTCATCGGCCAGCCGCTCGTGATGGAAGGGGTCTTCTCGTTCTTTCTCGAATCGGCTTTCCTGGGGCTTTTTCTGTTCGGTGAACAGCGGCTGGGTCGCTGGGGTCACTGGTGGGCCGGCGTTGCCGTGTTCCTGGGATCGTGGCTCTCGGGCTTTTTCATCATCGTGACGGATGCCTGGATGCAGCATCCCGTCGCGTACACGCGGCTCGCGAACGGCGGGTACGATGTTGCGAGCTTCTGGGGACTGCTGCTGAACCCCTGGGCGCTGGTCCAGTACGCCCACAACATGTGCGGCGCGCTCGTGACCGGCGCCTTTGCAATGGCGGCCACCGGCGCGTACTACGTGCTCGACGGATCGTTTCCTGATCACGCTCGCATCTTTTTGCGAGTGGGCGTCATCTCCGGGGTGATGGCGTCTGTCATTCAAATTTTTCCGACAGGAGACCTCCATGGCCGGTACCTGGCCAAGTATCAGCCGGTGACGACGGCTGCGATGGAGGGGCTATTCAGAACCGAAGCTGGCGCGCCGATCGTGATTCTCGGACAGCCCGATGCCGAGCACCAGCGGATCGACAATCCGATCATCGTGAACCGGGCGCTCAGCTTCCTGATTTATGGGACCAGCACCGGCGAGGTCAGAGGCCTCAATGAATTCCCGCGCGACCAGTGGCCGACGAACATCCCGCTCCTGTACTTCGCCTACCACATCATGGCCGGGCTCGGAACGCTGTTCGTGTTGGTGATGGCAATTGCGGCCGTGCTGCTGTGGCGAGGTCGCCTGCTCGACAACCGCTGGATGCTCTGGACACTGATGCTGGCCGTGCCGTTCCCTTACGTCGCGAACACGGCAGGATGGATGACGGCGGAAATCGGCCGCCAGCCGTGGCTGGTGTACGGCCTGATGCGGACGACCGAGGGATCTTCGCGATATGTCCACGCGGGCAACGGCCTGTTCACGTTGCTCGGGTTCATGGGGTTGTACGCCGTGCTCGCGATCATCTTTCTGTTCCTCGTCGGTCGCGAAATAGGACACGGCCCAGCGGGCTCCAACGGCTCCGACGCTCAACATCGGGCGTCTGTGGCGCCGACATAAAGAGGAGCAAGGTGGAGACGATCTGGTTTCTGCTCGTTGCCGGGATGTTGACGGCGTACGTTGTGCTCGACGGATTCGATCTCGGCGCGGGTGCGCTTCACCTGATCATCGCGCGCACGGAATCAGAGCGGCGGACTGTCTTGAGGGCGATTGGTCCGGTCTGGGACGGCAACGAGGTCTGGTTGCTTGCGGGCGGCGGCACGCTGTACTTTGCCTTTCCGCTGCTGTACGCTTCCGGCTTCAGCGGTTTCTACCTGCCGCTGATGATCGTGCTCTGGTTGTTGATCCTCCGAGGGATTGGCATCGAGTTTCGGACGCACATCGCGTCAACGGTCTGGCGTGGTCTCTTCGACGGGTTGTTCGCCCTGTCCAGCGTGTTGCTGTCAGTCTTCTACGGTGCCGCGCTCGCCAACGTTCTCCGCGGCGTTCCCCTTCAGGCCGACGGGTATTTCTTCGAGCCACTGTGGACCGATTGGCGCGTCGGACCGCAGCCGGGCGTCCTCGACTGGTATACGGTCATCGGCGGGCTCACGGCGCTCGTTGCGCTCGCCGTCCACGGCGCGACTTACCTCGTCCTGAAGACAGAAGGCGACTTGAACGCCCGTGCCCGTCGAGCCGTGATCGGCCTGTCGCCCGCCTTATGGCTGTTGACTGGCGTTAGCTTGTTCGCGACGATCTACGTCCAGCCGAGCGTGCTGGACAACTTCCGAGCCCACGCCGTTCTTGGGATCATCCCGCTGGTCGTTGTCGCGGCGCTCGTCGCCATCCCGTTGCTGACCAAGCGAAGGCGCGAGCGCGCGGCGTTCCAAAGCTCGGCGGCGTTCCTCGCCGCGATGATGGCTGGTGCGGCGGCGGCGCTCTACCCGACCCTTCTTCCCGCGAGCGGCGATGCGGCGTTGAACATCACGATCTTCAATGCGGCCGCGGGTCGGCACGCTCTGGGCGTCGGGCTGATCTGGTGGACCGGCGGGATGGTGTTGGCGATCGGGTACTTCGTGTTCATTTACCGCATGTTCAGAGGCAAGGTCTCGTCTGTGAGCTCGACATATTACGGTCGTGAAGAACCTTGATCGGGGCCCCGCGAGCAGAGTCGACAAACAGGCGTTACACCACTGTCATCGAACATGGAGCACGACGCGGCGGTGCTATGATCCTGACCGTGCGCGATCCAGTCGTCCGCGAGTTCCTCCTCGCGTTCTGGAAAATCCACATCCTGCATCACGCGGGTGAGCGCGGCGTTTACGGGCAGTGGATGCTGGAAGAGCTGGACCACCACGGGTATCGCTTGAGTCCAGGCACGCTCTATCCGATCCTCGCGCGCATGGCGGCGCGCGGTTGGCTTCGGTCGTCCGAGCCCGCTCGATCCAGGGGACCACGGGTGTACCGTTTGACGCCGCGCGGTCGCGAAGTGCTCGGCCAGATTCGCAGCGCGCTCGGCGAGCTGTATCACGAGGCGAGCGCCAGTACTCCCGCGGCCGATGGACGAACCACGCTGCCGCAAACGGTGCTCCCGCCTCCGCAGACACGGCGCCAGCGCGCGCAGGGCGTGCGAAGCAAGCGGCTGCCGGCGGTCGGTCAGAGCAAGCCCGGCCCAGTGGCTCGGTAGAGCCGCCCAATTGGAACCTGCGGACGTCGGCATCCGCCACATTGACAGCGGACGGTCGCGAGAATATATTACGAATTTCGTAGACGATAAACGATGATGGCTCGGTAGGAGACGCACGACATGCATTTCCGATGAGAGGGTGTCTGCCTGGGCTGGTCCTGCTTCATGCTGTTGCCGTGCCGGCAGTCCTCACGGCACAAGCGCGGCCCGCCCCAATCGCACCAGCACGTTCAGTCGTCGCCGCAGACGCGCCCACTGGCCAGACACCGGCACTGCTGACACTCGACCAGGCCATTCAGTACGCGATCGATCACTATCCGACGGTGCGCGTCGCAATCGAGCAAGTGAACATCTCGACGGCGGACCTGGACGTTGCGCGATCCGCCCATCTGCCGCGCCTGGATGCGCTCTGGCAAGCGAACCGGGCGACAGCCAACAACATCTTCGGCCAGCTCTTGCCGCAGTCGGTGATCCCGGCCATGTCCGGTCCGGTCCTGCCGTCAGCGTCCGCACAGAGCGTGTGGGGAAGCGCTGCGGCCGCGCTCTTCTCCTGGGAGCCGTTCGACTTCGGCCTCCGCCACGCTGGCGTCGCCGGCGCGGAAGCGAGTCTCGCGCGAGCGCGCGCGGGCGAAGCGCTGACCCGCCTCGACGTGCAAAACGCTGTGGCGTCAGCCTTTCTGGGAGTGCTCGCCACCGAGCGGGCCGTAACCGCGGCGCAGGCCGATGTCGATCGACGAGACGTCCTTCGCCGGACGGTCCGGACGCTGGTCGACAACCAACTGCGCCCGGGCGCCGAGGCCTCGAGGGCCAACGCCGAACACGCCGCAGCCAGCACGCGCCTGATACAGGCGCAGCAGAGCCTGACGCTGGCCCGAACGCTGTTGATGCGCGTATTGGGCTCGACCGGCCCCCTGACGATTGCCGGCGATGCGCTGATGGCTCGAAACGAGGCCCCCGCATCCGCTCCGGTTCCAACCCCCGAGATCCTGCCAACAGCCGGTGCGTCCGGACATCCGCTCGCGCAAGTGCGCCAGGCAGCGGTCGATCAGGCACGCGCCGACGAAGACGCCCTCGCGCGGACCGACTTTCCCCGCATCTACCTGCAGTCCGGCTTCTTCGCTCGCGGGAGCGGCGCGAGCCCGAACGGGGAGCTCGAAAGCGGCGTCGAGGGTCTGGGGCTCGATCGCGCAAACTGGGTAGCCGGCGTCCAGGTCATCTTTCCAAACGTCTTCGATTTCTCGAGCCTTCACGCCCGAAAGGCCCGAGCGTCCGCGTTCGCCCGATCGGAGGCGGCGCTCTACGACGAAGCGGTCCTCATGGTGACCAGCCAGCAGCAAGCTGCCGCGGCCCTCCTGCAGGCTGCTCGCGCCGTGGCCGCGAACACGCCCGTGGAGCTCGCGGCTGCGCAACAGAGCGAGAGCCAGGCACGCGCTCGCTACGACGCCGGCCTTGCCAGCATCGTC
>DATKHR010000215.1:0-6473 GCA_035510155.1 Vicinamibacterales bacterium
CAAGGTGGCCGCTCACGCCGAGAACCTGAAGACGATTCTCGATGCTCTGCACGCCGGTGTCGATTCGATTGAGCACGGCTCTGATCTGAATCAGGAAGCCATCGACTTCATGAAGGCGCACCACGTCTACCTGGTGCCGACTGTCAACGTCGTGAACAGCATTGTGGAGATGACCGACACCCGCTTTCCCGAGTACATGGTCCGCAAGGGCAAAGAGCTCGCCACCAAGCACTTCGCGAGCTTCAAGCAGGCGCTGGCCTCCGGTGTGATGATGGCGGCCGGGGCCGACGATTTCTATCAGCCGGATCGTCCGCCCGGATTGCCGAACGAGCTCGTGACCGATGTCAAGTACGGCATGGAGCCGCAGCAGGCGCTCATCACCGCCACGACGAACAGCGCGGCGCTGCTCGGCCTGGACGCGCTCGGCGCACTCGCCGTCGGCAAGGAAGGCACGCTCATCGCGCTCGACGGGAATCCGCTGACCGACATCACCGCGGTCCTCCGAGTGCGGGCCGTCGTCAAGGCTGGCCAGGTAGTCAAGCGTCCGGCTTCCGGCGTGCGGTAGCGCACCAAACGCATACGAATCCGGTGGGCACGCCGCCGCGCGCCGCAACAAGTGGTTTGCAGGACTCCACTTACATTTTCATCACGGGACGGACTTCGACGGTTCCGGTTTCGGCGTCGAAAATCGGGCAGCCCTTCGAAAGCTCCACAGCCTCGTCGATGGTGCGCGCCAGAATCAGCGTGTAACCACCGATGGCGTCCTTGGCTTCGGCGAACGGACCGTCCGTGACCGTCTTCTGGCGCCCTTTGACGAGCTTGCCGCTCCGATCGAGCGGGTGCCCCTGGTCTTTCACGTGGCCCTTTTCCGTAAGGTCCTTCATCCACGTCATCCATTTCTGCATCCGCTGCTGCATCGCCTCAGGCGAGCCGCCGCGATCGGCGCCGCGGTAAAGAAAAACGTACTCGTTCATGGCCATGTCTCCTGTCATTCCATTCGCGTCTTATTTTTCGCCGGCGCGATGTGCGGCGTCGTGGCGAGCCACGGGAATGATGATGAGCGCATGCGGCGTGCCTTCGCCGACGACCATGAGCGGACCGTCGGGACTGCCGTCGACCCCGAGGTCGGCGTTCGTCACATACGGCGCGTAGATCATCACGTGGGGGGGAAACGGCGTGGCCGCCCGTCCTTTGCCGGCGTTGTCTGGTGGCAGGTTCTCAGTCGACAGCATGTAATCGACCCCCGGCTTCCGCGGAGCGACGAAGGTTCCGCTCGCAAACGCGTCGGCGACGTATCGGGTGATCTCATCGGTGCTCTTCCCCTGTGCCCGGAGTTCTGCGACCTTGAGCAAACGAGGAAGGTGGGTCTTCGCGCCTTCAGCGTCCAGGCACTGGGGTTCCTGGCTGGTCGGCAGCGCGTGAGCGACGATGGCCACGAAGCCGTTTTGGCTCTCGCGGGCTTTCACATAACCTGATGGTTCGAGCACGTAAACGCCGGCGCCGTTCGCCACCAACGGGGGACAGGCACTCAGTGCGAGTGCCACTTCTTTCTGCCGATCCATGAGCGGCGCTTGCGCGTGCGACATGGCCGGGCCCCCGGCTGCCAGCAGGATCGCCAAGGCGAAACGGAAACGTAAGCGTGCCGTCATAATCTGTGGCCTCCGTGATCATGACGTTTGGGCGGTCCGCGCCCGGACATGCGCCCGCCGGGCCGACGGATGGCCCGCCAGGAGACGCTCGACTACTCGCAGGGCGGTGCGATCAGGGCATCAGGACCGTCGCTCCCTTTGCCGGACGAGCTAGGTTGGAGCCTGGCGGCGCGACAGATCCTGGTTCTTGATCGGCAAATCGCGCACACGGATTCCCGTTGCTGCGAAGATGGCATTGGCGACAGCTGCCGCAATTGGCGGCACGCACGGCTCGCCCAAGCCGCCCGGCGCTCTCTCGGAGCGGATGAACTCCACGTGAATCTCCGGCGCATCCATCAGGCGGATCATCTGATAGTCGTTGAAGTTGCGTTGGACGACTCGGCCGCCGGCGATCGTGATTTCACCCACCAGGGCCGCCGAGAGCCCAAACATGATCCCGCCTTCCGCCTGCGCCGCGGCGCTGTCCGGGTTGACGACGTCGCCGCAGTCCACCGCTGCAGAGACCGCGCGTACGCGCAGCCTTCCGTCGGGCGACACCGCGACGTGCGCCACCTCCGCGACGATCGAGCCGAAGCACTCGGTGAGCGCAATGCCGCGCCCTTCACGGTCCGGCAGCGGACTGTTCCAGTCGGCCATCGCCGCGGCCTTGTCGAGGACGGCGCGAAAACGCGGCTGATCGACCAGGAGATCGCGACGGAAGTGGTACGGATCCTTCTTCGCCGCATGCGCCATTTCGTCGACGAACGATTCCTTGAAGAACCCGTGCTGTGAGTTGAGCACGGATCGCCAGGGGCCCGTGCGAATGGGATGGCTGACGTCGCTGCTCGTCGCGCTCTTGTCGCCAATCGCGTACGGCGTGAAGGTCGACTCACCGTCGCCGCCGCCCGCGTACCGAGACTTGACGGCAATCGCCGAGCCGTTCGCGTCCAGCGCGCCCGCGAATCGAGCCATCGCTGCCGGACGATAGTAGTCGTGCTGGATGTCGGTCTCCCGGCTCCACACCATCTTCACCGGTGCCGGCGACATGACCTTTGCGATGCGCGCGCACATGTCGATGTAGTCGAGGCTGTCAGGGAGCCGCCGCCCGAAGCCTCCGCCGAGCAGAAGATTCGTGAAGCGCACATTGTCCGGCGGCAGTCCGAG
This sequence comes from Vicinamibacterales bacterium, assembly GCA_035510155.1. Classification (GTDB taxonomy): domain Bacteria; phylum Acidobacteriota; class Vicinamibacteria; order Vicinamibacterales; family CAVVIG01; genus DATKHR01. The sequence continues at coordinate 2,793 of DATKHR010000215.1, forward strand.
GGCCTTTGCCGCTATCCCGCGGCCCTTCAGGGGATCCTGCACCCCGGTCCAGACCTCCGCCTTGTCACCGTCCACCCGCGCGGTGCAGCACATCGGCTCCATCGTTGCGTGTGCGAGAAACGGCACGCGATAGTCGGCCTTCACGACGGTTGCCGCCGACGCCGGCATTTCAGGTGCGGGGCCAAGGGACGCATCAAAGGCCGCGAAGATCGACGCGCTGGACACCTCTCCGTGGCCGGCGTTGTCAAACACGGGCTTCAGCGCGATGAGCGCCGTCCGCGCGTGCCAGTAGCTGTCGGCGACGACGGCGACGGCCTCGGTCAGGCGGACGATGCGCTTGACGCCCGGCATGGCCTCGGCGGCAGCGCTGTCCACGGATACCAACTTGCCGCCGTACACGGGCGCAATCTCCACCGCGGCAGAGAGCAAGCCTGGCGTCTTGAAATCGATGGCGTAGACTGCACTGCCGTCAACTTTTGAGGGAATGTCGAGCCGTGGACGCGGGGTCCGCCGTATGGCGTAGCTGCCCGGCGCCTTCAGCCGAGGACGCGAAGGCACCGGCATCTTCGCGGCCGCAGTCGCGAGCTCACCAAAGCTTGCACTCCGCCCCGATCCTTCGTGAAGGACGCGCGAGGTCTTCACAATCAGCTCCGACGAATTGGCGCTGAAGTGTTGCGCGGCTGCAGCGACCAACATTTCCCTGGCCGCCGCGCCGGCGAGCGTCATGCCGTGTACGCCGGTGCCTCGGACGGCCGACGAGCCGCCCGTGACTTGCAGTCCGACCCATCGCGCGATGTAGTACGTACCGTAGTCGAAACCTCGCACCGCCGACGCAGGCACCGAGCCGCCGATAAACGCTCGGACGAGGTATTCGTTCGCGTAGGCGCTAAGCGCCGGCGCTTCCTTTACCCGCACCATGGCCCAGTCGGCATCCATTTCTTCGGCCGCCATCATCGCGAGCGCCGTCTGCGAGCCTTGTCCCATCTCGCAATGCGGGACGAGAACAGTTACGAGATTGTCTGGGGTGACGGTGATCCACGTATTGAGCTCGCCGGCACCGGCGCCGCCTTCCGCAACGACTCGCAGCCGATTCGGCGCGAGCGCGAGGCCGGCCACGCCCAGCACGAAGCCGCCGCCGACGACACTTCCGGCGCCGATGAAGGCGCGTCGCGTCCATTTACCCATGGTGGCTCCGCTCCCCGTGCGCCATCGCGCGGATGGCACGCCGTACGCGCGCGAACGTGCCGCAGCGACAGATGTTCGTGAGTTCGGCGTCGATTTCGTCGTCGGTCGGATGCGGATGCTCGGTCAGCAATCCGCAGACCGCCATGATCATGCCGGACTGACAGTATCCGCACTGGGGAACCTGGTGATCGATCCACGCCTGCTGGACGCGATGGAGCGTTCCGTCTTTTGCCAGGCCTTCAATCGTGGTGATCGCGGTGCTCTCGGCGGACCCGACGGGGAACATGCACGAGCGGACGGCACGGCCGTCCACGAGTACGGTGCACGCCCCGCACTCGGCAATCCCGCAGCCGAACTTGGTGCCGGTCAGACCGATTGTGTCGCGGATGGCCCAGAGCAGCGGCGAATCCGGATCGACGTCGACCAAATAATCGCGGCCGTTGACCTTGAGCGTGATGGCCATCTCCAGGTCGCCTCCTGTGTCTGCTGCCGGTTGCCGATCGCCGTGAGGAATGCCCAGGACGGCTGCGCCACCGTACCACACAACGACGGACGCGTGGGTATTCGGCGGCGTGCGTGGCCACCGGCGCGGGGGCTTTTGCTGATGGCGAGGCGATCGGGCGTACAGAGGGTTTGGTTAGGAAGCCACCGCCCCGCCTCGTTGAGCCGCGCCAAGACCAATCTTGGCCAGTCGCTGTTGGAACCGCACATCAGCACGAAGGCTGTCCCACTGGGGCGCAACCGCCAGATGGACCAGCGCCGGATCGCGTGCGTCCAGCGCGCAATCGAGATGCCGGAATGCGGTATCGAGGTCACCGGCCGCACCATGCAGAACGGCAAACTGCACCGAGGCGGCACCGCCTTCTGTCCGCGGCATCTGTGCGAGCATGTAACGCGTCATCTTTACCGGTCCGCCAGCCGCGTAGGCGTCTTTCATCTCAGCGCACATAAGCTTCAAATGCGCGAGGGTGGCGTCGGGAACACCAAACACTTCCGCGTGTCGCAGTTGCTCCGCCAGAAAAGACTCGATGTCACCTTTTTTCCAATATGCGCCGGCCAGAAACTCGCCGGCGAGCAGATGCCGAGGATCGAGATCCAGCGCTCTGGTTGCCCAGGCAATGGCGTCATCATAGTGCCGCTGATGCCAGTACGACATCGCGATCTGAACGAAGACAAGCGGCGACCGTGAATCACGCTCGAGTGCCTGCTGCTTGAACCGCAAGCCCTGTTCCAGATGCCCGAGTGCCTCCATCAGGCTGCCATACTGGAGCAATCCCTCGGGATGAGCGGGGTTGATATCGAGCGCCCGACGCAAACTCCGCTCGGCACCAGTCCAATCCCATTCGCTTAAGAACAACACGGAACCCAGTGCCACTTGTGCGTCCGCGCACCCGTCGTCCATGGCGAGTGCGCGTAAGGCGGATGCCTTCGCGTCCGCGTACGCCTCCAAGTGCGGCATCATGCGAAGGCTGGCCTGAGCGCACCGGGTCAACGCGAGGCCAGCATGGGCCGCCGCATAGGTCGGATCGATCTCGATGGCGGCGCGGAACGCCGTCGCCGCGTCCGGCAGCTCAAAATAGGACCCGGAGAGCAGGTGCGAACGTCCGCGGCCCACGAGCTCATACACCTCGATGGGCGGCAGCACCGCGCGGACGTCAAGCGGATCGTCGCGGCTCAACGATCGCTTGACGGGCGCGACGAACCGATATCCGGAGCGTGGCACCGTTTCGATACACATCGGACCTCGAGAGGACCCATCGAGCGCCTTCCGAAGACTCGCGATATGGACGCTGAGGATGCCTTCCTCGACGAAGCTGTCCGGCCACACCCGCGCGAGCAGCTCCGCTTTAGTCACAAGTCGGCCCGACTCGCGCAAGAGAGCGACGAGGAGGTCGAAGGCTTTCGGCGCCAGGCGCACGGCATGACCGCCAGTTCGTGACAACCGACGCTCGTCGACATCCAGCGTGAAGTCGCCGAACTGGAACCGTTCGCGTCCGAGCATCAGGATTCGGCAAATTTTAGCAAAACCTTCGGGACCTTCGGGCCGCAATAACGGTATCGTCCGGTCCATTCGCGGAGTCTGGTAAAAGGGAGATTCACCATGTCTGAGACGGCACAGGAAATCCTGAGACAGGAACAGGCGTTGGCGCACGCGAAACGGACACTGGACCTTGAGGCGCTCGATCGCATCTACGCGGACGAACTGCTGCTGACGGGGGTGCTTGGCGAGCCGACGTGCAGCAAGTTGGCGATCATCGACGAGGTGAAGCGTGGGATTGCCGAGCGCGAACGTGCGATGACCAGCGGAGGACCACTCGTGACGTCCTGCGACAACGAAGACGTGAAAGTGGCGACGTATGGTGACGCCGGCATCGCGAGCTACCGGTTCGTCGTCAGGATCAAAGGCGAGAACATCGACGTCCATCGCCGCTACCGAACGACGAACGTCTGGATGAAGCGGCAGGGCCGCTGGCAGATTGTCGCCGCGCACACCGC
>DATKHR010000216.1:0-3640 GCA_035510155.1 Vicinamibacterales bacterium
TCCCGTGCACAAGGCACTCAGCTGGGCCAGCACGTCCTCTACCGGGTGGTCGACGCAATCGACGAGGAGGTTGGGCCGGCGTCCAGAGGAGGTCAGCGTGCGCAGCAAGTCCACGTCCGAGAACGAGGCGAGATCCGGTGAATTCACGACAGTCATTCCACCAAGCATGGCTTGCAACCCTTCCCGCAGAAGACGTGCGGTCTCGTTCCCCACGGCGTCCGCGCTCATTGAAGATATGGCGGCGCGGCTCGGCGATCACCGCTTGGGCAAGTAGAGATCAACACTTGCGCAAGTAGGAACGTGCTGCCTGCGTCACGGGAAGGGTGCGTCAGACGAGACGATTGCGGAGCGCTTTCGCCACGGCTTCGGATCGCGAGTGAACCTGCAGCTTCTCGTAGATGTGGCGGACGTGAAAGTTCACGGTGTTGACGGATACGCCGAGCTCAACAGCGGCGGTCTTGTAGTTATGGCCCTCGACGAACAGCTTCAATAAGCGGGTTTCGTGCGGCGTGAGCTGGTAGTCGGCGCGATCAGGCGGGCGAATCTCGCGGAACAACGCGACGACGCGCCGCGCGACCTCGGGCGACATCGGCGCCCCGCCCTGCACCGCTTCCTTCAGGCTCTCGAGCAGACGTGCAGGCGGTGTCTTCTTGAGCAGATACCCGCAGGCCCCTGCGCACATCGCCTCGAAAATGCGTTCATCGTCGTCGTACACCGTGAGCATCAGCACCAGCAGCTGCGGATGGCGCTCTTTAAGAAGCTTGACGCCCTCGATCCCGCTCCGGCCCGGCAGACCGATGTCGGAAAGCACTATATCGGGCAATTGAAGCGCGATTCTGTCGAGCGCCTCTTCCATCGTGCGATAGCTTCCCGTGCAGGAGTACCCGGGCGTGCCGTTGACCAGCACCGACAGAGATTCACGAATATCGCGTTCATCTTCGATAATGGCGACTCGAATGTCGTTCGGCGGCGAGTCACGCGGGGGGTTGGACGGCGGTTGCGGATTTGGCGACATTCGGGTCGTCTCTGTCCTTCTACGCTACGCCCAGCCGGGCGGCTGGGTCACCGCATACTCACGTAGCGTTCGTGCCGGCCGCGTGTGCCCGCGCTGGTTGTACCCGCTCGCCCAGCGGAATCGTGAACGTCACGACCGTGCCTCGTCCCGGCTCGGACGCGATCTCGAATTGACCGCCCAATGCCTGCGTGCGATCTCGCATGCTGCGAAGACCGTGGCCCGCGCTGGCGCCCCCGACGTCGAACCCCAGTCCGTTGTCCGCGATCCGGAGCAGCAATCCGTGTTCGCCCTCGCGGAATTCGAGAACGGCTTCGGAGCAGGCGGAATGGCGCGCCAAATTCGTGACCGCTTCCTTGAAGACCAGGAACACTTCCCGACGGATATTGGCCCCAACGGCAACATCCCGATCGGAGGGCGGCGTCTCGAACCGGAAGTCGATCTGTCGCGCGGTGCACACGTCGCTGACGAAATGTCGCATGCGCTGCGAGAGATCGCTCAGATGATCCCTCGTCGGATTTATCGCCCAGACGATGTCGCTCATCGAGTCCACCAGTTCTCGAGACAAGCCGGCAATCGACGAGAGCGACTCCGTCAACGTCCCGCCGGCGGCACCAACCTGGTGCTTCATCACCTCGCTCAGGAGCGAAATGCGCGTCAGGCTGGAACCGATATCGTCATGAAGGTCTGTCGCGATCCGCTTGCGCACGCGCTCGAGCTCCGCGAGCCGCTCTTCGCGGCTCCGCCGCAGCGCTTCGTGCGCCCGCTTCCGCTCGGCGACGTCCCTCGAAAAGACAGCCGCCACCGACGCCGCGACGATCACCATCAAGCCGAGGAACCACCACCGGCGCCACACCGGTGGCAGAATGGTGAACGAAGCCGTCGCCGGAGCCGGGCTCTCCGTACCATCGGCGCTGACAGCGCGTACCGAGAAACGGTACGTTCCCGGTGAGAGGCTCGCAAAGTTGACGCTCCGTTGCGAGCTCGGCGCGCTCCAGTCGGCACCGGTCCCCTCCAGCCGGTGCTGGTAACGAAGCGTCTCGCCCGGCCGGAAGCTCAGGCTGAAGAACTCGATCTGCACGTTGTTTTCGCTGGGTCCGAGCAGGAGAGGAGGCACTGAGGTCTGCCCCAGCGCGGAAAGCGGCTGCGCGATCCCCGCAATTTGAAGGGTGCTGATCAGGATGGGCGGCGCGGAGGGACTCGGCTCGCGCTCCGGGGCGAGACGCGACAGCCCCGTCGTCGTCGCGAACCAGAGCGCGCCGCTCCGATCCCGCAATGCGGCTGTGAACTCACCTCCTGCGAGTCCATCGGCCGTCGAGAGGTGCCTGATTCGTCCGGTGTCCGGCTCGAGCCGGTCGATGCCCCGGGCGCCCGTTACGTAAATGCGACCGTGCGGGTCGTCGGTGACATTGAGGAGGTTGTCGCTCGTCAGCCCTTCAGCGGTCGTGTACCTGATTACACGTGGGCGATCGGCTTGCGGTTCATCGATGCGGCACAGGCCACCTCCCCTGATCGCTACCCACAGTCGGCGCGCCCGGTCGAGAAAGAGGCCGTTGACCTGACCGTGTGGAACGCCGTCGTGCGGCCCGAACATCGTGAAATGGTCGTCTCGATACCGCGCGAGGCCCCCCTCGCGAAACCCTGCCCAGACGCTGGTCGCGTCGGCAGCGAAGCTGACCGCACTCATAAACGGTCGCAGGCCATCAGCCTCTCCATATCGGTGAAACGTCGCGGTCGCACGTTCCCAACGGACCAGGGCTTCCCGTGAGGGAGGCCATGATCCGATCCAGATGTCTCCGCTCGAATCTTCGAACAACCGCGCCACGTCGCCGAAGGGAAGACCATTCTGCGTCGTGTAAACAGCTTTCGGTCGCGCTCGCGCAAGCAGCTCGAACCGATCGACTCGCCCGAAGCGGAAGAGCCCTTCGCGTGTCCCAATCCACCACTCGCCTGCGTGATCTTGGATAATGCCGCGCTGCCGCTCTATCCCGCGCCAGCTCTCGTCGCTGACCGACCGCGGCAATGGAAGCCGGATCGTAGCGAAGCCGTTGCCCTCAAAACGGCTGACAAGCCACGCGCTGCTGGTTACGTACAGTTCCCCCGCGCCGTTTTGGAACACCGAGCTGACGGCCAGTCCCAGACTGTCGGCCTCTCCGTACGTGGTCCACGGATGCGTCGTCACCTTCACCGCTCCACCTGCTGTGGTGCCCATCCACAGATTCCCGTCACGATCCTCTGTCACCCCGGCAAGGTCGTCGCCCGCGCGCGAACCGACAAAATACGTTCGAAGCGTGCCGCCGTTGAATCGTGTGAGACCGGTGCCGAACGTTCGTGCCCAGATCGAACCGTCGCGCGATTGAAGAAGGGCGATCACGTCGTTGTTGGCCAATCCATCATCGGTCGTGTAGCGTCGCGCGTCGGAGGGCAGGGACCGCCTGCCGCTGTTCGCGCGGTCGATCGACGTGGACGCCTCGGGAACAAACGAAATCAATCCCAAGCGATGTCCAACCCACAGTCGCCCGGTGCGCTCGAAGAGGAGGGCCCACACGTTGTCGTCCACCGCGGTCGGCTGAATGTCGAAATGAGTCATCCGACCATCCGCCGATCGCCTGACCAAGCCGAACCGCG
>DATKHR010000217.1:0-16641 GCA_035510155.1 Vicinamibacterales bacterium
GACCAGGGACCAAGGCCGGACGAAGGTCCAAGGCCCAGGGCCCAAGGACTGATAAAGGCTTACCACGCCGAGCTGGAGCGGACTGCGCAGCTCCGCCGCCACCTGCGCGACGCTACCCTCGACCATGTCTGGGCTTGCGACGCGTCGACCTACTCGTCCTCTGAATATGGCGGGCGGCACGTTCTCCTGGTCGGTGACGCCGGCTCGTTCGTCGATCCGGTGTCGTCGTTCGGCGTGAAGAAGGCCGTCGGGTCCGCGTGGATGGCGGCGGTCGTTGTCAACACCTGCCTGCGGCACCCAGATCGTCAGGCTGCCGCGCTCGAGCTGTTCTCGTCGTGGGAGCGCGACGTGAACGCGGCGACGGCCGAGCGCTCGCGTGAATTCGCGTGCGCGGCAGCCGAGCGCTTCCCGAATCCGTTCTGGACGGCGCGAGCCGCGAGCCGTGAGCCATCAGCCATGACGGATGAACGGTCGCTTCGTGACGCCCTCCGACAGATTCAGGAGACTGACGAGCTCGATCTCGCGCTCAACGAGGCGGTGGCATACGAGCGGCGCGCCGTCATCCGCGATCGCGAGGTCGTTCTCGAGGACGCGTTCCCGTCGGGCATCCGCTTCAAGGACAACGTCGATCTCATGGCGCTCGCGCGGCTCGCCGGCCGGTACCGGCAGGTGCCCGACCTGTTCGAGGCATATCAGCGCGCGAACGGTCCCGTGCCCCTGGCGAGCGTCGTCAGCGGGCTGTCGCTCCTCGTCGCCAAGGGGTTTCTCATCAAGAAGGACGTGATGCGATGGTAGCGCGACTCGGTTGGCTGGTCGTGGCGGCTGTCGTTGGGGCGGCCGGGAGCACGCAGGCTCAATCGCCTGCCGCCACTGCGCCTCAATCGCCGGCCTCCACTGCGTCCGATGAAGGCATCCCCGTCCAGAGCGAGCTCGTGCGCTCGCGCTGCGGCGGTTGCCACAAGTCAGACGACCAGAAGCGCATGTCGCGTATCTCGTATCGGCGCGCCACGCCGGAAAACTGGGAACGCACCATCAAACGCATGGTGACCTTGAATCACGCGACGCTCGATCCGGCCGACGCGCGCACAATTCTCAAGTACCTGGCCGACCACCAGGGGCTCGCGCCGGAGGAAACGCGGCCGATCGAGTTCGAGGCCGAGCGGCGGACCGCCGAATACGTCTATGCCGCAGACAAAGACACGGCGGATACGTGCTCATCCTGCCATTCGATGGCGCGCGTGCTGAGTGAACGCCGCACGAAGGAAGAGTGGGAGTTGCTCGTCGCGATGCATCGCGGGTACTACCCGCTCGTGGACGTGCAGCCGATGAACGGTGGTCAGGGCTTCCGGCGGACACGGCCGCTGCAGACCGAGCCCGGACCGGACGGCCGCCCGCCCGACAACCGGAATCCCATGGACAAGGCGCTGGAGCATCTCGAGAAAGCGATGCCGCTCACCACGCCAGACTGGTCCGCGTGGTCCGTGGCGATGCAGCCGCCCAAGCTCGCCGGCCAATGGGTGCTCGTCGGTTCCGCGCCGGGGAAGGGGCCCGTTTACGGCCAGGTCACGATAGCCGCCGACCCTGCGTCGCCGGATGCGTTCACGACGGAATTGCGCTACACCGTTGCGCGGACAGGGGAAACGGTATCGCGGAAATCAAAGGCGCTCGTCTATACCGGGTACCAGTGGCGTGGGCGCGGGGCCGCAGACCAGACCTGGCGCGAAGTCCTGTTCATTGAGCGGGGCTGGAACGAGATGTGGGGCCGCTGGTTTACCGGGGCGTACGACGAGATCGGCCTCGATGTGCGGCTGATCCGGCAGACAGGATCTCCGATCGTGACCGGCACGAGCGTGACGGCCCTTCGGAGCGGTGTGAACGGCCAGGCGGTCAAGATTTTTGGTGCGCGCCTGCCGGCCTCGATCCGCCCCGATGACATCGGTCTCGGACAGGGCCTGAAGGTGTCACGAATCGTGAGCGCCGGTCCCGAGGAAATCTCGGTGGAGCTCGACGTCGCTCAAACCGCGCCCATTGGCGCACGCGATGTCTCGGTGGCAGGGGCCGTCAAGCCCGCGGCGCTGGTCGTCTACGACAAGATCGACGGCATCAGGGTCGTACCGCAGGCGGGCATGGCCCGTGTCGGCGGTGCCGTGTTTCCCAAGCAGCTGCAGCAGTTCGAAGCGATCGGCCTCCACAACGGCCCGGACGGCAAGCCGGACACCGCCGACGATGTGACGCTTGGCATCGTCGACGTGAAGTGGTCGCTCGAGGAGTACACCGCAACCTTCGGCGATGACGACGTGCAGTTCGTCGGAGCGATCGATGCCAATGGCCTCTTTACCCCGTCCCTCGATGGCCCGAACCCGAAGCGAAGCGGCAACCGCAACAATGTCGGAGATGTTTGGGTGGTCGCCGAGCTTCGGTCCGGCGATGCGCGCGACACCTCGAAGCCGTTGCGCGCCCGGGCACATCTGCTCGTGACCGTCCCGCTCTACATGGCCTGGTTTGAGCGCGAGCCGCCACAATGAACATCCCGAGCGACACGACCCTCTGGACCGCGCGCGAGCACCACCGGTTCGAGGCCGCTGGGCAGCCGTTCGTGTACCTCGTCCCGAGCGCCGCGATCTTCGCGCTCGACGCGGCGTCCGACGCCGTGCTGCGGGCGGTGGCCGAGCGTCCGCGCTCGCGCGAGGAGCTGGCCGCGGCCGTGCCAGCCATCGATCTCGCGACCACGCTTGGAGAATTGCTCCGCGTGCAGGCGATCGGAGAACATGACGCGCCTGTCTCGCCGCCGCCGAAAGTGATCCCGCTCGCCCCGTTTCCGCTGACGACGATGGTGCTGAACGTCACCAATCAGTGCAATTTGAGCTGCACCTACTGTTACGAGTACGGCGAGGACAAGATCGTCGACACGGAGAACGGGCGGCAGCCGAAATTCATGAGCGAGGAGACCGCGCGCCAGAGCGTCGATTTCATGCTGCGCGAATCGGGGGCCAACAAGGTCGCGCATGTCACGTTCTTCGGGGGCGAGACGCTGTTGAACTTCCCTGTCCTGGTCAAGACCGTCGCCTACGCTCGACGGCGCGGAGCGGAGCTCGGCAAGGACGTCGACTTCAGCTTGACGACCAACGCCACTCTCCTGAGGCCGGAAGTCATCGAATTTCTGGCGGAGGAGCGGATTGGCGTCACGATCTCAATTGACGGCCCGCGGGAGATGCAGGACAAGTTTCGCGTCTTCCACAACGGCGCGGGCAGTTACGATGTGGTTGCGCCCAAGATCAAGGCGCTCCTGACGCGTCATCGCAGCCGCCCGATCGGGGCACGAGTGACGCTGACGTCCGCGACGCTGGACGTCAAGCGCATTTTCCGCCACCTGACCGAGGAGCTGGGTTTCTGGGAAGTCGGCTTCGCGCCGGTCACGACCTCGCCCGTTCGCGGTCACGCGATCTCGGACAGCGGCTACGACCGGATGCTCGGTCAGTTTCGAGATCTCGCGGACGAGTTCCTGGAAGCGTCCGTTGCCAATCGTCATCACGGTTTCTCGAACGTCAAAGAGACGCTGGAGGAATTGCACAAGGGCGTCAGCAAGGCCTATCCGTGCGGCGCGGGGCTCGGGCTGCTCGGCGTCGCCACGGACGGGCACGTGGCGCTCTGTCATCGGTTCGCGGGCTCCGAGACCCACGGCGTCGGCACGGTCCGCGACGGGATCGATCGACACGCTCAGCAGGCGTTTCTCGAGAAGCACCACATCGCCAACAAGACCGACTGTCACACGTGCTGGGCCCGCCCCTTGTGCTCGGGCGGTTGCTATCACGAAGCGCACACGCGCTACGGCGACACGGGGGCGGCGAACCTGCACTATTGCGAGTGGATCCGTGGCTGGACGGACGTCTGTTTGAGGGTGTACGGCGAGCTCTCGGTGCGCAATCCCGCGTTTCTCACGCAATTCGACGAGGAAGACACAAAGGAGACAGTGTCGTGAATCACCTGAAGGCCGTCAACCGCAAGGCCGCCCGCATCGAGCGGGCGACCGAGCCCGACGTGGTCGCGCTGCAACGAACCGGCGTCCCACAGCTCCCGCATTTTCCGCTCGGCTGCTCGCTGGTGTTCTCGCCAGGCTGGGAGGCCGATCGGACCGGGGGGACAGCCGGTCTCTGTCAGCCGGTCGAGCGCGATCTGTTCGATTGCCACATCGGCTGCTATTGGCCGGCGCAAGTGCCCGACCAGCTGAATCACGCGCCCGATTGGACAGCGAAATGCGCGGCCGCGCAAAAAGACTGGCGCAAGATCGACCTCATCTTTCCGTAGGGGGCTTGCCGGCCATGAAAAAGCTCTCGCTCGTCGTGCCCGCCGCCGCCGTGCTGTGCCTGGTCGGTGGCGCCCTCCCGTCAGGATCTGCCGACAAGCCCAAAGTGTCGGCCGGGAACGGCACGCTCATCATTGGCGCGTACCCGAAGCAGTTCTGGATCATCGACGAGGCGTCGGAGAAGATCATCGGGACGATTCCCTACGCCTCGGGTATCCCGAGGCGGACGACGTTGTCGCGCGACGGCAAGCGGTTTTACACCGTCGAGGCGGCGATGGAGAAGGTCGAGATCCTCGACATCGCGGCAAGGAAGACGATCGATACATTCACGCTGAGCGAGGGCAACCGGAAAGTTCGCATCAGGGGCCTCGAGCCGGACCCGCTTCACCGCTTCGTCGTCATGGTGACGGCGTCGGCGACCAAGCTCGTCGATCGATTCGAGATCGGATCGCCGACGCTCGTCCAGTACGACCTGAGAGAGCACAAGATCGTGCGGACGATTCCGTGGCCGAACGGCGAGGAGCGCCAGTTCGCGAACATCATGTTCTCGCCCGACGGCAAGCTGATGTATCTGTTCACCGACCAGGACGTCTTGATTTACGAGACGAACACGTTCACGCAGGTCGACAAATGGGAGCTCTCGCGACCGATCGAGGAAGGCTTCGGACGACTGGAGTTTGGCTCCCGGGATGTCCTCAACGATGACCCTGGTTTTTACACCGGACTCTTCAACGTGTCCGATCCCGTGCAGCACCGCCGCATGATGGGAATCGGCCGCGTGAATCTGGCCGCCAAGACCGTCGACTTCTACACCCTTGGTCCGTCCAATCCCGTCAGCTTCACAATGGCGCCCGGCCGCAAGGTCGGCTATGGCCTCTACGAGGACATCGGCCGCTACGAGTTCTGGAAGTTCGACCTCGAGAACCGGAAGCTGGCGGGGCGGACCGAGTTCAAGGGTCGGCCTCGCATGGGGCTCAAGACCAGCTCTAATGGCAAGGTCCTGTACATCTACGTGGCGGGCAACACCATCGACCTCTACGACGCGGAGTCTTATCAATACCTCCGGACGATTACGCTCGATGGCGACATGACGACGGATCTCTTCGTCTTTCCAGGCCAGGCGGGGAAAACGAGCAACGAGTAACCGGTGTGCCTTCCGGGGATCTTCGCCGTGCGCTCCGCTTCATCGTTCCGTACTGGCGGCGCCTGGCGCTCGTCGTCGCACTCAGCTTCCTGAGCACCGGCCTTTCGCTGTACCTGCCGCTGCTCTCCCGTGATTTCTTCGATCGCGCGCTCATGGGCCGCGATTCCGCCGCGCTCATTCGTGTCGCGATCCTCTTCGCTGCAGTCACCCTGCTCGGTTTCCTGGTGAACGCCGTAAGCGGACTCCGGTACACGCGTGTGTCGGCGGACATCCTTTTCGACATGCGCCTCGAGATGTACCGGCATTTGCAGCAGCTGTCGCCCCGGTTCTACGCGCGAACGCGTCTGGGCGACATCATGTCGCGCATCAACAACGATATCGGCGAGATTCAGCGGATTGCCTCCGAAGCCGCGTTGGCGTGGTTAGGGAACATCCTGTTTCTGGCCGGAAGCGTCGGGATGCTCGCGTGGCTCGATCTGCGCCTCTTTGCCGTCACGGTGTTCATCGCGCCCCTTGGCGTCTGGGCCCTGGCGCACTACCGCGCGCGGTTGGAGGGCCAAATTGCCGCCCTGCGCCAGCGAAGCGCCGACATCGGAAGCTTCCTGATCGAAACGCTGCAGGCAGCGAAGCTCGTGGTCGCGTCCAACGCGCAGGAGCGCGAAGTCGAGCGCTTCAAGAGGAAAAATACGGCGTTCGTGGCGGCGCTGATGTCGATGCAGCGCGTGACCTACCTTGCAGGGGGCCTTCCGGGTCTCGTCTTCTCGGCGGGCGCGGGTCTCGTCTTCGTCTACGGCGGATGGCGCGTCATCCACGGCGCCATGACCGTCGGCACGTTCGTCGCCTTCATGGCGTACCAGATGCGCGTCCTGGCGCCCGTGCAGGCGCTCATGGGTCTGTACACAAGCCTCGCGACAGTCCGTGTGTCGCTCCGCCGCGTGTCCCAGATCCTTGACCAGCCCGTCGAAGTTCGTGAGGCGCCAGACGCCGTGCCCCTGGGGGAGGTCCGCGGCGATGTGTCATTCGAGCACGTGTCGCTCTCCCACGACCGCGGCTCCGCACCGGTGAAGGTGCTGGACGATGTGTCGTTCTCGTTGGAGGCAGGCGAGACATTGGCCATCGTCGGCCCCAGCGGAAGCGGCAAATCCACGCTCGCCGACCTGCTGCTGCGGCTTCAAGATCCGGACAACGGCGTGGTGCGGATCGATGGACGCGACGTCAAAACGCTCAGGCTCTCCGATCTCCGTCACGCCGTTGCGCTGGTGGAGCAGGAGCCGTTCATCCTGCACGCAACGATTGCCGAAAACATCCGCTACGCACGTCCCTGCGCGTCGGACGCGGAGGTGGCCGAGGCCGCGCGCCGGGCCTCGCTCGATCGGTTCGTCGACGCATTGCCGGATGGCTTCAACACCGTGGTTGGCGAGCGGGGGACGGCGCTGTCAGCCGGCGAGCGGCAGCGCATCGCGGCGGCGCGCGCGTTCCTGATCGATCCGGCGATTCTTGTGCTCGACGAGCCGACCTCCGCGCTCGACGCCGTCAACGAACGCCGCTTGGTCGAGGGTTATGAGTCGGGGCGGCGAGGTCGCACGACCATCGTCATTACGCATCGCGCGGAGCTCGCCGGTCGGGCCCATCGTGTGCTCGTCGTCGACGGCTCGCGCCTGCGCGACGTGCAGCCCGCGTGACCGCCCACTCGCGGCAGACTGGGCGGGGCGTACGTATCGCCATCATCGACAGCGGCGTTCACGCCCGGCATCCGCACGTGAACGGCGTGGCCGGCGGCGTCGCGATCGATGCCGACGGGCGCGTGCACGATGACTTCGTCGACCGCCTCGGCCACGGTACAGCAGTCACCGCCGCTATCCGGGATCTCGCGCCCGCAGCAGAGCTGTTTGCCGTCAAGATCTTCGATCGCCAGCTGTCCACTCGCATCGAGTCCCTGGTGGCCGCCATCGAATGGGCGGCACAGAACGGAATGCACGTGGCGAACCTCAGCCTCGGCACATCGCGGCGCGAGCACGGGACGGCGCTCACGGCCGCGGTCGATCTCGCCACGGCCGCCGGCGCCCTCATCGTGGCGGCGCGCGACGATGAGGGAGTGCCGTACCTGCCGGGCAGTCTGCCAGGCGTGGTGCCAGTGCAGGTCGATTGGACCTGTGCCCGACACGACTGGCGCGTCGTCTCAATCGATGGGGTGTCCGTGCTCCGCGCGTCGGGGCTGCCGCGTGAGATTCCCGGCGTGCCCCCGTCGCGCAATCTGCACGGCGTGAGCTTTGCGGTCGCGAACGCGACTGGGCATCTGGCGAGGGCGCTCGAGTGCGCCGACGATCGGTCGGCGGCGGCGGCGTTCCGCCTGCTTCAGATGAGCGGTAGTCGCTAGCGGCGGGTCCCCGATCGACTGGGTCGTGCGAGCCGGCGTGTCTCTCAGTTCTCAGCAGGACACGCAGCGGTGATTGTTCTTCGCGCCCAGTCCTTCGAGGAGCTTGATCGTCTCAGGATACGGCTGCGTGCGCTGCACGGGTCCGTTGGCCATGTCGACCGTCGTCTGCCCCATGCGGTTGACCGCCTTGACATCGACCCCCTTCGAGACGAGGTAGAGAATCATCTCGTTGTCGCCGCGAGCGGCTGCGTTGTGCAACGCCGTGTTGCCGTCGGCGTCCTGGGCGTTGACGTCGGCGTGCACCTCCTCGACGAGGAACTTCACGGCCTCGAGCATGCCGGTCGGCGCAAATCGATGAGCGTTGGCGGCGAATCCCTCGCCGTATCCGGCGCCTGCGGCCGCCACCAGCGGCGGGATATTGGGACCGCCCGTCGGCACCGGCGGCCGTCCTGTTCCGTCCCGGCTGGCATCGCCGCTGCGTGTGCCCCCCTGCTGAAACCGGTTGTTCGCCGGCGCCTTCATCGTCGCAATGCTCGGATCCGCGCCGTAGGCGAGGAGCAGCTTCATGGCGGCGATGTCGCTGGCGTAGGCCGCGCGCCAGAAAGGCGTTGCGCCGCTCTCGTCAACGCGAAGGAGATCGAAGTTGTACTGCGTGTACCAAATCTTCCTGCGCACGCGGGGGTTGGCGTCAGCGCCCTTGTCGAGGAGGGCTTTCATGAAGTCCAGGTACGAAAGGTGCTGCTGGAGTTGCGCGCGCGGCTGCGGGTAGAACATGCGCGGGGCCCATTCGACGTTCACGGCCGCGTAGAGCGCCGTCATTCCCGATTCGCTCGCGAGGTCCGGTTGGGCCCCGTGCTCGAGCAGGTCGTTCGCCAGATCGAACTGACCATTTATGGCCGCAATCACCAGTGGTGTCGTTCCGTCAGCCGGGCTGGCGGCGTTCAGATCAGCGCCCGATTCCACGAGGGCCCGCGCCGTCTGGAGGGCGCCTTGCCGCGCGGCGAAGTGGAGCGCTGTCAGGCCGCCCTGCTTGCCGATCAGCTCGTTGAACGAGTACGGCCGCGTCGCGCCGGCGACGCCGTCGCGCGTGGCCGGGGCCTGAAACGCTGCGGGATCCGGCGGGGGCGGCGCACCACCCGTTCGCGCCGCCGATTCCGCGTTCTGTTTGTCGCGGATCTCCTTCTGGAGCGCTTCTTCCGGCGCGGTGACGCCGGTGATGTCGACGACCCTGCTCGCCAGCGCTGTCGTCGCCCCGTGCCGAACCAGGAGGCGTACGACGTCGGCGCGGTCGAGCGCCGCGGCGAACATCAGCGCCGTCTCGCCGTTGGCTTTCTCCGTCGCGTTCGGATCGGCGTGATGATCGAGCAGCGCGTTGACCGCCTCGAGTTGTCCGGCCGCTGCCGCCAGCATAAGCGGCGTGGCCCCAGTGGACGTCGCGGTATCGACGCCGGCGCCCGCGCCCACCAGCGCGTCGATAACCGGCCGGGATCCGGACTGGCTCGCGAGATGCAGCGGCGTGTAGCCGCCGATCCGTGTGGTCGCGCGCACGTTCGCGCCCGCGTAGAGCAGGAGGCTCGTCAGGTCGGCATCGCTCGCGATCGCCGCCCAGTGCAGCGCCGTCATGCCATCGCCTTGCGACGCGTTGACATCACCACCCTGCCGGACGAGGGCTCGAACGGCCTGACCATCCTTGCGCATTGCGGCATCCGCCACGGGTGCGGCGCTGTCCGAGGACACCGCTCGCGGCGTGCTGGTCAACGCTGCCGTCAAAACGGCCACCCAGCCCCAACGCAAAAGTTCACGTCTCGCCCGACGGACGTGACCCGCTCGATCTCCCTGACCTACGCGACCTCCCCGACCCGACCGGCTGAATAGCGTCTTCATGATGACTGGACCGCGTTCAAATCGAAGCTCCCTGTACTGTCACCGAACGAGTCGATCTCCACACCTAGGATCTGAAGCGCTGACAGCATGGCATTGGCCATGGGCGTCCCGTCGCTCGCCTTCAAATGGAGCTGACCCTTGAGTCGCCCGCCCGCGTGGCCAGCGAAGAAGAGCGGGCAGCGCTTGTGATTGTGCACGTTCGGGTTGCCCATGGGCGACCCATACAGGATCAGGGAGTTGTCGAGCAGACTGCCCTCGCCGTCGGGCGTGTTCTTCAGCTTCTCGAGGAAGTAGGGCAGCAGGCTGACGTGGTACTTGTTGATCTTTGAGAATTCCAGGATTCGGTCGTCGCGGTCGTTGTGATGCGACGCAATATGGAACCCGGTCGTGACCCCGGCCTCCTTGAACACCCGGTTCGACACGTCGCGGCTCAACTTGAACGCGAACACCCGGGTAATGTCCGCGGCGAAGGCGACCGCCTGCAGGTCGAACATCAGCCTGACATGCTCGTCGTAAGCGTCGGGCACGCCGATCGGGGCGGCCGGCAGCTCACGCGCTTCACCGCTCGAATTGAGCGCTTCCACTTTCTGTATACGCCGCTCTATCTCGCGGACATCCTCGAGGTAGTCATTCAGCCGCGCCCGATCGGCGGGGCCGAGCGTGCCTTTCAGCTGTCCGACTGAATCCGTGACCCAGTCGAGAATGCTGCGGTCGCGCTGCCGGCGCCTGGCGCGCGCCTCCGGCGTCGCGCCCACGCCGAACAGCTGATCGAACACCGCGCGTGGGTCGCGAATCATCGGCAGCGGCTCGGTGGGCGACGCCCAGCTGATCGAATCGGTGTACGCGCACGAATACCCGTAGAAGCAGCCGCCCGCCTGGTCGACGTTCTCGATGCAGAGCTGCATCGATGGAACCGCCGTGTCCTGCCCGGACTTCTGCGCGTAGATCTGGTCGAGCGAAGTCCCTGCGTGCAGGTCGGACCCTTGCGTCTGATGTGGATGCGCCTGGGTGAGGAAGACCGCCGCGGAACGGAAATGATCACCGCCAATTTCGGGTGGAATGAATGCCTCGGCATTTCGCACGTCGGTGTTGCTCACGATGGTCAGGTCGTTCCGGTATGGCTCGAGCGACGCGAGGCTTGTCGGAGCGAGGTCGAAGGTCGATCCCACGGCGGCAGGCGACCACAGATTGCGCTTCGCGCCGAAATTCGTGCTGCCGGCGGCGCCGTGGACCATTTCCATAGCCACCAGACGCACCCGGCGCGCGCCGGCAGCCGCCTCCCGCGCCGAAGCCGTGTGGCGAGCGGCGCCGGCCGGAACCATCGCGTCCAGGAAGGGCAGGGCGATTGTCGCCCCGAGACCCTTCAGCACCGAGCGACGGGGAAGCCGTTTTTGCGTAATGAACATAACCTCAATTTCTCAGTGGGGCGCGTGCGTGTCCGTCGAGCGCTCCATCCGCATCTGAAATGCTGCGCTCTCGACGATGCCGTTGACAAACGAGCTGAACCGGTAGCCGTTCTTGCCTGCGTCACGCACGATCCGGCGGATCGCCGGCATGTCCGAGTACTCGACCCGTCGACCCAGGGCGTAGGTCATCAGACTTTCGGTGAACGTCTCTAAAAACACGTCTTGATGCTTGAGGAGCGCGCTCCGGAGCCCGGCCGGGCCGTCGAGCTTCGTCCCGTCGTACATCACTCCAGAGGCGTCAACCGGGAAGCCGTTGTCCTTGATCCGCCACCGCCCGGTCACGTCGAAATTCTCGAGGGCCAGACCCAGCGGATCGATGACACGGTGGCACGATGCGCACGCAGGGTTCTTCCGGTGCTCCTCCATCCGCTCGCGCACGGTCAGCAGCTTGCCGTTCGCGGTTCCTTTCGTGTCCTCGAGCGCCGGCACATTTGGCGGCGGCGGGGGCGGCGGCGACCCAAGCAGCACTTCCATGACCCACTTGCCGCGCATGACCGGGGACGTCCGGTCGGCAACCGACGTCAACACGAGGATGCTGCCTTGCCCGAGCAGCCCACGCCGGTACTCCGGCACCGGGACGCGGCGGAACGTGTTTCCCGTCACATTCGGAATGCCGTAATGGCGGGCGACCCGCTCGTTCACATACGTGTAGTCGGCCGTCAGCAAATCGAGGACGCTCCGGTCGTCGCGGACGATGCTGTCAAAGAAGAGCTCGGTTTCACGCACAAGCGCTTCGCCAAGCGTGTGGTCGTAATAGGGATAAAGGACGGCGTCGGGGAGCATCCCTTCGACGTCGTTCAGCCGCAGCCACTGAGCGGCGAATCGCCTGGACAGCGCCTCGGCCTGGGGATCGGCAAGCATCCGCTTCACTTGCCTGCTCAAGGCCGACGGCGCGCCGGCCGCCGCGGGCGCGGACAGGCGGCCGCGGCCGGCCAGCGCGGTCAGTTCTTGATCCGGCGGCCCGCCCCAGACGAAAAACGAGAGACGCGAGGCCAGCTCGACGTCGCCGATTCGCTCAACCGCTCTTGCTTGCGCGGTCGCCGAACGATCGACCGCGGCGGGCTCCAATCGGAACACGAACTGCGGGCTCGCGAGCATGGCTTCGATGGCCGACGCGACGCCGTATTCAAAGTTGCGATCCGTGCGCCCGTCTTCGTAGAAGCGCATGAGCCCCTTGAAATCGCTGTCGGTCAACGGACGGCGGAAGGCCTGCGTGCCGAGGCGCCGGACGATCTGAGCGGCGCACGCGGTCTCTTCTCCCGCGGCCGTCGGGCGGCACGTGAAGATCTTCCGTCGGCTCGCCGTTTCCGAGACGCCGGTCACGTGCTCCGGGCCGACGATGCTCAAATCTTTCAGATGCGGGAGCGTCGTGATGCCGTACGCCACGCCGATCTGCGTGTCCGCGAGCGTCTGGTCGATGGGGGCGAGGAGATCGTTGACCGGCCCCTCGAAGCGCTGCAGGAACGCGGCCGTGACGCGGTGCCCGCCGGCCGTGACGTGGATGGCCGGCGTCTTCAACGCCAATCCGGTCGTGACCTCGGCCATCCTCGGATCGATGGTGAGGAGCGCTTCGCGAGCGCCGTCGATCGACAGCTCGATCTGTTCGCCCGCCGCAGGCCCGCCGTAAAGGAACCCGTCGGCGTTGCCGTGAAGCTCCATCCGGAACACGTAGTCGCCGTCCGCGGGGAAGGTGTGGACGACCGATACTCCGCCGCGCGTGCCAAGCGGGCCGCCGTCGACGCGCCGCAATTGTGACGCCGTCTTCGGGACGCGGTAGTGCGCCTCGCTCGTCGCCGCGTCCGCGTCGCCTACGGCGAGCGCCGTCACCTGGCTCGCCGCCCGCAGGTAGCCTTCCATGAGGGCCGGCGAAAAGGCCTGGGAGTCGGCGATGTTGTCGAACCCTTGGCTGATCGTGTCGGGCGGGAGAAACGCGTTGACGTCGACTTCCACCGCGAGCAGATCCTTGACGGCGCGCGCGTACTCCGCGCGATTCAAGCGTTGGAACGGGCGCCAGCCGGGATTGGGGTGGTGGGCTGCGGCGGCGTCGATGCGCGTCTCGAGCGCCTCGGCCAGCGCGGCCAGCGCAGCGGGGTCGGGACGTCGCGCCCCGGGCGGAGGCATCATCCCGGCCCGCAGCTTCCGGATCATCTTTTCCGCGACAGGCGCCTCGTCGACCGCCTTGGTGGCGTCGAACGAAGCGAGCGACAGCTGGCCAGCCCGCCCCTTGTCGCTGTGGCAACCGGCGCAGTACTGCCTGACAAGGGTGGTCTGAGGGTCGGGCGGCGGCGGCTCCTGGCCCCCGGCACGCAGCGTCCTCACGCCGAAAGGCAGCAGGACAACCACGAGGACGCCCGCCGCCACCTGCCATGAGGCGGGGCGAATTGCCATTCCCACAAAGTATACGGCCTTCGACGGTTATGGCTCGATTAGAAGAATTAACTGGACCCGCTGGGGTAGACGCCCTTATCGTCCAGGCAAAGGGAGAGGGTATGACCATCGTCCGTCGCGTCATGTTCTGCGCGCTCTACGTGTTGGCGGCAGCCGCCGCCCACGCCCAAGTCCAGACCGGCTCGATTGCCGGGACCGTCACCGACAGCAGCAACGCCGTCTTGCCGGGCGTCACTGTCACCTTGTCCGGTGAAAAGCTCATTGGCGGCGCGCAGGTGCAGGCCACGGACTCGACAGGCGCCTACCGGTTCGATCGCCTGCCGCCCGGCACCTACCTTGTGCGGTTCGAGCTTCAAGGCTTCCGCTCCGTCCAGCATGGCGACATCGCCGTCAACGCGGCGTTCGTGGCGAACGTCAACGCGAAACTGGAAGTGGGGAACGTGAGCGAGACGATCACGGTCACGGGCGAGTCGCCGACCGTCGATACGAAGTCAAACCTGCAACAGACCGTGATGAACCAGGATGTGCTCGAAGGGATTCCGTCAGGGCGCGATCCCTGGTCTGTGGCCAAGATCATTCCGGGCGTGCAGGTAGCCACGTACGACGTGGGCGGCACGCAGTCGTATCAGCAGAGCTCTCTGTCGGCTCACGGCTCGAGCACCAACGACGTCAGCTACAACATCGACGGCGCAACCGTGAACTGGCCCGGTGGCGGCGGCGGCGCGACGATGCTGTATTACGACCAGGGGATGTTCGAGGAAGTGAACTACCTGACGTCGGCGATTCCGGCCGAGGTCATGGCGGGCGGCGTGTCGATCAACATGGTGACCAAGGACGCCGGCAACAGATGGCGCGGCGACGCGCGGTACAGCTATTCGTCAGGGTGCCTCGATTCTCACAACGTCAAGCCGGGCTGCCTCGAGAGCGACAACCTCGGGCCGCCGCTGCCATCGACCTTCCTTGGCAACCCGACGCAATCGACCTACGACTTCAACCTCGCAGGCGGCGGCGCGCTCATGAAGGATCGGCTGTGGGTGAACGGTTCTGCCCGTCGCTGGGTCGTCAACAAGCTTGTGAACGCCCACAACGCGGATGGATCGCAAGCCATCGACGACAACACGCTGAAGAACTATTCGGGCAAAGGCGTCTTCTCGGCGTCGTCGAACCAGAAGATCTCGGTCTCGTACAACTGGAACAACAAGATCCGCGGGCACCGGCGCGATGGCTCGTTCGACGCGCCCGATATCGCCTCGCTCGTTCAGACGAACCCGGCTTCGTCAACTCAGGCGAAGTACACGGGCATCCACAACAAGCTCGTGTTCGAGTCGTCGTTCAGCGTGATGAACGGCACCACGACGTACTCCTACCAACCGGATACTCCGCCAACCGCCATCCGCATCGAGGACGCCTCGGCGAACAAGGCCTACAACGCTGCGCAGCGGTACGAGACGAATCCGAACCGGCGGTGGCAGTTCGACAACGTCGGTTCGATGACCAAGTCCGGCTGGGGTGGCGATCATCTGTTCAAGGGCGGCGTTCAGTACGCGCGGTTGTTCTTCGACGACTACGTCAACGTCCAGAACGCGCTGTACCTGCTGTACACCAACGGCAAGCCGACGCAGGTGCAGCAGTGGAACTCGCCGGCCGACGCTATCCAAGACGAGAACGTGCTCGGTTTCTTTGGACAGGACACATGGACCGCCGGGCGGCACCTGACGCTCAACCTCGGTTTCCGTTTCGACCACAACGTCGGCACGCTGCCCGCTCAGTCGACGCCGGGCGGACTGTATGTAGGCCCCAAGAACATTTCCGAATCGAGCCCGATTCATCAGAGCCTTGGGGTCTGGCGCACGGGGCTCGTATTCGATCCGCTCGCGGACGGGAAAACAGCCCTGAAAACCAGCTACAGCCGTTACGGTCTCCAGGTGGGGATCGATCGCGTGCTGAACGTGAACCCGCTCCAGTCGGACTCGCAAAAATGCACTTGGACCGATCCGAATGGGGACGGCATTGCGCAGCCGAGTGAGATCAGCCAGTGCACCGGTTACGCGGGCATCACCAGCCACTACGCCGATCCGGTCAACGGTCCCAAGTGGCCATATTCCGACGAGGTGACCGCCGGCGTCGAGCGGGAGGTGATGCGCAACATGCGGGTGGGCGTCATGTACTACCATCGCACCAATCGCAATCAGATTGGCACGAGGAATATGGCCATTCCGACGTCCGCCTATACCTCCGTGCCGGTGAACGTTCCCAACGGACCCAACGGGCCGACGACGGCGACCGTCTACAACCTGAACCCGGCGTTCTTCGGGTCGCAGTTCCAGAACAACGTGGTCGACAACGACCCGTACCTCAACACCAACTATGACGGTGTCGAGGTGACGGCAAACAAGCGATTCTCGAAGAATTGGCAGATGGTTGGCGGTTTGACCATCGGGAAGAACAAGGGCGGGATCAACACAGGCGGATCGAGCACGGGCAACACGTCCAGCGGGCAATCTTCAACGCTCGATCTCAACGATCCCAACAACACCCTGTACTCGAATGGCGTCGTCGGGAACGATTCCGTCGTCGCCTTCCGGCTCTCGGGCAGCTACCAGTTCCCGTGGGCAATCACGATGGCCGGCAGCCTGGTGTCCAACGGCGGCTATCCGTACTACTCGTCGTACGCCGTCACGCGCACCGTGCTGCCGACACTTACGCGATCGACGCAAGTGATCCCGCTCAGCGCGCGCGGTGACGAGCGACTGCCGACGGTGACGCTGGTCGATCTCAGCTTCTCGCGCGCCTTCAACTTCGCGCAGGGCCGGAGGATCGTGCCGCGGCTGGACATCTACAACGTCGGGAACGCGGCGACGGTTGTGGTGCTGAATCCGGCGGTCGGCGGTTCGTACCTGGCGCCCAGTCAGATCGTCGCGCCGCGCATCATGCGCGTCGGGTTCAGCGTGAACTTCTGAAGGGGCCGGCCCACGGGCGGAGGCGCCGCGTTGCTACGCGCGGCGCCTCAGCGCCGGGCGATGCCTCATCGGCGCCACCCGGTGGTCCCAGTTGAAGCTGCGAACAATCCTGATGAGCT